>NZ_KB897840.1:0-83520 GCF_000377185.1 Rhizobium sp. 42MFCr.1
AATGTCGTCGAGCCAGTCGTAGATCACCATCCAGTTGCGGGTCGCCTCGACAACCGCATGCGAGTTCTGACGGTAGCGTTCGAGAAACCCGCCAAGCGACTGGCGGTCGTTCTTCACGCGGCCGGAGCGCAGCGTCTTGCCACCGCTCTCCTGGACCACCAGGTGGCTGTAGGATTTGTGATAGTCGACGCCGATATGATAATCATAAGAGGCAGTCATGCTTCCAACTCCCTTGTTGAGATCCGCAAAACCCCAACAGGATAAGCCGAAAGGCCGGAAGTGTGACTGTCCCTCAATCATTCGCAGTGATCCGTTCTCTCCGGAGGCGACCTCTTTCATGTCACCTCCCTTCGATGCTGACTTTATAGCGCGGCTCTCCGCAAACGCACAGATCGAGGCCGGCGAGCCGGCCTCTTAAAAGTCAGCCTGCCTCAAGCACAGCCGGGGACATCCTCGATCCGGTGCCAGACCGGGATGCCGCGTTCGCGCGCGATGCGAACATCATTGTCGGCGCCTTTCGATTCGCCCTCAAGCCGCAGCACGCCATCGCAAAGCTGCAGCAGGCGGCCGGCAACGGGGTGGAAGATTTCCTCGTAGAGATCATCGCCGACAGCCTTGCCGCCGGCCGCGTTCCACACGGGGAGCGCCACCCATTCTCCAATCATCGGTACATGGCCCGCCTGGAACAGCCTGTGCGAGGGCTGCTCCAGCCGCTGCAGATTGGCAGCCATTTTTTCCGGGTCATCACCGGTTCCGGACCTGTAGGGACCAGCAATCAAGATCAACATCATCAAGCTCCATTTCCCTCGGCTTCATGCACGAGATGGCCGATAACTGCACGATATTTCTTGATTGTCGATTCATTTCGTGCAATTTCACGATAGTTCGTGCTAATACGGGATGAAGGCATGCTTACGACCCAGCGCAGATCGTTGATCCTCGATATTCTCAGGCGAGACGGCCAGGTGATTGCCAAACGTGTCGCCGAAGACTTCTCGCTTTCGGAGGACACGATCCGCCGCGACCTCAGGGAGATGGCGGCGGAAGGTTTGCTGAAGCGTGTTCACGGCGGGGCGATGCCTGTTGCGCCCGAGCTGCCGGATTTCTCGACGCGAAAGAGTGTTTCGTCCGAGGCGAAGGCGCGGTTGGGACGAAAGGCCGCCTCGCTCGTGCAACCCGGGCAGCTGATCTTTCTGGATGGCGGGACGACGACGGCGGAGATTGCCCGGCAACTGCCGCGCGACTTTGCGTTCTCGGTCGCGACGCACAGTCCGACGATCGCTGCGGAGCTGGAACACCACCCGACGGCGAGCGTCATCCTGATCGGCGGCAAGCTCTACAAGCACTCGATGGTCGCGGTCGGCGCCGTTGCGATGGCCGCGATCTCGCAGCTTCGGCCGGGTATGTTCTTTCTCGGCGTGACGGCTGTGCATCCCGTACACGGGCTGTCGACAGGCGACTTCGAGGAGGCGGCCATCAAGCGGCACATCGCATCCTGCGCGGCCGAAACCTACGTGCCGCTAACGGAGGAGAAGTTCGACCACGTCTCTCCCTGCCAGGTCCTTCCGATCTCAGGCGTATCGGGGCTGATCGTCGCCTCTGATATCCCAGCGGCAGCCATAGAGCCCTATCGCAATCTTACTGCCGAGATCCTCGAAGCATGAACGGCGGGACGAAGCGCGCCCTGAGTTCCTCGAGGTTCTGTGGCAACAGGCTCGCAGCGAGACCGACGACAAAGACAGCGAAGACGATATAGGCGAACGTGTCGCGGCCGGCCCAGAGGGTCAGGACGTCATGCAATCCGGGCTGTAGCGCAGCAATTGACGTCGAAAGCCGCATCTCGCCAAGCACACGACCCGGGATGGTCGCGAAGGCGGGTGCTTCCGACAGCGCCAATAGCGCGCCATAGACGGCGGTGACGGAAATGATTGCGCGCAGCGCAGGCCACGCACCAAACGGCCGCCCGCCACTCTCTTCAAACGACCAGCCGATATAGGCGCAGAAGATCACAAAAAACAGGAACGCCACCGGCAGCCCATCCAGCACGGCCTCCGGCTTCAACTGGCCGGTCCAGCCGTTGGCGAGGAGCAGCGGAAACGGCGCCGATGCAACGAACCAGATTGCGACAATCACGCCCCAGATCCAGTTCATCGACAGATAGTGGATGCGGGCAAGCGTCATGACGAGGATGATGCCCCCCGCTAGGTAGACGCCCGACGGTTTCATGGAACCGGTCATGGTGACGATGATCGGCCCGCAGGAGCCGGCGATCCGCGCGCAGCCGGACAAAACGACCGTCAGCCAGGTCACGTAGTCAAAACACATGGTGAAGAAGAGGAAGATCGCGATGGCGATCAACATCCACCAAAGATAGCGGCCCGCAAACATATCCTGCCCTCATGGCGTTCGATGTACTGGGCAAAAGGGTAACTCAGCCCACAAAAACCGCATCCGTTCTCGTGGGCTGTAGTTTCACATACATTAGCAACTTCTATTTTCGCAGCGAGACTGTCCCGTTCCGGAACGGCTTATGCAGTCAACGCAGCCGTCGCGCGAATATCACCAACATGCATACCGTTCCAATTGTGCATCTGGACGGTCGCCATGGCGGCCAGGCGCGCGCGAATCGCATCCTCCTTGCCGAAGAAGCGGCTGAGGGCGGCGGCAACCATTGCCTCGGAGGCACGCGAATGGCCGTCGTCGCATTTGACTGTTATCGCGACTCCCTGCTCGGGGATCGCCGCGCAGAAGACACCCTCGGCCCCCGTCTTGGCGAAGATGCGACCAGGTGCAGCCTCCATCAGCGCGGTGCAGGCGCGGCCCGTTCCGGCCACATAGAAGGGCTCGGCCATGCAGGCATCGAACAGCCGGCGGGAAGCCTTGGCGCGGAGCGGCTCGAGGCCATTGCCGGTCGCCATCTTGGCAAAGCCCTGCGCCAGGCCGCGCAAGGGAACCGCGTAGGTCGGGATGGAGCAGCCGTCCGTGCCGCAGTTGTCACGGCCGAGCGCCGCACCCGTCAGGCTTTCCATGACGCCGCGAATTTCGGCCTGCAGCGGATGGTCGTAGCCGACATATCCCTTCGGATCGATGTCCTGATGGCAGCAAGCGCAGATGAAGCCGGCATGCTTGCCGGAGCAGTTGTTGTGCAATGCCGTCGGCTTGTCGATCGTGCGCGCCTGGTGGATCAGCACCTTCTGGCTCGAGGACCAATGAGCGCCGCATTCCAGCGTTTCGACATCGCGACCGGCTTTCGCCAGCATGGCGGCGGCGAGCGCCACATGCTCGTCCTCGCCATTGTGCGAGGAGCAGGCCAGCGCCAGTTCCTTGTCGCCGAAGCCATAGGCGTCCGCAGCACCGCTTTCCATCAGCGGCAGCGCCTGCATCGCCTTGCAGGCAGAACGCGGGAAGGTTGGCGCGTCGATGTCGCCGATCGAGAACACGATCTTTCCATCACCATCCACGGCAACGACGGCGCCGCGATGGCGGCTTTCAACGAGCGAGCCTCGGGTGACTTCGACGGTGACGGGATTGGTCATGGCTTGGTCCTGATCATGTAGGCAGATGCGTCACGCATAGCGAGTCGCGTCGATAAAGCAATTGCCTTTCGTCGACTCCTGTACCGCGGCGCCGCTCAAAGCGGCGTGACGCGATAGGCGCAACGGCGGGCGCCGAGCAGGATATGTTCCTCGCGCTCGACCTTGGCGCCGAGGACGGCGCGAAAGGTCTCCAGCTCGGAGCGGCAAAAACCGGCACAGACGCTTGCGGCGGCGCAGATCGGGCAGTGGTTTTCGACAAGCAGAAGCGAACCGTCCGCCTCTTCCCAGCTGTCGGCCATGTATCCTTCGCTAGTGCGTATGGCGGCGAGCTGCCGCACACGCGATCCCGTGTCGGCAGCGTCGACTTCCTTGCGGTAGCGCTTGAGGGTATCCGCTTCGCGGGCGGAAATGACCGCATCCAGGGCCGGCGTCCCCAGCTGCGCGACCAGCGTGCTCAGGATCGTGGCGGTGAGTTCCGCATGGCCATCGGGAAAGGTCTGGTTGCCGGCAGTGGTCAGGTTCCAGAGCTGTCTCGGTCTCCCCCTGCCGGTCGCACTTTCGTTCACTGCTTCGACCAGCCCATCCTCCGCCATCTTCGTCAATTGCTGACGGGCGGCTTCCGACGATATGCCGAGCTTTGAGCCGAGTGTCGCGGCAAGTTGAGGTCCTTCCGTTTTGATTAGCAGCAGGATTCGGTTGGCCGGGGATTGTCTCATCTATTTTTCCAAGCTTGCACTTGCTTTAATAACATGGCGGTGTATTTTTTCCAAATAATAACTTGCAAAAATAATGCATATCCCGGGAAGCACACAAGGCATTAGACATGACCGGCATTGAAGAGATTTCCGCAGACAGGCCATCCGTCTTTCACCTGTTTTCCGCGCCGCTTTTGCCCGCGACACTCATGCTCGGCGGTGGCGTCACCCTCTACGCGGTTGAGACCTACATCACCGCGACAATCGCGCCGTCGATCGTGCGCGACATCGGCGGGCTAGAACTGCTGTCATGGATGACGACGCTCTTCGTTGCCGCTGCGGTCCTGGGGTCGATCTTTGTCGCGACGCGTCCTCGAGGCATCGGCTTGCGCAGTGTCTACGTCGCAGGCGCGCTCATCTTCGGCACCGGCAGCCTGGTCTGCGCGCTTGCCCCGGCAATGCCATTTGTGCTGGCCGGGCGTACGGTACAGGGATTCGGCGCCGGTATTCTTGCCGGGCTTGCCTATGCTTTCATTCGCTTCGCCTACCCAGAGCCGCTGTGGCAGAAGGCATCAACCCTCTATGCCGCCATCTGGGGTGTCTCGACCCTGGTCGGACCCAGCCTCGGCGGCTTGTTTTCCGAAGGCAACGCGTGGCGCCACGCCTTCATGGTGCTCGTCCCGCTCTGCGTGCTGATGGCGTCGCTTGCGCCCTGGCTGCTGCCACGCGCCGAGGATGACCGCGCCCATGGCAAGACCCCGATCCTGCAGATTGCCTTGCTGCTTGCCGCCGTGATGCTGGTCAGCATTGCCGGAACGATCGATGTGACAAGCTTCAAAGCATTGTTGATTGCAGCATCGATTGTCGCGATCGTCTCCATGCTATCGGTCGAACGTCGCGGCAGGAACCGTCTCCTCCCGACAGGCGCGGTCACGCTCGCAAAGCCTGTGGCACGTGTCTACCTGACGATGTTCGTGCTACTGCTGGTGCTCACAAGCGACATCTACATACCCTATTTCCTGCAGGCCCTGCATGGCGTGACGCCGCTGGTGTCAGGCTATCTGACCGCCCTTGTCGCGCTCGGCTGGACCTTTGCCGCCTTCTTCAGCGCAACGCTGTCCGAAAAGCGTGCCAGCGCGGCGATCGCCGCCGGCTGCGTGATCGAGATGATTGCGGTTGCCTCGCTGACCATCTTCCTCGCAGCGGATAACCAATCGGGCAACCTGGCCATTCTCGGCCCGGCTGTCATCGGCATGTTCCTGATGGGTTTCGGTGTTGGCCTTGGCTGGGCGCATCTGGTGACCAAGGTCCTGAGCCTTGTCGATAACTCCGAACAGGACAAGGCTTCGGCCGCGATCTCGACGGTACAGTCCCTCGGCAGCGCCTTCGGCGCCGCCGTCGCCGGTGTGATCGTCAACAGCACCGGACTGGTGAACCCTGGCGGGGTTGCCGGCAGCGTCTCGGCTGCCCACTGGCTCTACGTCCTGATGGCCCTTCCAGGCCTGATCGCGGTCGCAACGTCTCTGACCCTCTCGTCGCCCGCCGAACGGCAGGCCCGGTGAGCGACGTGCGAGCGGTCACAGACGCAGCATGATCTGCCGATGTGACCGCTCGTTTCCATCCCAGCGATTGGGCGGATCGGCTCTTGTCGACCGGCCGCGATCACGGCATGGGACCACCCATCACGTGATTTGACCGCTGCCATCACAAACTCTGGTTATTCGAAAGCACACTACTGGTTTATATCAGGGGCATCGGGAATCACGCCATGCCATCCGCTTTTTCGTCCATCCTCCGCGATCGTCAAATCCGTGTCCCAGCGCTGACGCTGGTTGCGCTCGCCTTCACCTATGCCTCGACGATGCCTTATCAATCGATCATCGGCATCAACGAACTCGGCCTGTCCGACCGCAGCTATTCCGGGCTGATCTTCCTTGCGGCGCTGGTCAACGTCTCTACCAGCCTGACGCTCGGCATCTGGTCCGACGGGCTCAGCGATCGGCGCCCGCTGGTGCTGGCGCTGTCGGTGTGCGGCATGCTCGGCTTCGGAATGATCTACGAATTCCGCACCGCCGCAGTCTTCATGTTCGGCATATTGGTGCTGATCCCCATCAGCAATTCCACCTATTCGATCCTGTTGGCCAGTATCCGCGCGACGACGAACACGATGGACCGCGGAAAGGCTGCAGCGATCACGTCCACGGTTCGCGCGCTGTTCTCGGGCTCCTGGGCGCTGGCGCCTGGCCTGATCGGCCTGTACCTCATCAATTCGCAATCGATGACACCGGCCTATGGCATTGCGGCTCTCGCGAGCCTGACCTGCTTTTGCCTCTACCTGTTCGTGGCCAAGCCTGCGCCGGCGGGCGCAGCCTCCCCTTCCCTGAATATCGGCTTTTTCTCGTCGCTCGGCAGGATTTTTTCCCCTCATGTGCTGGTGAGGGTCTGCCTCATGGCGCTGCTGCTCGGCTTGCAGCGGTTGAACAGTGTCGTTTCGCCGTTGATCATTACCGATGCCGCAGGCGGCACGGTGGTCGATGTCGGTTTCATGGCCGGCCTCGTCGCCTTCCTGGAAATGCCGTTCATGCTGATGTGGGGCGCGCTGCAGCGGCGCTTCCGCAACGTGCATGTGCTTGCGCTCGGAGCGCTCATCTATTGTCTGTATCTGATATTGCTGAGCTTTGCCTCGGCGCCCTGGCAGATCTATGCCCTCGTGCTGGTCAACGCCTGCGGTGCTGCAGCCATCCTCAGCGTACCGATCACCTACCTGCAGGACCTGATTGCCGATCGCCCGGGACTCGGCAGTTCGCTGGTCTCGGTCAACACGTTCATCGCAAACGGCATCAGTGCGTCGATCTTCGCCGCCGGGACCGGCTTCACAGGATATTCAGGCACAGCACTGCTTGCCGCCGTGGTCGGTCTCGCTTCGGTTGGCCTACTGCTGTTCCTTGAAAGAGCCCCCCGACCGGTCCCGCGACCGGCCTAGATCCGCAGCATGATCTTTCCGATGTGACCGCTCGTTTCCATCAGCCGATGCGCCTTGGCGGCGTCCTCGAAAGGAACGACGGTATCGATAATAGGCGCAAGCTTGCCTTCATCGAGAAGCGGCCAGACCTGGGAAAGGAGATCGTCCCGGATCGCGCGCTTTTCCTCAGGCGTGCGCGGGCGCAGCGTCGAGCCGGTGATCGTCAGCCGTTTGACCATGATCGGCGCTAGATTGACCTTTTCCACGACAGCGCCGCCGAGAAAGGCGATGATCGAGAGGCAGCCGTCCTTCGCAAGCGATGCCACGTTCCGCTCAAAATAGGCAGCACCAATCATATCGAGGATGATATCGACACCGTGGCCCGTCTCGGTCTTGATGACCTCTGCAAAATCGTCGGTCTTATAGTTGATGGCCCGCTTTGCGCCGAGCCTGACGCAGGCGTCGCATTTCTCCTGCGAACCGGCGGTCGCGTAGACCTCAGCGCCGAAGGCCCGCGCAAGCTGGATGGCGGTCGTTCCGATACCACTCGAGCCGCCGTGCACGAGGACCTTCTCGCCTTCTGTCAGCCCGGCCATCTGGAACATGTTGGCCCAGACGGTGAAGTAGTTCTCCGGGAGGGCGGCCGCCTTGACCGCATCGTAGCCTTTCGGGAAACGGAGCGCCTGGCCGGCGGGCAGCAGGCAATATTCGGCATAGGCGCCGCCGTTCGTCAGGCCGCAGACTTTGTCGCCGACGGCAAAATCTCTGACGCCAGCGCCAACGCCAACGATCTCGCCCGCCATCTCAAGTCCGAGGATCGGGCTTGCGTCCTTGGGCGGGGGATAGGTGCCCTGACGCTGAGCGACGTCGGGCCGGTTGACGCCGATCGCCTCGGTGCGAATGAGAAGCTGCCCCTCGCCCGGTATCGGCAAGGGTCCGGTGGCAATCCGCATCACTTCAGGCGCGCCGAAGCTCGGCAGGTCGATGAAGCGCATCTGCGTGGGCAAAGACATGGTCCGGTCTCCTCGTTCCGAAAGCACGTGAGATAGTCCAGCGCTTCGGATTTGAGAAGGCAGGAAGAACGGATGGCGTCAATTCGTCTCGACCAGGAGGTGGAAGACGAGCCCCTCCTCGCTTTCCTTAGCCTCGGCCTTAATGTGAGCAATTTCGGCGCTGACGCGATTGGTGTCGTCGATGACAAGACCTTCCGGTAGCTCCAGCACGCCGATCGAGCAGCGCATCAGCGGGAACAGTGCCTCGACGCCTGCGCGGTCATGGCCGCGAATGCTGCCAGCGGCGCGATCCGTATCGGAATAGAGGCCGAGCACATCGTCGTGAAAATCGCTGATCAGGCGGTCGAGAATTTCTGTCAGCTCTTCCTTGGCCCAGCCGCGGACGCCGATGAAGAAATCGTCGCCGCCGACATGCCCGAGGAAATGACGTTCGGCGAAAAAATAGCGGCGCATGAGGGCGGCAAAGAGCGAAATCGCGTGGTCGCCGAGATGGAAGCCATAGGCATCGTTGAACGGCTTGAAGTTGTCGAAATCACAGTAGCAGAAGTGACGCTTCTCGTCGCCATCGAGGCTGGACTCGCGCATGAAGTCGCGGATCGCCCTGTTGCCCGGCAGTCCGGTCAGAGGGTTCTGGTCCTGGGCCGTCTTCAGCTTCTTCTCATTCATGACCTTGATGAGCGAGGCGGCTGACACGACACCCGCATAGCGCATGTTGTCGGTCAAAAGCAGGCAGTTCGTGCCTTCCATGTTGGCGAAGATCGCCATTAGCTGTTCGGTATCGGAATCAAGCCCGACGATCGGCGCCATCTCGACGAAGTGGGAGATCGTTCGCTCGTAGACCTTGTTCTTCAGGAGGTCGCGACCGAAAGGCTGGTAGATGTATTCCTTCAGATGGCGTTCGTGCAGGATACCGCGCGGCTCGCCGTTCGCATTCAGCACCGGGAAAAACGCCTGCTGCGGATTGCGGCGGAACAGCTCGAAGACACTGTCGATCGTGTCGTTTTCATAGACTGTCGGCAGCATCTCGATCTGCTTGCGGATCAGGATCTCGTCGAGCGATTGCGGATTTCGCTTGCTCTTGCCGAGGTCCAACAGGTGCGGAAACGACGGCTGCAACTCGGTGACATGGGTGGTCGGGCGGGAGACGAACCAGCCTTGGACGAGATCGACGCCGAACTCGCGGCAGGCGACGAATTCCGCCTCCGTCTCGATGCCCTCGGCGATGACGCGAGTGCCGAGCACATGGGCGATGTGGACGATGTTTTTCAGAAGATGGCGCTTGCGCGGGCTGCTGTCGATGTCGGCGATGAAATGGCGGTCGATCTTCAGGTAATCGACCGGGTGGTCGCAGAGCAGCTTCATCTCGCCGTGGCCGACACCGAAATCGTCGATCGCGAGCTTGAAGCCGGCCTTGCGGAGAAGCGATACGAGCGCCGCAAATTCGGGCACGCTAGTATTGTCGAAGCGTTCGGAAAACTCGAAACAGATGGAAGACGGAGGAATATTGGCGAGCTTCAGGTGCTGCAGCAGGCCTTCCACCAGGCGCTCACCATGCGGGATCAGCCGAACATCGAGATTGAGGAACAGTGTCGAACTGGAAAAGTGCGGCAGCGTTGCGAACTTCGCAAGCGCACGGCTTGCCACCATCTGCTCCAGTTGCAGAAGCTGCTGGTTCTTGTGAGCCTCGTCGAGGATTTCGATCGGGGAGTTGAAGCCGATGCGTTCCTGCCCGCGCATCAGCGATTCATAGCCGAACGCCACTCCCGTCCCTGCTTCCACGATGGGCTGGAACGCGTTCTCGATGACGAGTTTCGCAAGGGTCACGATCTGATCGCTGGCGTAGCGACGAACAAGCGCCGGATCGACGGTGGCAGCCAAAGACATGCCAATCTCCACTGTGTCTTATTGTTTTGCGCAGGGAAACTGGCGGAGAAGGATCAACGAACCCTTTCCCGAATATGAAACTTTTGTGAAACCACGTCCATTTTCGAATCGAATTTTATCGATCAATCAATGGCTTGGTCAGGCTGTATGCCTGTTCTCAGCCTCATGATCGGCGAACATGTCAGCGACGCATTTGGCACCCCGGGAGACGCCGCTCTGATCGAAGGCGCCTTCGGGGCATCCGCCGAGTTTGCGGGCGGCCTCCCACATGCGCAGGGCCTCGCGCACAACCTCGCTGCTTGACGCATAGGTGCCATTGTCGACAGCGGCGCGGATATCCGCAGCCTGCAGCGGCGAAATGGATACGGTAACCATCGGCATGAGATTCCTCCCTTTGCCTCGTCGGACACTGCCTGTCCTCTGGGAGACGGATTAACCCGTCCGCGGCATTGCCGACGCCGCCGCCTCGGCTGCCTCTTATTGGGCGAAATTTTAGACCCCACTCACATACTTGTCAAAAAGGAAACAGTCCGTGATGTCTGCCTGTGAATTGCGGGCATAAGTCAGCGACGGACCGCAAGACCGAAAGCGAGCATCGACCAACCCTGCAGCAGAAGGTCACAGGCGAGGAAAAGTCCCAGGATCCAAAGGCTGTTGACCGGCCATCCGAGCGCAATAACCACGCCAGCCAGCGCCGTGATGATACCGCTCACAAGGACCCAGCCCCATCCTTTCACGGGGCGCATGCGCCAGCCGACCCAGATTCGGAACACGCCAGCAACGAGCAAGGCGATCGCCAGAAACAGCGTCAACACGGCCGATGCCAGAAGGGGATTCTCGAAGGCAAAGAAACCGGCCAACAGATAGAGAACGCCGCTCAAGGCCCAAACCAGCGCCTGCTCCCAGCTTCTCACCTGAAAGGCGTGGATCAGGTAGACCACGCCGCCGACCAGCATCAGGATTCCGACATAGTAGACGGAGACAACGGTTGCGAGCGCGACGTTTGCCAACGCGATAAAGCCGCAGACGATCAGCAGCACGCCAAGTGCCGCGAACCAACCCCATTTCGATTGCAGTGACGAAAAACCCAGTCGATCAGAAATATCTGCCATGGCACACCTCCTGGTTGGTAAAAGAATATGCCGCAAAATCGCGGAATTGGAAGAGGTTAGCCTTCTGGAAGTGTTGCCAGATTTTTATTGATTGATCAGTCAATCAAAATTATGCTGGATGGCATCTTCATGGAGTGATGCGATGCCCAAGGTCGGAATGGAGCCGGTTCGCCGCAAGGCGCTTGTCGATGCCGCGCTGCGCGTGATCGGCGATCACGGCTCGCTGACTGTCACCATGTCCGAAATTGCCCGGCAGGCCGGTGTGTCGCCGGCGCTGGCGCATCATTACTTCGGCAGCAAGGAACAACTGCTGATCGAGACTGTCCGCTCTCTCCTCAAGCAGCTGCGCGACGACGTCGTGACTGCGCTGAAGGCGGTTGACGCACCGCGCGAGAAGCTCTCCGCCGTCATCCGCGTCAGCTTCCAGGCAGACCAGTTCGCGCCGGCAACTATCGCCGCCTGGCTGGCCTTCTATGCCGAGGCGCAGCGCTCCGAGGAAACCCGGCGCTTCCTTGTCATCTATGCCCGCCGTCTGCAGTCGAACCTCATCGCCAACCTGAAAGCGCTCTGCCCTTACGATGCCGCAGAACGCATTGCCGAAGGCGCGGCTGCGATGATCGACGGGCTCTACATCCGCCAAAGTCTGAGGTCGGCGCCTGTCAGCATCGAGGCATCGATCGCGCTTACCGAAGACTATATCAATTCACAGCTTGCCGCCCTTGCGAAAGGACAGATTCAGTGACCCTCAGAGCCCAGCCGAAAGCCTCCCATTTCATCGACGGCGAATATGTCGAGGATGACGCGGGCAGCGTCATCGAAAGCATCTATCCGGCGACCGGCGAAGTCATCGCCCGGCTGCACGCGGCAACCCCTGCTATCGTCGAAAAGGCGATCGCATCGGCCAAGCGCGCCCAGCCGGAATGGGCTGCGATGAGCCCGACGGCGCGCGGCCGTATCCTGAAGCGCGCCGCTGACCTCATTCGCGAACGCAATCGCGAGCTGTCCGAACTGGAGACGCTGGATACTGGTAAGCCGATCCAGGAAACGATCGTCGCCGACCCGACATCAGGCGCCGACAGCTTCGAGTTCTTCGGCGGCATTGCAGCTGCCGGCCTCAATGGCTCCTACATCCCGCTCGGTGGCGATTTCGCCTACACCAAGCGTGTTCCGCTTGGCGTCTGCGTGGGCATCGGCGCCTGGAACTATCCGCAGCAGATCGCCTGCTGGAAGGGTGCACCGGCGCTCGCCGCCGGCAATGCCATGGTCTTCAAGCCGTCGGAAAACACACCGCTTGGGGCCCTTGCCATTGCCGAGATCCTTAATAAGGCGGGCCTGCCGAAGGGGCTCTACAATGTCATCCAGGGGGATCGCGAGACGGGACCGCTGCTGGTCAACCATCCTGATGTCGCCAAGGTGTCGCTGACGGGCTCGGTTCCGACCGGCCGCAAGGTCGCCGCGGCCGCTGCCGGCAGCCTCAAGCACGTCACCATGGAGCTCGGCGGCAAGTCGCCTCTAATCGTCTTCGACGATGCCGATATCGACAGCGCCGTCGGCGGCGCCATGCTCGGCAACTTCTATTCGACCGGCCAGGTCTGCTCGAACGGCACACGCGTCTTCGTGCAGCGGAAGATCAAGGCGGAATTCCTCAAGCGGTTGAAAGCCCGCACCGAGGCGATCGCCATCGGCGATCCGATGGACGAGGCGACGCAGCTCGGGCCGATGGTGTCCTGGGCGCAGCGCGACAAGGTTCTCTCCTACATCGAGAAGGGCAAGGCCGAGGGTGCGACCCTCGTCACCGGTGGCGGCATCCCCAACAACGTCTCCGGCGAAGGCTACTACGTGCAGCCGACGGTCTTTGCCGACGTCACCGACGAGATGACGATCGCCCGCGAGGAGATCTTCGGCCCCGTCATGTGCGTGCTTGACTTCGACGACGAGGCCGAGGTGATCGCTCGCGGCAATGCGACGGAATTCGGCCTCTCCGCCGGCGTCTTCACATCAGACCTGACGCGCGCCCATCGCGTCGTCGACCAGCTCGAGGCGGGCACGCTGTGGATCAACACCTACAATCTCTGCCCTGTCGAAATCCCGTTCGGCGGCTCCAAGCAATCCGGCTTCGGACGCGAAAATTCGCTGGCCGCGCTGGAGCACTATTCGGAGCTGAAGACGGTTTATGTCGGCATGGGGCCGGTGCAGGCGCCCTATTGAGGCAGCAGGCGGCCGGTCCCGGCAGGTAGCATTCAATTTCGCTTCGTCCCGATCGGCTCACCAGCGGGCCCGAGGACGAGGTGGTGAATCGGAAAAGAAGCACATCATGCAGCAGGCAGATTTCGTCATCATCGGCTCCGGCTCGGCGGGTTCCGCCCTCGCCTACCGGCTTTCGGAAGACGGCAAGACTACCGTCATCGTCATCGAGGCGGGCGGCTCCGATTTCGGGCCGTTCATCCAGATGCCGGCCGCCCTTGCCTGGCCGATGAGCATGAAGCGCTACAACTGGGGCTATCTCTCCGAGCCCGAGCCGAACCTGAACAACCGGCGGATCACCGCGCCGCGCGGCAAGGTGATCGGCGGCTCCTCCTCGATCAACGGCATGGTCTATGTGCGCGGCCACGCCGAGGACTATAACCGCTGGGAAGAGCTCGGCGCGCAAGGCTGGGCCTATGCCGACGTCCTCCCCTACTTCAAGCGGATGGAGCACAGCCACGGCGGCGAGGAAGGCTGGCGCGGCAAGGACGGACCGCTGCACGTCCAGCGCGGTGTCTTCCGCAACCCGCTGTTTCGCGCCTTCATCGAGGCCGGCAAGCAGGCAGGCTTCGAGGCGACCGAGGACTACAACGGCTCGAAGCAGGAAGGCTTCGGACTGATGGAGCAGACGATTTTCGGCGGTCGCCGCTGGTCGGCCGCGTCAGCCTATCTGAAACCGGCGCTGAAACGACCGAACGTGGAGGTCGTCTACGGCCACGCCCACAAGGTGGTGATCGAGAACGGCCGGGCAACCGGCGTCGAAATCGAGCGGGGCGGCAAGATCGAGATCGTCAAGGCGAACCGCGAGGTCATTGTCTCGGCCTCCTCCTTCAATTCGCCGAAGCTCCTGATGCTGTCGGGCATCGGGCCCGGCGCGCATCTGCAGGAAATGGGGATCGAGGTAAAGGCAGACCGGCCGGGCGTCGGCGCCAACCTGCAGGACCACATGGAATTCTATTTCCAACAGGTTAGCACCAAGCCGGTTTCACTCTATTCCTGGCTGCCCTGGTTCTGGCAGGGGGTCGCGGGCGCGCAATGGATGTTCACCAAGTCGGGGCTTGGCACCTCGAACCAGTTCGAGGCCTGCGCCTTCCTGCGCTCGGCGGCTGGCGTCAAGCAGCCCGATATCCAGTACCACTTCCTGCCGGTCGCGATCAGCTATGACGGCAAGGCGGCGGCCAAGAGCCACGGCTTCCAGGTGCATGTCGGCTACAACCTGTCGAAGTCGCGCGGCAACGTCACGCTCGGCTCCTCGGACCCGAAGACCGATCCTGTCATTCGCTTCAACTACATGAGCCATCCCGAGGACTGGGAAAAATTCCGCCATTGCGTGCGGCTGACCCGCGAGATCTTCGGCCAGAAGGCCTTCGACCAGTATCGCGGCCCGGAGATCCAGCCGGGCGAGGCCGTCCAGACCGACGAACAGATCGACGCCTTCCTGCGCGAGCACCTGGAAAGCGCCTATCACCCCTGCGGCACCTGCAAGATGGGCGCGAAAACCGACCCGATGGCGGTCGTAGATCCCGAAACGCGCGTCATCGGCGTCGACGGGCTGCGCGTCGCGGACAGCTCGATCTTCCCGCACGTCACCTACGGCAATCTCAACGGCCCGTCGATCATGACCGGCGAGAAGGCTGCCGACCACATCCTCGGCAAGCAGCCGCTGCCGCGCTCCAACCAGGAGCCGTGGATCAATCCGCGCTGGGAAACGAGCGATCGGTAAATCTGCCGATCGCCATCAGACAAAGCCGATCCAGCGGCCGGCAAGGAGCGCGGATATCCATACGGCCGCGGAAAGGCCCGCCTGCAGGCGCAAGCTGAACGCGGGCGCAGAGCCTGACACGGCCCGCCGCCAGGCAGCCTGGGCATGGACCACGGCCGCGTTCACGATGCCGAGCACCAGCAGCCCCAGCTTTGCGAGGAAGGCCAGATTTCCGGCGTATTCCACCGGCTTGACGCTGAAAAGGGCAAAGCCGGTGATAGCAGCTCCCACGAGCCCGACAGCCGCGGCCCGCGACAGGAACGGGCCAAGCACCGCCAGCGGCACCGAGCCGAAGCAGCCCATCAGCCGCAGATCCAGCGGCAGGATCGCCCCGATCAGTAGGCCGATCGAAAGGATATGGGCGGCGTTGACGGCCATGTAGACAAGCGCCGAGCGCCGCAGCCCTGACGACAGCGGGGTTGCGGCGAGCCATTCCAGGAACTCGATCGCCATCGCCTAGAGCCTTTCGGGGTTAAATTGAAAGGTTCTAGTTCGTCTGGATCCGTTCCGGATAGATGTCGTAGCGCTTGTCGGCGACCGTGATGCGCACGGCCTTCATCCGTTTCTCGTCGGCCTTCAGCGAACGGTTTCCGAGGACGACAATCGGATCCCCCTTCTTCGCGGAGCCTTCGACAAAGCCCGAGCGTTCGGTCTGCCTGGGATTGCCGAGTTCGACGAGCCAGACGCCGTCGGCGGCGGTCGCAACGTCGAGCGTCGGGTGCGGCCCACCCATCGTGACCTTTTCGATCGTGCCATGCAATTCCGTCTGCTCTCCCTCGGCCCACGACCAGCCGTGGTGCGCCGCGGCTCCCGACGCCAAGGTCAGCGCGAGGACCGCACCAATTGCCATCCGTTTCGAGTTCATGAGACGCATGTTCGTTTCTCCCTACCTCAGGACAGGGGCGAATTGGCGTAGCACCAAGCAATGGAAAGCTATCTCACCGAATCTTGAAGCGACCTTTATCCGCCTGATGGTCTCAAGCAACATGCAGCAGCATGGACGATGATTAGGCCTAGGCGAGTAAACGGGTGACTTCCGCGACCTTTGCCGGCGCGACAGCATCTGCGATCGTCGTGGAGAACAGCACCTTGCGGGTCGCATCCGCCACCTTGGCGAAGACATGGCGGATCTCGCAGTTCTGCTCTCCATCGCAATCATCGCATTTGCGATAAGCGGTGATCGAGAGGCAGGGAAGCGGTGCGATCGGCCCGTCGATGATGCGCAGCACCTCGCCGAAGGTGATCATGTCGGCCGGCTTCAGCAGCAGATACCCGCCCGTCTTGCCGCGGCGACTGACGACGATGCCCTGGTGCTTCAGGTCGAGAAGGATCTGTTCAAGGAACTTCTTTGGGATCTTCTGCTGGGCCGCAATGTCTGAGATCATCACCGGCTCGCCGTCATCGGCTGCCGCCAATACCGTCAGCGCCCTCAGCGCATATTTTGCCTTTTGCGTAATCATTTTTGACCGTCGACACACACATGGCGGGCGGAATCACAGACCCGCCGCAAGCAGGATCCTGTCTCTATGGCATGCGCAGCATGAACGGAATTTGAACAAGCCGGCGAAACCCTTGAGAGACAAGGTTTTTGGCCTTGTTTTTTCACCCTCGGCCAATACCGCAAATCTACGTCAAAATGCACTTGCGATGTCATCAATTCACATTTCCGATTGACAGGCAACGTGTTACTCTACTAAATCAATAGACAATTGGGCTGACCGTCGACAAACCATCGCGGTGCGGCTGCTTTTCCGCATTGCAGTGGCCGGGGAGAGATATTTGCTCCTATCGCGCCTGCTTTCGAAATCCGTTTTTCTGTCCGATCCAAGCCCGACCTGCGATACTCCGGCCAACATCAAGGACAGGATCCCCATGACTGTTGCTGCCAATCCGAACGCTGAAGCGGAAACGCTGAACGCGAACCTCGCGAGCCTTGACCTTGCGGAGCGTCTGTCGCTCGTCGCCGGCCTTGGCGGCCGCGTCGTCTTCACCACCTCCCTCGGCATCGAGGACCAAGTCATCACCGCCGAAATCGGCAACCACCGCCTTCCGATCGACGTCGTGACGCTGCAGACCGGACGGTTGTTTCCGGAAACGCTGGCGCTGATCGACGAGACCGAGAAGCAATACGATCTTCACATCAGCCGTTACGAGCCCGAACAGGCAGATATCGATGCCTATGCCGCCAAGTACGGCCTCAACGGCTTCTATGAGAGCGTCGAAGCCAGGCATGCCTGTTGTGGCATGCGCAAGTTGAAGCCGCTTGCGCGAGCCCTGGCAGGGGCGACGATCTGGATCACCGGCCTGCGCCGTGGCCAATCGGCCAACCGCGCTGAGACGCCGTTTGCGGAATATGACGCGGAGCGTCATCTCCTGAAGGTGAACCCGCTCGCCGACTGGGACCTCGACGTTATCAAGGCCTATGTCGCCGACAACGGCGTGCCGATCAATCCGCTGCACGCCCGCGGCTATCCCTCGATCGGCTGCGAACCCTGCACCCGGGCGATCAAGCCGGGCGAGCCGGAACGCGCCGGCCGCTGGTGGTGGGAACAGGACGAAAAGCGCGAATGCGGCCTGCACGTGGCTGAAGAGGCCTCGGCGATTGCCGCACAACAGTAACCCGTCGACTTCGGGATCGGAGCGCGGCCCGTCGCCTGCGCTCCTCGAAGTCTGAAATGCACCCATTCCGGATGCCTCCCTTCCGAGAATGATTGAAGCCTGGAGTCAGAAATGCCCGATAGCCGTCCGGATACGGAACTCAACAATCCCCGGAGCGCGAAGCCGCCGCTCGACCCGCATTTGAAGGCTCTCGAAAACGAAGCGATCCACATTTTCCGTGAGGTCGCCGCCGAATTCGAGCGTCCCGTCATGCTCTACTCGATCGGCAAGGATTCGTCGGTCCTGCTGCATCTGGCCCGTAAGGCCTTCTACCCCGGTCGCGTCCCCTTCCCGCTGCTGCATGTCAACACCGGCTGGAAATTCCGCGAGATGATTGCCTTTCGCGATGAAACCGCGAAGAAATACGACCTCGACCTGATCGAGCACATCAATCCGCGCGGTGCGGCCGAAAACATCACGCCGTTCACGCATGGCTCGGCCGCCTTTACCGACATCATGAAGACCGAAGGGCTGCGCCAGGCCCTCGACGCCGGCCAATTCGATGCCGCCTTCGGTGGCGCGCGCCGCGACGAGGAAGCCAGCCGCGCCAAGGAACGCATCTATTCCTTCCGCACACCAGACCATCGCTGGGATCCGCGCAACCAGCGCCCGGAACTCTGGAACATCTATAATGGCCAGATCCGCAAGGGCGAAAGCGTTCGCGTCTTCCCGCTGTCAAACTGGACCGAAGTCGATATCTGGCGCTACATCCAGGCCGAAGACATTCCGCTCGTGCCGCTCTACTACGCCAAGAAGCGCCCCTATGTTGAGCGCGACGGCATGATGATCCTTGCCGAAGATCCGCGGCTGGAACTGTTGCCCGGCGAAGTGCGCCAGGAAGGCATGATCCGTTTCCGCACCCTGGGCGATTTTCCGCTGACAGGCGCCATCCCATCGAAGGCGACCACGCTCGAAGAGGTGATTGCCGAACTCGAAATTGCCACTGTCTCCGAACGACAGGGCCGCGCCATCGACCGCGACCAGTCCGGTTCCATGGAAAAGAAGAAGCGTGAAGGATATTTCTGAGATGACCGCAGCCGTAACCGCCGCACACGCCCTTGCCGTGCCCGCCGCAGATCCTGCGACGGCAACGCGCGACTCGCGACCGCTGCGCCTCATCACCTGCGGCAGCGTCGATGATGGCAAGTCCACCCTGATCGGCCGCCTGCTCTGGGATACCAAGGCCGTCAAGGAAGACCAGGCCGCCACGCTGCAGCGCGATTCCACCGGCAAGCAGAACGATCTCGGCCTGCCCGACTTCGCACTGCTGCTCGACGGCCTGCAGGCCGAGCGCGAACAGGGCATCACCATCGATGTCGCCTATCGCTACTTCTCGACCGACAAGCGCTCCTTCATCGTTGCCGACACGCCCGGCCACGAGCAGTACACCCGCAACATGGCAACCGGCGCCTCCACCGCCGATCTCGCCGTGCTCCTGGTCGACGCGCGCGCCGGCATTCTGGAGCAGACGCGTCGCCACGCAACGATCGCCTCGCTGCTCGGCATCAAGCAGTTCGTGCTTGCCATCAACAAGATCGACCTGACGAACTACGATCGCGCCGGCTTCGAGAAGATTACGCACGAGTTCCGCGAATTCGCGCTGTCGCTCGGCGTCAAGCAGATCACCGCGATCCCGATGTCGGCCTTGAAGGGCGAGAACGTCGTTTATTCCGGTGAGGCATCGATGCCGTGGTACGCCGGCCCGACGCTGGTCGAGACGCTCGAGCTTGCGACCGTCCGCTCCTCGCAGGCGACAGGCTTCCGCTTCTCGGTGCAGCGCGTCTCGCGTCCGGGGGAAAGCTTCCGCGGCTACCAGGGCACCGTTGCCGGCGGGTCCGTCAAGCCGGGTGATAGCGTCATGATCCTGCCGTCCGGCATGGTCGCCAACGTCTCCAAGATCGTCACCTTCGATCTGGTGCGCAACGCGGCAGTCGCCGGCGATGCGATCACGCTGGTCCTCGACCGGCAGGTCGACGTCGCGCGCGGCGACATGATCGTCTCGATCGACAGCCAGCCGCAGGTCGGCCTCTCCTTCGACGCGCAGATCGTCGCACTGCAGCCGGAGGGTATCGAAGCCGGCAAGCGCTACTGGCTGAAGAGCGGCAGCCGCCGCCAGCGCGTGCAGGTACAGCCGTTGGCGCAGCTTGAACTGAAGACCGGCGCCTGGGCTCCTGTCGATACGCTCTACATGAATGCGATCGGCAAGGTGCGCCTCGCCTTCGACGAACAAGCGATCTTCGACCCCTACGAGCAGAACCGGGCGACCGGCTCCTTTATCCTGATCGACCCCGACACCAACAATACGGTGGCCGGCGGCATGGTCAGCGGAAAGCGGAGCGAGCTCGGCGGCATCCACGGCGGCGATGCCCGCGTGATCCTGTCGCTGCCGGCCGACCTCGCCGACCAGATCATGGCGAGCGAACTCTTCGCCAACCGCCGCCATGAGGCGGAGGTGCGGCGCATGACCGCCGCTGAGGCGGCCGACCTCTGGTCGAACGCGGCAAGCGACATCTAGGCAAACGAAAACGGGGCCACATCGGCCCCGTTTCTCATTCTAAACTCGCCGCGTGACCCCTACCACAGTGGCATGTGGCGATTGACGTCCTTGTAGAGCAGGTAGCGGAAGCGTCCGGGACCGCCGGCATAGCAGGCCTGCGGGCAGAAGGCGCGCAGCCACATGAAGTCACCGGCTTCGACTTCGACCCAATCCTTGTTGAGACGATAGACGGCCCTGCCCTCGAGCACGTAGAGGCCGTGCTCCATCACGTGCGTTTCCATGAACGGGATCACGCCGCCGGGCTCGAAGGTGACGATGGTGACGTGCATGTCGTAGCGAAGATCGGCCGGGGCGATGAAGCGCGTCGTGGCCCAGGCGCCGTCCGTATCCGGCATCGGCTGCGGCGGGTGATTTTCCTCATGCGTGAAGATCGCCGGCGGCGGCTCCTGCCCCTCGACCTCTTGGAACGCCTTGCGGATCCAGTGAAACTTCACGGGTGCAGCACTCTTGTTCCACAGCGCCCAACGGGAGCCGGCGGGCAGGAAGGCGAAGGAGCCGGGGCGCATTTGGTGTGCCTTTCCGTCGAACTCGACGGTCATCTCACCGTCGACGACGAAGAGCACGCCTTCGGCGCGCTTCTCCGGTTCCGGCCGGTCGCTGCCGCCACCCGGCTGCACTTCCATGATGTACTGCGAAAACGTCTCGGAAAAACCGGTCAGCGGGCGGGAGATCACCCAGGCACGTGTCCCTTCCCAGTGCGGGAAGTAGCTGGTGACGATGTCAGTCATGACGCTGCGGGGGATGACGGCATAGGCCGTCGTGAACACCGCCTTGCTGGAGAGGAGTTCGGTCTGCGGCGGCAGGCCGCCCATGCTGGAGTAGAAGTTCGAGCTGCTCATTGGTTCACTTTTCACGGGCCGGGATTGTCAATCTGGTTTAAGCGCCGCATCTCTTCTAGGCAACCTTTAGATTGCCGTCGCCGCGGCAGACTGTCCGCGGTGCCTCGCTAGCTCAGGAGGGATCGATGAGTCTGGAAAAACTTCGGGAAGACTATGTTCAGAGGGTCAAGGAATACGAGGACAATCTCAAATCCATGTCCGAGAACGACGTCAAACACTTCCGCGCGGAGGGTGGCGGGCCGCTCTCCGATATCACCGAGCAGATCCGCAACGAGTATTATCGGCATATCGAGACCTATGCGACCCTGATTGCCGAAATCGATGCCATTCTCGGAGCTTAGCGCGCTCGAAGCCGGAACAGCCGCTGCACCAGCGGTGCCGGATCGAAGCAAAGGGGGCTGTGCGTCCGTAGCCGGGCCCGAGGGTCGGGGACCCTGGCCACTACGGGTGCTGCATCCGATTGCTGAAATGATTGGGCAAGCCGTCTTACGCGATCCTGGCAAGCCTGACATCGGTGTCATCGGCCAAGATCTCAGCCTGCGCGACGGACACGTTTGCCGACGCCATCAACAGCAGGCACAGGCCGACCGCGCGCGGTACTTCGGTTTCACCCGACGCCCAGCGACGTGTCGTCGTCTGATCGACACCAAAGAGCTTTTGGACACCAGCGGCGCTCAGTCCCGTGACGGCAACCGCAGCTTTGTATTCTGAGGTCTTCATGCACTGTTCCCCGCCCGCCGAAGCGCGCTTGTCTGATATATCTTTATGTGAAGCTGTGTACTTTAGTTCTCGCTTATTTTTATGGATACCGAAATACGACATCTAAGCCTCCGTTTGCGACAGCGACGCCGATGCGACCTTTCGGCTGAATGTTCCAGAGGCTGTAGTTGTGTTGTTCACAGCAAGGAAGCTAAATGGCGGCGTAAGAAAAAAGCCCGCCTCCGCGGCTTTTCGGCTGGACATCGAAAACCTCCCGCCCGACCCGGCCCTTAGTGACAGCCAAGTCAATTCCTTTTGATGGCGGATCCGGTGTTTGCCGTAGACCGCTCTAGGACTCCCAGGCTCGTCCCGAGAAATCCCGAGATATCGTGGATCTTCACGAGCCGTAAATTTACTGTTGCGTACTTAACCGTTGGTCTCGTTTGTGGTCCGCTCCACCCAGAAGACATGTTCTCTACCGACTATTGCGGCTACTGTTCCAGGCACCCGCTTGACCGCGGATGGCAAAGCGATGGTCTTCAGAGGCTCGTTTCAAGGAGGATTTCGTGAAGAGGATAGTCGGCCTTGCGGCCATCTTTTGCTCGTTTTCTATTTTTGCTTTCGCCGCCGCGCCCAGTGATATCGTCGATCTCGTCGGTACTCGCGCGACGGACGCTGCGTCCAAGATGCAAGCCCGTGGCTACCGACACGTCAGGAGCAGCACTTGGTGGAACGACAAGACGGGCACGTGTGTCGATGTACGCGTGTCGTTTGGCCGCTACTCGCGTATCGATCAATTGAAGCCGTCTGCATGCGGCGAAGCTTCCGCCGGATCGCCGGACTTGAGCAACGTTCCGGCTCGCGCTTTGCGCGCGTGCAGCCGACGGGCCGATCGATATCAGAGCCCTCGAGAGGGAACGAACGTCGTCAAGGCAGCCGAGCGGACCGGTCCCACCTGGCTTCTGACGATCGCCACCCGACATTACACTCTAGAATGCACAGTTACGGCTTCCGGACGCGTAATTCGGATGGACACAAAGTAAAGAGCCAAGATCCACTGGAGATGCACCCCACATTTCCACAGCTCGTACAACGGAGCTTCGGCATCAGCGTTTCAATTATCACTCGTCCCCAAATCGCCGCCCAACCTCCCACCTGTCCAGCCAACAGAGATGACGGCATTTCGAGTTGCTCTTTCCGCGAGTCGGCGGCGGCGGCGCGTTTGTCTTCGCCGTCGGCTTAAGCGAACCACAGTCGAGAATTTGTAGCCGCCGACGGCTTTCCGACGGATTGGAATTCCAATCAATTGCTGAATCTGTCGGTGAGGTTTTTGTGCGTCCATTGGCACAAATGAAAAACCCCTGCAGAGCAGGGGTTTCGGCTGGTCGGAGTGGAGTGATTCGAACACTCGACCCCCACGTCCCGAACGTGGTGGCCGAACTAGCTACGCCGCCTGTTTCAGCCCATTGATAATTGACCTCATTACGTTTTTTCCGTTTTCGGGCGATTCCAAGGCAAACGGAGCAATTTGGTTTCTGTCCGTTTCTGTCAGTTCCTGTCCGATGGCTTCGCCCCATTTCACGGTGAAATCTCCCATACCGGCGAAGGCGTCCGTGACCGTCTTGAGGTCCTTCTCCTCGACCTTGGCATAGGTGTTTACCAGCGTCTCGACGGTCATCCCCAGATAGCCCGCGATCGCGATTAGGGTCAGCTTAGGCTGCCTGACCAACATGGTCGCCGCTGTGTGCCGGAAGGTATGGATAACCGCATCGGTATCCTCGCCCAGTACCTCACGGAAGCATTTGCGCATCGCCCGTGCGATCTCGCCCGGCTCCTCCTTGTCGTTGCTGCTGTAGGGATACATGCAGGGATAGATGATCCCCTGCTTTTTCCACTTCACGCAGAAACGAGTTAGGATCGGAGGAAGCTCGATCTTTGGAGCCTTTTTGTTATCGTACTCGACCTCGTCCTCACCAAGCCTGTGGAGCCACGCTTTCCATTCCATGCGCCTCGTGGCTGGGTTCATCACCTTCCGCACCTCAATCCACGGCCGGTCGCCTTCGTTCCGGAAGCTGGCCAGAGATACCTTCGTCTTTCGCGAACCCGTGAAAAACGCGAGCAGAATGAACCTCGCCAGATGACGCCAGATAAACACTTCCTTTTTCGGCTTCCCGTCCACCCAGCCCTGTCCACGTTTGAAGTGGGCATGGAGATAGAGCCTGGCTACCTGTTTCTCATCGAATACAGTCGTGCGCGCCTCGTACTTGCCAGTCAGCGGGATTTTCACGTGCACTTTTGTGAGCCGGCGCTCGTGCGCGCAGGTTAGCGCGGCATTCAAATCCTGGAGATATCGCCGCGCTGACTGTGCGGCAAACTCGACGCTATTTACGTCGAAGGTGCCGGGATTGTCGGGAAGCTTCCGCTTGATCTCCCGATAAGTGCGGCCGCTGGCGACTCGAGCGGCTTCGGCAGCATCCCATTTCTTCTTCGCCTCCAAATATGCCGCTAGCTTTTTGGCGTGAGCCTCTCGAGCGCGCTGTCGCGTCCGATCTCTCAGGAAACGGACAAACTCGTCACGAGCCCCGATGTCGAGGTCGTCCAGTGACATCTCACCGAAATGCTCAACAATCGTCCGCAGGCGGCTCAGCGTCTCATGAGGTCTCGCGACCTCCTTCTTCTTGATGTCGATGCCCGGAACGAAGTTCTCGATCCTGACATCGACATACAGATTGACGACGTCGGCTACGAGGACGTCCGCCGTATCCTGGTTCTTGATTTTGACCTTTTCGTTGGTCTTTGCGTGCTTCTCGCTGATGTACCGAGACAGGGCAACTTCGATCTTTGCTCGGTGATCAGGGTCCTTCTTGCCAAAACCGAGCGAGAACTTGACTTCGTTTCCTTCGGAGTCGATGTCTCGGATGAAGTACTTGTCCGTAGATTTGTCATGCCACTCTCTGGCACCTTTGCGCGGCCTTCCCACGTTCGATCTCCTACTTCTTCTTCGCTTTGGTCTTGTTCATCAGTGCGTCGATCTTTGACATGGCAGTCTGCGCGGCACCGATCTTCCGTTCATTGTCACGGGCACTGATGGCTGCCTCCGTACGGGGCTGACTAACCTTCCTGATTGGCTCAGAGGAAGCGCCCAGAGATAGCCAATCCGCAAGTTCACGAATCGATACCGTCCATTTGTTGGCCTCCTTCCTGCCGGCCAGATGTCCACATCTGATTGCGCGCTCCAGAGTGCTAACCTTGAACGTCGGACTTGCGAGCCGCTGCCCATTGCGAAGCACCTCCCCACCGACAATCGGCAGATAGATCGCATTGGCCAGGCTAAATCGGGTATCCTCGTCGAAAGGCCGGGGCATCATACCCATCGCCTCCATCAGCAGGTGATCCACAGCCGATGCGAGCTTGCGGCTCGCAGAGTCGCAGTACAGTTCGTGCTCCACAATGAGTTCGTCGATATCCGCCATCAGACGTCGGCTCATCTCGGCGTCACTCAGGTGATCCAGTTCGTTATTCTTTCCCAAATGCCGCGCTCCACGTCGTTTCTGTCAGCGCAAAAGCACGATCTCGTCGCATCATGTCAACAACTATTTTGCAACTTATACGCGGTGAATGCGAAACGTGATGAAGTGCTGCAATCGAGTTCTTTAATTAATTTATTCAGCACCTTAGTTATTGTTAAAATTTGACGTCTTTCATTAACCCGATGTCAAAACCCCAAAATATTGAAATTCACGAACTCAACCATGTCGAGCACGAGCACGAGTTCTTGCATTAAGCGTCGCGCTCGCGGGAATTTGTCATCAGGTCTTCAATTTCGTCTACCGCGACGCCGAGGATTTCGACAGCGCGTTCAGCGGACAGTCGGCCTTCCCCCACCCACTGACCAATCTCCAGCGGAGTGAAGCCCGGGAGCATGGAGTGACGTTGGAGAACATCGTAGAGCGCCTGGTAGCCTGACTCCCCGATGAAGCGCTGCGCGACCACCCTGGCAGCTCGTACGCCTCCCGACGTCGACGACAGGAACGCCGCTTCTGACGTCGTCGGCTAGCGCCCGCGTCATTACGCCGAGTTTAGCGGCTCCGTCACGGGGCCATCGCTGCCTAGTGAACTCGGCGAGGTCGACCACCTTGCCCCGACTGCTGCACTCGCGAACATACGCGAGCGCAGCCGATCTGATTTCTCCCGACCGTCGAGTTCGTTGGTCGTGATCGAGATCGCCTTCCACCATCTCAATGCATCCCTCTGCGGGCCGCGTCGCGCGCGTTCTGCACAATTTCCTCGATGCGCGCCATCCCGCCTTCGGGCATAGCACCCGGCACCGATGCGACTTCGACAAGCAGATGGCCGTTGGATTCGTAGATGCCGGTGACGATCACAAATGATCGGACTGACGCTGGAAGATCGCGGAACGACGCCAACGCGTCGTAGATCGCGGGCATCCAGGCGGCCGGTACAGTTACCCGGGCACCTGGGAAGATCACAGCTCCGTAGATGATATTGAGTTCGCCAGCCGTCATCAGATCATTCCTCCGGTCAACTCGGCAAACGTCCGCGGTTGAAATAGGACGTCAGGCATGTCGACGCCGACGTCGCGCGATCGCCCTACCCCCGGCAGCTTGCCGTGGGAGTGACCGTAAAAGTGAAAAGAGCCGTAGTGCTGGCTCGGCCATGATCGGGCAGCGTAATGCGAAAGCCATAGGTCGCGGCCGCCATCGCTCGTTCGCAGAGCATGCTCTGGCCGCGCCGCCCAGTCCAGCGACGCCAGAGTCGGATGAAGATCGCCCTTTTTGCCGACGTCATGGTTGCCGATGACAAGGTGCTTGCGCCCCTTGAGCCGCCCGAAAATGTCCTGGATACGGTCGGCGTCGCGGCTCAAATTGAATGCGAAGTCGCCCAAATGATAGACGAAATCGTCCTCGCCGACGACCGAGTTCCAAGCCGTCACCATGTATTCGTCATGCTCCTCGATCGACGCAAACGGTCTGGGCTGCATGCTGAGCATGCGCTCGTGACCCAGGTGAGTGTCAGCGACATAGAATTTTTTCACGAAGATCATCTGTCCCTCCTAGATCGCGAGCGAAAGCTGTTGAGGCTGCGGCCGGTAGGCATCGAGTGCTTCGTGAACCTCCGATCCATCGAGCTGACCGCGAAGTCGAAGGAGTTGGACCACCTCGTCAAACGCACAGTAATTCTCTTCGAGGATCGACCGCGCACGTTCGATCTGGTCTTGAAGCACATCTTCCACGCGTCGACGAAGCAGCGGATCGAAGCTGCGTGCTTGGGTCAGCGCGACGGGATCGCGATGTCCTTCGGAAACAAGTGTCCCACCCATGCCAACAGACGAGAGAATGAAAGTCGCCACGTTGGAGGCTTCGGCGAGGTCCGCGACGCAACCATCAGAATGGGAACCGAGGACCATGCGCTCGCCTGCCACCCCTGCGAGGAGCTGCGCGGTGCGGTCCATGTGCCATTGAATATCCCGGGGCCCTTCGCGGTGACGAAGGATTGCGACGCCGGCGATCTCCGCGTCGACGTTGCGTTCCTTATCGATCATAACTTCAAGGACCGTTGTGCCGAGTGCCGCGGCAACGATCGCATGCGCTGCCTCGTGGACGGCCAAGGTATGAATCTCGTTTCTCGACCGACGTTCGCGTTTCGGCAGCGTCCGCAGGACATGCTTGATGTTGACAGTGACACCGTCGCGACGAGCCAGCCGTCGGGCTTCCCGCGCTGCACGTTCGAGGTCAGCGCCGGACATGCCTGCCGAGCGATCGCGAACGACGCTCAAGGGCGGCAACTCGGTGCCCAAATGCTGCTCAAGGATCGAAACACGATCCCCGGCGTCGGGGAGTCCGAGTTCGATGTGTCGGTCGAGACGGCCTGAACGGCGCAGCGCCTGATCGACACCAGAAACGTCATTAGCGGCGGCGACGACGATGACGCCTTCGCGCTCCAGTGCGCCGTCCATGCATTCCAACAAGGCATTGACGACACCGCGCATCCACTCATCCGCTTTACCGTTGCCGATGGAACCGCGCTGGACAAAGGCGTCCGCTTCGTCAACGAGAATGACCGATGGCGCACAGGCGCGGGCTTCATCGAAAGATTGGCGCATCGCTTTGATGAGATCGCCTTGGTGTCCTTCCCCATGGGAAATCCAACTTGCATAACCACCGATAACAAGGTGCGCATCCAGCGACCGCGCGATAGCCGAAGCAAACGTCGTCTTTCCGACGCCTGGAGGGCCCGAGAGAAGAACTGCACCATCGACATCGGTCCACGCGATACGACCGGCGCGCCAGTCGTCGATATCGCGCTTGAGTTCCAAGCCCCAATCCTTGGCAGCGCCGTAGCCAACGAGTTCCTCGAGTGGGGTGACGTCAGGCACATTGCGCGGGAGAGTTTTAGTCTTGGCCTTGGCTTCCTTTTCGTCAGCCTCTGCTTCGGCGGCAGCGACTTCCATGTGCAGTCGACGGGTCTCTTTGATCGGCCGAGGCGACAGAAGGGCCAAGCGGCGGCGACGCCACGGCAATCCGATCAGCATCTCGGCCTCGACATGGCTGATCACACGTCCAAATCGCGCTGCCGCCTCGACAACGATGTCGCTCGCGAATTCAGCTTCGACAATGCCGTCAGCAAGCGCCCCTGTCGGGTGCGTAGCATCACTGGCGTTTGCGAAAATGAGGAGCGCCGCGGCCGGCGTTGAGCTAAGGCCGACGTCAATTCCGTGGCCCGGCTTCAATTTGGAGACGCTGATCAAGACTTCGCCGTCGGTGTCGTCAACGAAGTCTTGAACGTCAAGTTTGCGCGCGGATGCCAGGTCACGCACCGCGAGATAACCTTCGTCTTCCCAGATTGCGGCGTCGGTCGTCGCTGGCACGATGATGAGGTGAATGCCGCGCGGTCTGTCGCCCAGCGAGGCTACGATACGGTCGATGTGAAGACGAGCGACGATGCGCTCAAAGTCTGGCCGGCTTTTCTGAGCCATAGAGCCTCCTGCAAAAACCAATAGCTGTGCGCCCGGAATGGGCGCTCGTGGCGGCTATTGGCGTATTCGCAGTCGGCTCATTTCAGTCGGCTCCAGTTCGATCTGCGCAACCATGCCGGGCACGCATCTCATTGTCAACGCGGGAAGGAATGCTTACGCTCGATTTCGAAAATCGAGCGTATCGCGTCATGAAAGCGCGGTTTCTGGGTGGACGATCATCACGGTTAAGAAAGGCGGCCGCCGTCGTGGGAGCTTCCATCTCTTCGTAGTGTCTGAAGGGATTTCCCGCACCTTTTGCGATCTCGTATAGGAGTTCGTTGGCCAGCTGCTTCCAGGATTTCACCCCGCCATGCCGCACCGATAGCCAGAACCGACGTAGTTCGAACGGTTTCTGATACGGGTGTTTTCCCAGCTCCCTGATGGCTTCCGTCAACGCCCCGTCGAGCGCCTTGTCGGCTTCCGCGAGGTAGGGATATCGATCGGCGAACTCGGCAACGAGTTTCTCCGACCATGCCTTCAGGTCGTCTCGGCAGAACCCGAAGAAGGGCCAGCGGTCGAAAACTTCGCCGAGCTTCCGGGCCTCCGTCATTGCCTCATCGCAAGCCATAAACCGAAGGTTAAGCGGCAAGCGGTTGGGGTCTGGGATTGCAATGCCCGAGGCTTTTGCGGCAGCTCCTTCTCCGTCGTTGCAACGCAGCGGTCTGCCTGTTGCCCTTTTTCTCTCTTTCTTCGGAAACTGGCGAGCTTTGTAGCTGAACGAGGACACCGTCATGTGCTTGTCGACACCATCGATCGCTAGGATGAGGCCGGTGAGGAAATCTCGATCCAGCGGTGCAAGGAACGGTTGAAGGTCAAAGATTTCTCGGTCCTCGAGATCGGCAAACCGAATCCAGACGGGCAGCAATTCACCGGCATCCAAAGCAGATTCGAGATAATCGGTGACCGCGCGGGTGACTTTCGCACCATCCGGGATAGTCAACCTCGCCTCTGCCGTCAGAACGATAGCACGGTGCGATTTGTCGTAGAGCCTATGATCTTCGGCGATTTTGCGCGTCATCTCAGGCAGCCTTCTTTTCTACGATCGTGTACGTGATGGGTTCGGCGATCCACTTGTCGATCTTCCTCAGCTCGTAGATCAATTCGTCCTCGTCGGCTGGGTCGACGGTGAACAGATAGTGCTGTCGGACGTTTTGACCGGGGACTGTGAAATATGCCCGCAGCTGGATGCGCCGTCCGCCGTTCCAACAACGGCTAGCGAGGTGCTGATAGATGACGTCGTCGAGATCACACAGGGTCGCGGCTTCGTCAATTTCCAGGTCGATGTGGGTGCATGTTTCGAACGTCGGATGCAGTTCGTCGTGAGCCTTCGGGGGTTCTACCGGGGTCTTCGCAACGGTTTCCGGACCAGCGGAAACGACGATCTGCACCTTCTTTTTCGACCTGCCCTTTTTCTTGTTTTTGGTGAGCCGCTTGATGCGGTTACGCTCGGCATTACTAAGCTTCTTCACAACGTGGACGGAATTGCAGATGTCCGATCCCCGTTCCGACTCTTCGGCGAAGAAACACCATGCGGCCGCCTCCGGGCCGTTGGCGTCGATGGCTCCGAGCAGCTCGGTTCCGCGATAACGGCGCGTTGAGTACTCAGGCGTCAACGGAGATTGTTCGAGAGCCTCGTCCAAGGCGACCTGCCAAGCCCAGTGCGCCGAGAAGTGCGTCAGCCCGAGAGAATGGAACTTCTTCACGACCGAGAGCCAGAAAACCGAGTTGATGCGGTACCTGGCAACATCAGGTTTTCCGATCTTGTGACCCAGCGCCTGGAGAGGCCGCGTGTCGCTTTTAACCGTGTGATGCGAGTCAGGGTAGACTTTGACGTGAAACTGGATCAGTGACGTCGTCTTTCCCTGTCCACGAGCCGGCGCGGCCAAACCGTCGTACGTAATGCTAAATTCGAACTTCCGGACGTTGAGGAAATCCCACGGGAACTTCGAGATGACACGCTCCTGAAGCTTCGAAAAGAAACCCTTGACCGGTGCTTTGAACCCGACGATCTCCGCGAGTTCGGCGGGCGTGAATTCGAGAGTGAAGGTGTTGGCGCTTCCCTCCTGCCATGGCCGATGGCTGACTTCGTGCGCCAGGCGCTTGTAGAGCATCTGGGAATATTTCGACCGCATGGAGCCTTGGCCGATGGCCGCCAACTCGACATAGCCGTACTTGGGCATGGAGCGCATCAGCTGTCTGATCGGATCAGGAAACTGGTATCCAACGGCGACGCTATCTCCCGCGATCGCGGTCCACGACGTCAGCATCTGCACGTCTCGGAATGATCTTCCTGTTTCTCCTGAGAACGATAGCCGGACGGTTTCCATCCGTCTGAGCGACGCATTGACGTCCTCCTTCCGAGCATCGGCCCAGAGGAACTTGAGGCACTCTGCCATCGGAATCTCGTACGACGTCGCCTCCATCGATCGATCCGACTCGTATGCTTTCGTAATCAAGAGATCGTGCAGCGCGAGGTCGGTAGACGTCAGGTCTGCGGCCCCGCTCGTGAAGCTGACGCCAGCGAGCATTTCCGCTGGCCTCGGCGACTGTGGAGCGATGATCGACAGAGACTTCCTGGTTTCAAGCGCGGCCGAAACCATGCCACGGTTCGACGGCTGGAATGGGGCTGACGGCTTTGCGTACATGGCGTCCTCTACTTTTGGTGTATAAGTAGATTTCCCCTCGGCGACACAATAGTCAATGCTAAAATCCGCCTATTACTTAGAAATGGGATTTTAAATATGATATTTACATGTATCTTTAATATTTAAACTTGCAGTCGAATGTTTTCATTGAGAAAATTTTAAGTCTGTCGATACAAGTTTTGCAGGATATAAACGATGAAATCCCAAGCCCTTTTAAAGGTGGGTTTTAAGGTCATTTTCCGGGGTTTATGAGATTTTAAGAATACGGCGCTGTGCACAGGTCCGGGGTTTATGGGACTTTAAGCTGTTGACAACACGACTGATCTCGGGGGTTTTGCTGTCACTTTTTTGGCGTTTTTTCGACGATTCTAAGTAGGTCTGCGCTTGGCGCGCAGGAACTAGGCTGGACTCGGATTATTTTGGAAGAACGTGCCGCTTCGCTCTTTTTTGCTGCTTTGACCTGAAATTGGGGATAGGTCGAGCAAAGCAACGGGCGATGTAAGAATCCAACGCCCTGAGCGTTTTACATGAAAAACACTTGCGCCGAGAAAAGCAGGCACACACGATAGTATCATTCCTCGCGCAAGAAGCTATCGCCCATGCCGAACCTTACCGTCCAACTCCTCGCCGAAATGATCGACGAACCGTACCGCCCGACCCCGATCCGGAAACTGCCGTCGAAGAAGCGCAAGCAGTACCAGGCCGATGCCGTGCGCTCGACACGGGCAAAGGTGGGGGCGGCGCTTGAAGGTGGCACCGTCCTGGCGACACGCCAGCACATTCGAGATGCCCTCACCGATGCCGCCCTGCACATCCTTCGAACCGGGGGCGACGACGCCGAGGTCGTGCGCCACGTCCTAGTTTCCGTGTTCGGAGACGCAGTCGAAGTCGCAATCGAGAAGATCGAGGCCGGAAAGATCGAGCCGAAGTTTTTCAAATCGGAATGATTTACAAATGGGACATCTGCGTCCCATTCCCAAGTTGAAAAGCTCGTCGACCTCGGCGGGGCTTTTGTTACTTGCGACGTCGCCGCCGATGATCAGCGCGTAGTGATGTGGTAGTGAGGAAATCGGGCTATGCCGAGAGCGAGGAATCCAGGGAACGAGGTGCAGCGGTCCGCTCAGGAGCGTTACCGTGAGCGCCTGCGCGGCCAGCAACGCCCTGAGGCGGATGCCGTAGACACAGCTCTGGCGGCGGCGCTTGCCGTATATCGGCACGCGGCGGAGCAGCGTGACTCCGAGAAAGACGTCCGCCGCTCGGACGGCTTTGAGCTCATGGCGATCAATTACCTTGTCTCCCGCGGCTACGCAACCAAGATGGCCGAGCGCCAGGTTCGTCGACGTGTGCGACGTCTTGATGTCGACGAACTGATCCCGATGGTCTCCAGCACTTCCCAACCGGCCGTCCCTAAGTCCGCACCCAAGCTGACCTGAACCTGTCGGATTTTGGCTGTCTTCTCCGCGTTACTTCCTTTTTTAGAATCGACGGACGGCAAAATCGCGTAGTGATGTAGTTCCTTGCATCGCCGGCACACACGATCCCCTCAACGACTGAGGGACGAACGATGGCAAAAATTTCCGGGATACACGAAAGTTTGGACGGTAAGCTCAAGAAGGCGGTCAAAACGCACGGCCTGAACGTCGACAAGGCGGCCGCCCGCGTTCTCGGCGACGCCATTCTCTCGGTCTGGGCCTACGGCATGGGGCCGGCTCCAATCGTGCTCAAAGGCGGATCGCTCTTCCCGCAGCCGATGCGCGAGACCGACGACGTCGATATCTTGACGATCCGCCGGTTCAGCAATGTCGAAATCCAAAACGGCTTCAAGGTCATAGCCCCGCTGCTCGAAGCTCGTGGCATTACGCTCGACTTCGTGTCGCCGGAGGCGCAGGAAATCGACGTCGGATACGGGGACCCGGTCACGAGATATAAAGTGCGCGGCAAGGTCGGCGGCGTCCGCGCGAATGCGGTGATCGACATGACGCTCGCCCGCGGCCGGCACGCGTTTCCGCCAAGGCTGATCGATTCATGCCTGCCCTCGTTCGTCGACGGCGTCGAGCCTCTGCGCATCAAGACCGTGCCGCTTGTCACTGTCGCAGCCGAAAAATGGCTTGCCGTTCTCACGCAGCCGGCGACGGACTACAGGGTCAAGCATCTTGCCGACCTGTTTCTCCTCGCCGAAGTTGCCAATCTCGATCTCTCCTGCCTAGCGCATGAAATAGAACGTGTTGCACGGTACCGCTCCGTAACGCTTTCGTACTGCACACCAGCGCCAGACGCACTGAGGTGGCCTTCGCTGGCGCTGCGCGAGCAGGCATGGGCCAAGCTGCCGGACAATCGAAGGCGTGGTCGCACGCTGTTTCAGGCGTTCGTCGACATCAATGCACATTGGTCGGAACTGCATCCGCAGCTTGTGGCAAAGGTCGTCCGCGACACTCGTGACGGCGAATACGAACAAATGCGCATCGATCGCGTGCTCGGCGATCGCGGCTACAAGCCACGCCTGAAGCCTGCGGGAGCGGCGTGATGGCAAAACGGCATAAACATCCGGAATACCGCGCTGCCGAGTGCGCACTCGTTGGGGAACTCGATCTCGGAGACAGAGTCATGGTTCCGATACGCAGTCTCGTCGAGTGCAGCCTGGTCCGCATCTTCTGGAACGAATTCCGCCGGTCAGATGCGAATGACCCAAAGTGGGTAACGACGCCTGGTGACCACGAAAAACCTACCGTTCACCGCGTCGACGGTTGGCCCGAGCATGGTGTCGGACACGAGGATCGCAAGTGGTCGCAACGAGCTCGATTGTGGATGTCCTGGTACTCAATAGATGCCTGGCATATAGCTGACTGGCTGGTCAACGCCGTGTCGGAGAGCGAACCGTGGCTCTGGAACCTTGATGAAGCCGGTTACCCCAAGAAACTCATGAAATGCGGGTCGCTCGACCGCTTGGTGGTCGAAGCCACGAAGGGCTTGCGGGATCGCAACGCCAGGATGGCGCGCGAGCTGGTCCTTGGTCCACAAGACGAACACTTTATGTACGAACTCGGTGCTGGCCACATAGTGGTGCGGCTCTGCTCACGCGCAGCCCTGCGCAAAGAGGGCAGCCTGATGCATCATTGCATTGGCAAAGGCAGCTACGACGACCTTCTCGATGATCCTGACGTCCAGTTTCTTTCCGTCCGCGATCCCGAGGGCCAGCCACTGGCTACCATGGAAATCCGGAACGGCTTCATCCGTCAATTTCAGGCAGTCGCCAACGCTGAGCCATCGCCGGAGATCAAAGACCTCGTCGCTGGCGCTGCCCACGCATTTGGGTGGCAGAACTGGCGGGATCGCCCAGGTTCACGCGATGACGATCCCGAGTACGGCGATGAGGCCGCCGTCATCCTTCGCGACCTGCCGCCGGCTCGCCGCCGCGGCTGACCTGGCCCCATTCCGCCGGTGGACACAATATCGTTCGGGGTCGAGGAGACCATGAGAGGGAGACGTCAATGCAGCTGTTTCGATCTATTCATAACGCCTTGGAGCGCCACCTTCCGGAGATCGTCGACGAGTCGGACCGACAGGAAGCGCTCCGATATCTGCGCGGTCTCAAATCGGTGCTTGCGACCACGCTCAACACCTCGACGTCATCGAGCGTCATTCAGTTCGAAAACCGTCTCATTCGTCGGCGGATTGAACGGTCGATCGCCCAAAGTCATCATAGACAGATAGCGGACGCACGCCGGGTGCACCAGAGGACAGTGGATGAGTTTGAGTGGGATATCTACGATGACATCGACTGATCAGCCTGCGACCGGGGCGAGTGGTGGTCCGAAGCTTGGGCACAGCGCGATCTCGACAATGCCTCGTCCGAAGCCTCGTCCGGCGTTCCAAGCGACTGGTGGTCAGCACCACGGCTGTCGTCGTCCCGTCCACGTCCGCGCAAGCCCTTCACTTACGAGGATATCGCCGAGGCTTCGGCCGTCGCGAACAAGGACTTTTAGTTTTCGCCCGTACTTGTCTTCATCACGGCCGGGCCACGCCTTGAGTTGGAACGGTCCCTCGTTGACAAGCTCAACGAGGCGAGCGGTCGCTTTGTTACCCAGTGCCAATTCCGACGCGCAGCGGGGCTCCGAAACTTCCGGTGTATCGATATCCGCGATTCTCACCTTCTGGCCGCCGATCCACATGGTGTCGCCGTCTACGACGCAGTGATACCGCACGCTTCCAGAACAGACGCCGTAAGCAGTCAAAGGCTTGGTAATCGTTGCGGCCGCCTTCGCGAGCGGGATATCGCCGAGCAGGTAGTAGCCCGCCGCTCCGCCGCCGAACGCGATGACTACCGCTGCGATCAGAGTCTTGCCGAAGCCGTCGGACGACTTCGCTTGCTGCACCACTGACTTATGGAATTTTACGACGTCGCCCATGATCACCCTCATTCTGGAGATTAATCGTACCCGGAAGGGTTGAATTCCAAGTTCATTAGATTGGTTGCATCTTAGACTTCAGGACCAGCCACCACATCGGGATCACTTGTTTGTCCCCGTCGCAGGGACAAACAAATTCTTCAAAGGAAAGCGGCCTGAAGGTCGACGGTCTTTTTCTTTAACATCATCCGCAAGGTTTGATTCCGAAACGATCGATACAAGGCGGGCTCAATATTTCGGAGAAGTCCAATGTCGACGTCGATCCTCATCCACAGCCTCATACGTAGCGAGTCTTCTTCTCGCTATTCGGCTTGCGGATGCCGGTTAAAAAACCCGTCGAGAGGACTACCGCATGACTCCTGGCTCTTCGGCACCGACGCCACAGCCACAAGCAACTGATCTCGAGATTGCCACCGCGCTGCTGCTGCGGCTTGCGCTGCGATTGCATCACCTGCGCGCCACTGCTGACGTAATCGACGGCCGCAGTCTAACGCTCGACGACGACGCTACATGCTGACGCCGAACGCTTTCCGCGAACCTGGCCCGTGCGCCGTGTCTGTCGCATTCCCGGATGGCGTCGGGATCGCCGTCGTGTTCGAGACGTTGGGCGTCCCGTTCTCACATCCCAGCCTGGAACAGGCGGTGACAATCGTCGCTAGAGCCGAGATGGAGTTGGAGACCGCTCGCGCGGAAGCGCAGCGTCTCCTGGATGTCTTCGTCGGTGAGTTCGCAATGGCGACATAAAGCCTTTACGACCTCTGCGGTCGCCCCGCGGAGGTAGTAAATTCCCGAATCTCGACAACCCAATAAAATGCCGAATAATCGAGGAATAGGTTTTTCAGAAACTGCCGCTAGATCGGAAATCAGAGACAATAGAAGGAGGCGCACTCAAGGCTACGATAGAACCCCGATCGCAAAGAAAGAGCGGCAACAACTCTCATTGTGACCAAATCCGTTCCAATGCGGGCTCCGGCTTACCGTTCTGCCGGTTGTGAAGGAGTTCGACGATGTCGACGCCATATCACCAGCGCCCGGCCGGTCCGGCGCTTCCGTCCCCTCGCCGCGAAGTGGCTCGTCTTCCTGACGGTCAGTGGCCCGGTGAAGAGAAATATCAGGTCTGGCGTACCGCCGGTCCTGACACCATCGATCGCGATCGCGGTGTTATCCGCGAATATTCGGTCTACGGTCTGCTGGACTGGCATTCCGGTCCGCGCGCGGCTCCGCTCAAGCTGTCTCGCGCATGGATGCTCCGCCTCCTTCTCGTCGACGACAAATTGACGGCGGAGGCGGAAGTGCTGCTCTATCCGCGTGCTGCGATGCAGGTGGGTTCCGAGGAGCCGGAACGCGGTGTGGTAATCACGTTCCCGATCTCGACGTCCGATGAGGACGCTGAGGTTCGCGAACTGACGCGCTACGTGCTGCGCTTGGCTGCCTGGGCGAGCAAGCGCCTCGGCCTTGCCTTTGAGGCCTATCTCGAAGGTCAGGGTCTCTAAGTCTCTATCAGCCCCCGTCGCCTAATCGCGCCGGGGGCTTTTTCTTGACAGTGGCTCCCGCTCGACGGATAAAATTTGGACGGATGCAGCTCGTCTGTATTCTAGCCTGAGAGGCGCACGGGGGTTCCAATGCGCAGTTTTCGCAAGCGACGTCAGCTTCCTAATCGCCGAACTCAGTAACATTTCGTATACAAAGAATAAAATACCCCACACCTCAAAATATTGTTCATTTCTCTTCTTGTTTTTCGTGAAAAACTACTTGTGCCCCTCGAGGTTACGCACAATCATTTCCCCATAGCGGCAACAAGACCATCACCGCCCATCGTCGATTGACCCGACCGACGTCAGGAGAGAATGAAATGCTTCAGCGTTACAAGACAGAAAACACCAAAATCATTGACGTGGCCGCACTGGTCGGCTCGAAGTACGGCGCACCGAAAGTCGTTCCGCTTTGGGCCGTTGGTAACGCTTTGCTTCACGATCTCGCCCATTCTGGGATGATCCCGGATTTCATCGAAGCTCTCGACGTCGAGGATTTTCCTGGTCTCCAACCGCGACTCATCCCCGTCTTCGGGGAGGATGGCCTCCGCGCCGGCGATCTGTTCGCCGTGGTCGCCACTGAAAACGGTAGAGTCGGTCTCAGCGACAACGGCGATGCAGTTTGGGTTGATGCAGACACCGTTCAGGAAGCCCTTCTCATCTATGAAAGGGGTGGTGAATGAGCCTGACCGAAGCATCGCAGTCCGGACGGATCGACGATGACGTCGCAGGAGCAGCTGGCGTTCCTTCTCGACCTCGGTGACCTGGACTACAAAGCGGCCGCAGGCATTGCGGACGTGGCACACTTGACGATCAAGGCATACCGAAAGCCATCCTCGACGCGGAATGTGCCGGAGGCGGTACTACGGCCGCTAGAGCGTTGTCTTTGGGCGACTGGCCACTGTCATGGTGGCCGCTGGCCTCGAAGTAAGACTCGCTGCCTGACAACCGGTTCATGACACCCACCGGTGAGCGGAAGCTTATCGGGCGACCGCTTTCTACAAGCTTCGGGCCAAAGTCGACCAAGTAATTTTACGGCAGGATCACGCTGATCGCTGGATCAGTCAGATGCGTCAACTCGGCGGTGCTAGACCACAGGATTACTGCGTGGATGAAACAAACCTTCGCCCGCTGTCTTGAGGTCCTCGCCGAAACTCAAGGACGGCCCAGGCGGCGTCGATATGTGGAAGGGGACAGCCTTCGGGCAAAAATGGTCGCAGTTATCGGTGTTTGGACGTCCTGCAGCGACTGACCGTGTTGACAGTTCGGTTGCAGGCCTTGAAGGCTAAACGTATAAGGGCAATCGATTCCAAGGCAGATGACATTGAGCGGGTTCAAGAGGACAAACCAAACTGGGGTGTTCGTGCATGTTGGCGATCCCAGTTGCGACGCTGCCCACCAGAATTTGCTCATCAGGCTTCAGAAAATGGGAGCGCCATTTGACATCGCGGCGACCGAGGTGGGCAGCCGTATCAAAGGGAACCTTGGAGAGTTCATCGCTCTGCACGTCGCTCTCGGGGGCCCCTACGGAGCAATGCAAAAACATATCGGCAACGCACTCCAGCCACTATCGCGGATCAGTGGCCCGGGTCTTGACCTGATTTACGTCCATTTCGATGCATTTGATAGCTCGCTCGATCGACTTTATATCCAGGAAATAAAGACAACCGGCGATGTAGGACTGGGGTATCTCGACAACCTCAAGAGCGATTACAAAAAGCTTTTTGCACCTGACCCCCAATTCACTCTGCAAACCCGAATTAGCGCGTTGGCAAACAAGTTCGAACTTGAGCAGAATAACGCCGGATATGCGGAACGGGTAATCAAGCTCGGCGGCACTACTCCCCAAGAGAGTGTTCGCGTGCAACTTATGCCTACTGGAATTCATGATTTGGCGAGTTCCGATCCGGTAGCAAAGATGCTCATGATAAGGTCATCCATTATGGGTTTTGGATGGAATTCCGTGCAGATTGAACCTTGGTCAATCGGACTTTCGAGCCTTGAGAAACGTCTTCTCCGACTTCTGAAGGGCCAGCAATGACCCTTTCTGAAAAACTCAGACAAGCCGATTTAACAGCATTCGCGATGTCACGCGGCCTCGGCGTCGATCCGATGTCGTGGGGCTACCTCCTGGCAGTCGCGCAGCAAGAGATCAATCAGTTTCAAAGCAGGAAGTCATTAGAAAATAGTCGGGAACTGCTTGATGAGCAATCGGCGTCGCCTTTGATAGCCGCGGCGCGCCTCTGCTTCGAGGTGGCAAAGCGTCCAGTTACTAACGACGAGGAGTCCGAACCTGAACACCGGCTGGAGAGAACGCTGCTGCTTCTTCTAAGTGGTTGCGCCTATGCCATGTATGGAAATTTTCCCTCAGCCAACGCAGTACATAGGCTGATTGATACAAGCCTGTTGGGGTCGGACGGCCTTTGGTTGACGTTCGCAATCTGCAATCCCGCGAAAATCCATGAGGCTGTGTTGTCGCGCCACTTAACCCGGGAAAGCCGGGAGTTCTTGGAGCGATTGCATCACTTCCTGCATACTGGGGATGAGTCTGAAAATGAGAAGCTGATCCGACACCTCGAAGAGCTGATGGTGATGCAGCGGCCCGCTTCAGAAATAACCATGCTACGCTGCGCTAGATTGGCGCTGCAACAGATCGTCAACACAGCAACGTCCTCGCTTTATCGGCTGAAGCAAGAAAGGCCGTTCCACCAGTACATATCTCGACTGATAGACGACCGTCGGTTTTGTCTGCTTCCGCCGCAACGTAAACTTATCTTCGAAGACGACCTCTTGGACGATGACGAAAACTGCATAGTCACGCTGCCGACCAGCGCCGGCAAAACGCTTGTCGCGGAGCTGGTAATCGCTTCAAGAATGAAGCAATCAGGTCGGGTCGCCGTCTATGTAGTGCCGTACGTTGCCCTTGGGCGGCAAGTACTGGATACGTTGAGAAAGCACGCTCCTGCGGAAGTTACGGTGCATGGATATTTTGGTGTCTTCGATTCAAATGATTCCGTCCAGAAGGGCACCTATTCGATCGTTGTCGCCACACCTGAACGGCTGGATGGCTTGCTGCGGAACACCAATTTCTACGCCCGCTTGGACACAGTCGTCTTCGACGAAGCGCATGGTATTGAGAATGGCGTTCGCGGAGCGCGACTTGAATCTCTCATCGTGAGGATGCGGTTACAACAAAAAAAAGCAAATACCTTCCGCATTGTGCTGCTGTCAGCCGTTCTGACGGATGTAGGCTTGATCCAGAACTGGCTAGGGGCCGAAGCGAAGCATTACAACGACAGCTGGCGGCCGACTTCGCGCCGCATTGGCATTTGGACATCAGACGGCATTCTGGCGTGGATTTTTGGCGGCGACCCGCTAAGGCCAACCGGCAGGCGCGCAGTTGATCTGATTGGGCAGAAGCAACTCCCTGTTCCTCAGCCGATCACGCCATCAGAACACTTTGGCGGCATCACGACAAGGAGGCCGGCCGCTTTCGGCAACGCCGCTTACTTGGCACGTTACATCGAAGCCACCATCGGCGGTCCGATCCTTCTCGCATGTAGCTCCAAAGCGAACACTAGAGGGCTGGCCGCAAAAATAGCTGAAAACGAGCTCCCCATCCCGCGCCTGGAAGCCTCTCTCGCGGTACTCAATCTAATCCACTCCCAATACCCGCATCTCAAACCGCTCGCCGCCATGCTTGTCCGGGGTGTGGCGTACCACAATGCTTCCCTACCTCCTGACATACGGGCAGCGATCGAAGACGCGATCAAACGCCGGGACCTGAAGTACGTCGCTTCCACAACGACGCTCGCCGAGGGTGTCGACTTACCTTTTCGGTCGACCATTATTTTTGACTGGCTCACCGGTTACAAAGACTCGCAGGCACCGATGCAGTCGCTGCTGTTCCGTAACATCGCGGGACGATGTGGGCGTGCAGGCGAGTTCACTGAGGGAGACACTATTCTCTTTGATAACGTCTTGGGTAAGTTGTCCTTCACCGGCCATCAGACTAGGAGATACCATCAAACGACGCTGTTTGCCGACCCACCGCCTGTCGCCAGCGTGTTCGCTAACGACAACCTGAAGCCTGAGACCAGACGAGCGATCACCGCATTGGTTGCATCGCAACTCTTGGCAAGCATTCCAGAAAATCCGGAAATCGACGACTTGGAAGTGCACTGGGCGGAAAACAGTTATGCCGCACAGTATTCAGTATCCCCGAGAACGCTTCTATCGGAAGCTCGCGCCGAACTTCTAAGCGACGCCTACGGAGAGCCATTTGCTCGCGCCGCGAGTCCAATGAAACTGACGAGTCTCGGCGAAGCGGCTAATCGGAGCGGCTTCGGACCTGCGACGTGCCGCGCCCTGCTGGCCTTCATCGCACGGGAAGATCAATTTTCGAGCCCGCCCGACTTTGCGGCGGACGTAATTGACGCGCTCGGCACATGCGACGAACAAGAGAATGGGATTTTACGCGACATTGCGAATAGGAAGAAGACCACGTTCTTTTATAAGGCAAGTGACGTCAGTGCCGTCGCATCCAGCTGGTTGGAAGGCCGGAGCTTAGCCCAAGCCTTTTTGAATCTACCCAAGGCGAAGGAAAGTAAAGCGGCTGTTAGCCCGGCAGATTGGGCTCTTGGCGAGCGGGAGTCGGAACCGGTGAGCGCCCAGTACGACAAATTCGTCGACGTCACCCAGTACATGTTTGGAACGTTCGTCCCTTGGGTATGCAGAGCGATCCACTCATTCAAGGCTTATGGTACCCCGCGCGTACAAAAAATCGACTGGTTGAAGTTGGCGGAGATGTTTGAGAACAGCGGGGCAATTGATGCTATCGCGAGCGACATTTCAGACGTGGATAGCGACTGACCCAACGGTGGCATTTCAACAAGTGGCTCCATTTTGCTGACGAACAGAGGCAGCTTCTTTGCGCACCTTGCGCCAACGGAACCGAAGCATGCTTAGCTTCAAAACACTCCCAGCCGAGGTGGCGGCTAACTTCCGATAACATTATCGGAACATACAAAAGCTTCGAGTTTGGCATTTTCCTGCGCTCACCCCCTCGCAAAGCCAGATGACGAAAGTTTTCGCGGTTGATAGTGAGCACACGTTCTCCGAGCCACCTCTTTGGATCATTCGAACTCACAGCTTTCGATACTGGCCGCTCCGATCGTCTATATGGCTGATAACTCCTTTGACGATTTCCGGGTCAAACGAGGCAAAGCCGAGCGGAACAGGATAACCGGAAGCATCTCCGATTGGCGCGTGAACTAAGACGGCGCAGAATAGCCCCGACACAGCCAAGATTTCGAGGGAACGAGGAAATTGGGGAGTATCGGTGATCATAACTTCATCGAAAGTCCGCTCGACGTAGCGTGCCGGCTTCCCAGCTGACAGGCAGAGTGCGCGTGGCTCCTCGCCGTCCTGGCTTCCAAGTTTCCGCTTGAGCGCCGTAAGCAGATCGCGAGTTTCCGAAGTCGCTCCCCATTGAGCTACTTGTGGCGCGACCGATATGATCTGTCGGACGACAGGTTCACTTTCACGCATGGCGTAGTCGAGCACAGAGTAAAGTCGCCTGACATTCTCCTGAAGATGTAAAGCCCCGGTGATGGCGATTGTTTTTCGGTCAATTCGAGCTTCACCCGCTCGTGATGCCGCCTCACGCCAATACCGACGAACGGACAGGCCGTTGCGGATCGTGTATTCCTTTAAGAAATCTGGAGCGAATTCGATTAGCAACTCATAACCGATGAAGGCTTCCATAGCCGCGGGGGTCGTTTCGCTCCTTTTGACAAAGATCGCTGCGGCTCTCTCGATTTCACGGCGATCTGCGACCTCGTGTGCGTCGCGCCATGACGAAAGATCAATGTCGGCACCGTTCGGATTATCGACAGTTGAGTGAATGCGGATGCGGACCGGAGCGGAGAACCGCTGCTGAGGCGTTACGCGATCAATCGAGTACAGGTCGATTTGATCGCTCCTCTCTTTCTCTGACCGCTCCGCAAGCTGACGAAAGAACATCTTGAAACGATCTGGAATTCGACCTTTGACCCTGCCTGCGTCCGCACCATCCTCCATAAGAAGTTCCGGAAGGGCATTTTCAACGTCGTCCAATCGACGCATATGCTGAGGGGCGACCGACATTAAATCAAAGCCAATCACACGCCGCCTCTGCTCCACCGAGAAAATTGTGGGTTCTGCTTCGCCATCCCGAAAAAGCTTGTCGCCCGAGATAGTCAGCCAAACCCGTCCTTCCCTTCGTTCGACGTACCCCGGCTCGATAGCCTCGTTCATCACATAAGTGAGATCAGCCTGACTGAATCCAAAGAACGCACCGATCTTTTCTTCGTCAATTCCTGGTGTTGCTTTGACAAGCCTGAGCAGAAACTCAAGCGTGGGGGTCAACAGCCCCAGTGCCGCAACCTTGAAACTGACTTCGTAATTGCGGCACGGCAGAAGAGCGTCAATCGTTCCTAGTTCAACTCTCCTGTCATGATCAGAGGTATCGATCTGTGCCGGCTCACGCCCCGGCAAAAACAGTGTTTGTCTTTTTCCGGTGCTCATAGCAGGTCTTTCCTTACTTCTTTGCCACGCTTGCCTCCATCGCCCGCAGCGTTTGGTGTCTGCTGAAGCGACTCAAGGACGTCCTCCGCCTCTAACACTGTCGCAGCGCCCGCCTTTATCTGTTTCTCGAAGTTAGCCGAAAGGCTTCCCATCGAGCTGTCACGCCGCCAGGCTTTACGAGCACCAACCAGTACCAATCGATCCATGGCTCGGCTAGCGGCGACATTGATGCGATTTGGGACCGTCAAGAAGCCGTCCTTGATGGTTTTCCTGCCGGCCTCAACCGGGCCGTCCCGGTTGTTTCTGACCAAAGACACAATGACTATGGGGTTCTCTTTTCCCTGATAGCTATCGACTGTTCCGACCTTGATGTGACGGTCAAGAAGCGAGCCGATCGGCGACTGGCGTAGCCGAGTTTCGACCAGGTTTCGCTGCGCCGCGTACATGCATATTATGCCGATGCCGATTGGATGGATGGACTGGGTCGTGAGCCAGTCCTTGAATGGAGTGTGGGACAACCAGCTCTCGAGCATTGCAACGATCGTGTCAGCCTCCCCGCGGTTTTGTTTACTGTTGCTGATCGATTTTTCGAAAGCGCTCTCGCCTAGACCGTCCGTAGCCACCCATACGAGCGGATCAGACATACCCGGCGGCAGCACCTCTGGATCGATCTCGCTCCTGCTTCTCCCGGGCAGCAAGGTTAGGTCGCCGTAAAATGTTTCCGAGACCAGTTCGCCGATAGGAGGGAGCATTCGGTATTGGGTCTGAAGCTTCGCTCCTGCCATCTTGCCATAGTCGGATTCGAAAACCCGCTCGAAATCACTACGCTTGATCTCCCCCTTCTGGATGGATGTCCGGTTGGATACCATCGTGACGACTTCGCCATCCACCTGGGGTTCAAGCTGCGCTTGGTCGCCAACCATCACAGCCCACCGCGCCGCCTGCAGAGGAACCAATAGTTCGCCGGCGGTGCAACGCGCCGCCTCGTCGACAATCACGAGATCAAACGGGGTCGTTGTGAGGCCCAACGAGCTTCGCCCCAGACCGACGCAAGTGCCAGCAACGATCTGCCTCGTTCCCGCCAAAAAGGTATCGAAGCTCCGGTTCGCTCTGGAGACACTCGAAATAAAGTCCTTTGCGATTGCGGCGACAGAGCGCAGATTATTGACGCGGTCGGGGCTCACGCCGAAGTTTTTTCCTGCTCGCCGAGTAATATGAAGGGCAACGCGCTCAGTCACATTGCGCCATTCAAGCTCGGTACCATCGTTGTTTGGAAGTTCCGTCTCCACGTCGATGGATTTTAGATGGTCTCTAATTGTTTCGATCAAACCGTTGACGCGCTGGCTGTCGATTTCTGGATTGGCCACCATGTCCGCGATCCGATCGATGACGGGCCTGACACGGCTTTCGAGTGCCACAATATCGGAAATCAATTCCGTAGGCAGCCCTAACGAGAGACCCGCCACGGCCATCCGCTCGGCGAACATAGCGGCGAAACGGTCTTTATAGCCCTGCTCAACGTGTGCTGTGTGATAGGGCCGGAGGGCTTCAGAAACCTGCCCGTCATTCATCCCCACACGCAATAAATCTGGCGGCACGCCGGTCTTTCGAAAAAGCTTCAAAACAGCTTCGGCTGCAGTGTTGACCGCCTCGTGGGATTGACTAGAGATAAGGACATTGCGTGCCAAGCCTTTTGTCAGCGCATAGTGAGCCAGTGCGGCGATGAAGCGTGTCTTACCTGTTCCAGGCGGCCCCTGAAGTATTCCAACCGGCCGCACGGACACGATCTGCCGGAAAGCGGCAAGCTGGTCGGAGTTGAAGCCGTAGATTTCCAGTTCATCGTCCTTCACATCTACCTTGATGGAGGTCGACTCTATATTCGAGCGAGGATCAAAGACGGATAACAGGTTTGGTGCACGACCATGTCCGTCGAGGATGCGCCCGACGGCACTGGACCGCCGCTTCAGGCTCTGCACCTCGAAATGGCTCACGAACCTGAGTCGTTGGCCTTCATCGACAAGGTTAGCACCATAGAAGGAGAATCCCGCATCAGGGATGATGACGACGAGATCAGGTTTCGATCGGTCCAAATCCAAACGCCCTATACGCCGCCAAGCGCCCTTCTTGTCGAGCCGTTCGACCCCCACGGTGTCGTCGCGAGAAAACTCAAAATCTCCGGAATCAAGTTCGATGACGACGCTGTGGCGGCCGGTCGTTTTGTCGAAACTGCTATCCAGTCTGGCTTCGCCCTCGGTCGTCAGTTCGTGCTCGGCATCCATTAGCGCGCGCCATAGACTAGGAACATCGACGTTCGCCGGCCTTTGTAAGGCGAGATATTCCTGGGTCTCCTCGGCAAGCTGGTCCTCCGCCTCGTCTTCCACAGCGGGCAATTCCACGCTGTCCGCCGCCACCTGAACCTGAGAAATTGAGTGGTCGCTGCTGCTCAGCTCGCGGTTGAGGCGCTCATGGACAACGGGATCGGCAAGGAGCGCGGCAATCGCAGATAGATCGGACACACTCTCGCCCGATACTTCGAGCGCGTTGTCGATCATATGAAACTCGAATTTCGCGGATCGTGCGATCCAACCCTGCTCGAGCTGTGTTCGCCGCCCGCTTACAGGCTTGCCTGTACCATCGAGGCGGAATGAGGCTTCTTCACATGCACCGCGGATCACAAAAAACAAACTGTTCGCGGGGTCACGCCGGAATCGGAGGAAAAGATAGCCTTCGTCCGACTCGAGTTTCCCGGATTTCGCACCGACAAGAGAGATGCGAAGGGTGGGGCGTTCACTGTCACTGTTCGCATGGAGCCTCTCGAGTTTATCGAGCGCGACGAGGACACTTTCCAACAGCGGGGCAAGTGTCGCCAATGCAGGCGTCTTTTCGCGAACGACCTTGATAGCGAGTACGATGTCAGCCGCGATCTCGGGTTGGATATCAGTGTTCGTCAGTATTTCTTCCGTGATCTTTGTCAGCGCGTAACGATCACGTTCATAGGCTGTGCCCACTTCTGGCGCGTATAGTGAAGATGTGATTTCTCCGTCGCTGGACGGAGAATAATCAAGTGCGTCGATGAAGATCGGCTCCGCCTCTGCACGAAGGACGATATTGCTCGGCTTGAGATCGCCGTGGGCGAACGCCCGGTCATGCAAGTTCTGAGCGTTGCGGATAAGGCCCGCCGCCAAAGAAAGCCCCTCCTCTGCCGTCCAGTTTGCGCTTTCAACGTCAGCAATCTCTTCTGCCAACGTGCGGCCGTCGATCCAGTCTTGCACCAGCCCCACCGCGTCGCCAAGCCACAATGCTTCCCTGACCGGCGCGAGACCTGGCAACGCATCTGCTTTTAGCTCACGTGCCCTATCGAGGAATGCAAGTACAGAGCCAGCCTCCTTCGTAATGTCGCCCCAAGCTGCCTGCTTCCAGAGCTTGACGATTGCGGTGCCATGGGAAGTAGTGGTTTGCCAGACGTCCAGCCTGTCAGTTTCAACAATAAGACTACCAATCTCTGGGTGCGCAGCGTTGAACTGTCGTTGCGATTTGAGTTCGCCTCGATACTGATCGAGCCTACCGAGCAACTTTCCGCCGCTCGGCTTGGCCGAGGTCAGCGAATTGAACGCTGATAAAGCCGCCGTCGCGTCGGCGAAGCGACCCGCCGGGTCCATGTCAAGCATCACGGAAAACCAAGGATGAAGGAGTACCAGCTCTCCGTCCTTGTCCACTTCGGGGTTCCATTCAGGCGGCTCGCCTGCAGGAGCAACGCCGAAAAGAAGCTTGTGGACTGTCACTCCGAGCAAGTAGACATCTTTTCTCTTTGGTCCTTGGTCCAAGCCGAACACGTCTTCCGGTACCATCGAACTGGATAAGAATTGATATCTCGACTGACCAAGAGACTTAGCGTCCGGGAACCGCGCCGACATCAGATGTGAAAGCCTGACCGAGGTTGGGGTCTCCAACCATATGCTGTGGTCTCCGAGATCAAGGTGCGAACTCTCTTGGCCATGCATTGTCGCAACCGCGTAGAGCAGCTGTCGTGCTAACTCCAGCCGCTCTTCCACCAAAAGCCTTGGAGCCTCTGTTGTAGCAAACTCGCCTAGCCGCTTCATCCTGCGCCGGCGATCATACACCTCCCAGTAATCCACACCGCGATCGGGATCATCTACTCTCGGGGTGAGCAATGAGCGCTCGATGGTCTCACTTCTGTCTTTCAGCCAGTGGTAAACCTGTTGCTCACGACCTGCGATTTCCAGTCGACCTTCCTGAGTCTGGAACCTACCATCTGGCGATTTCGTAAAGTCCCATAGACGGAGAACGCCAAGGCTCGCTCGATTTCCCTCCTCCTCCGCATTATACTCTCGATAAATGTCCGTTGGATGGACGAAGGTTGCACTATCCTCCGCGAGAAACCGCTGAAACCGACGCCGGCCGCCTTTGAATGGGGAATTTGCACCCGCATTAAAAAAACGACTGAGTTTGTCCTTCCAAAACGGTTCGGTCAGTGGCCTTACCAAAAACGCGGCGGCCACATCCCCAAACGTCTCGCGTTGCTTTGCGTCCGACTTCACCTGCTTGATAAAGTCGTCGAGATGGAAGACTTTTTCCCTATCCAAGCCTTGGATTCCGGAAATATCCGGTCCAGCTGTCAAGAGAACCAAACCCGTTATTGAGGGGGTAGGTTCGCTTTTTGTCTCGGGTCGCTTCTTCAACTCATGAGCGAGTCGAATCGACACTTCTCGCGCTATCCCGTTTATTTTTTGAACAGGTGAGCTGTCCCGATCTTGGCCGTTTTGACGCCATCGGCCATCGCGTTCCTCGATTTTTCCGTGCCAGTCCTTAATGTCGACCAGGAAAACTCGTCGATCCGCCACGATTATCATATCGATCTCACGTGCCTTGCCCGGGCCCAGAACCAGATCAAGGTTAGTAAACGCGAACCAAGGACCCGGCAGTTCTTTTTTAAGCCGCTCGACCCCCTTCACTTCTCTCGGGTGCACTCCGTTGCCGCAATTTCGGATGTCCATGCTGTTTGATTCCCTCGTCCTCAGCGTGCAATATAACGGGGCCGAGAATTTTGCGTAAAGCGTGCTTCCAAAAATACTGTGTTGACTACGGTGACTTTTGATCAGTGTTTTTACTTTCCCACAATCGGGAGAGTTTGGTGTCTGTTTGCCGCTCAACGAGCTGGACTAGCGTATCAATAATGAGTTTCCCCGGCGACGCTTCGGTTGGCTGGTCGAGGTCAGGAGATCGAGGGGAGTTGATCGGCTAAGCAACTAAAGTGCCTAGAATGCGCTCCGCCTCCAGTATAGCACTGGGGAATGACGAGAACTCGTTGAAGCGTAGGGGAGGTTTGGCTATCACCAATCAAACGCGCGAAAGTTTTTGGGAGGTCTTCCCACACCAGCTATCATTTTTGAACAGCAACGGGTGTTTTGAACTGCCCGCTGGGTGAAGATCGCCTAGCGGGCCAGCGCAGGGAGGGTGTCATGCCACGGGGGAAACCGCAGCCACGCCGTGCAGTTGCCTGGCCGGAAATTGAGGTCGGTGACTGGCATGGCGAGTTCGCTGGTGCCCCCTCGGGCAACATCGGTCAGCAGGTTCGGCCGGGGCCGCCAATCATGGTCGTAGAATTTACCTATTTGATCCTGGGAGCGGTGGTCATTTCGCCGATCAGCAAAGTCCGATGGCCAGCCGTGATCTCCTTCTGGGTTCCAACGGCGTTGACTCCCAACAGGGAGGAGGCTGGCTTCATGTTTAAATCTGATCAGATTCCGTCCGTGAATATCAGCTTCGAGGTCACCCGGCAGCAGTTCACCGAGACTTGCTGGCTTTTCAGAGAAAAATTGCTCAAGGACTTTCATTTCCGCCTTGCGCCTGGGACAGATAATCATTGGCCGCTGGAGAGCTGGGGAGCGAGTTTTCGGGTTGATTGACGCAACGGCAGATGGCTCGCCAATGGTGTTGCCGCTCGCCCCAGATGCCAAACCAACATTTACACTAGACGAGGTTCATGACGGGTCTCGGAAGTAGAGCTCGTCGTCACGGGAAATGGCTTGTGCTGGCTGCGGAGCAAGCTTCGGTCCCTCGCCAAAAAAATATGCCCGCCCCGCCAGCAAAGATCGCTATGCGTCACGATTGCTTGTATGTGTCCGCGGGCACGATCCTGCGCAATATCACACCAATGTTCATCCGCTGCTGACCCGGGTTTAGATGGTCGTACCGTTTCGTGATGCCGTAGCTTTGTGCAACCGCGTATAGTCGATCCAAATCGAGCTTGCCCTGGACTTTAACTTGGCCATTTAGCCAAACATTGAAATCATCGTTTGCGGTGCGAGCGAGCCAAGCTTCGCGTTGCTCTTTCGAAACCCGCATAGTGCTGCGCTCTTCACCTTCGCGCCGATACCCACTGCCGCTGCTAAACAGACTAGGCCGCGTTATCTGCAGGTTTTTACGATCGTGAGCAAATCGGACAAACTCCAACACTTGGCGGACGGCATGGCCGATAAATTGCTTGAATCGCTCGTCGGCAGCCTCGTCGCCAAATTCTTTGACAAGGAAGGGGGCTAAAGGCTCTACAGCGACGCGATCGAGATCACTGGCGGTGATCATGCGTATCACGTTGTAGGGGTGGGTAACAAACTCAAGCGCAGATTGCCCAAGTTCGCTCTCTGCCAGTTCACGGAAATGTTGAGGGTCATATGTGAAGGCAGTGAGATCAAAGTCCAGATATTTCTCAAAATTGAATGGGCATTCCATGTGTGATTTTCCCTGCACGGTTAATTCATAGCCTTGATATGTACATCAGTTTATACCAAATCCAAGGGCCTTTTTTGGTTTTTTTGTGAGAGCCCCCAACCGTTCACGAAGAGCGTCGATCCGATCAGCCGGCTTGGAGATCGTCAATCAGCTCGTCAATTTTTGCACGAATGTCATGTTCGACCGAATTTAGCGCCATGGCTTTCAGTAGATAGTCAAGCACGTTTTGTCGGTCGCTAGAGGCGATGTCGGATGCGTTCTTCGCCGCTAGCTCCCGGTTAAGTGCGGCAGCATCATCGGCCGAAAAGCTAACTCCGCCGTCGAGGTTGAGAAATTCCTGAAGGGTCATGGCGCGTTTCCTTCGCAGAGAGTTCGGATTTCATATTGGAGTTTATAGTCTGTGCTAGGCGTTCCGAACCTGTGGCTGGTCGTAAACTGGCGGTTATAGACAGTTTGACGCCGCGCCGGTGCGGCTGTTCGAGGGATTGCCGTGGTAGGCGAGTTCCTTGGCCTCCTGCAGCGCCAAGATGAAGCAGACGGGCGCGCTGGTTTTGGGCTTTGATCGCGGTAATCCACGAATCCGACCTCAGGTTGGCATCTGGACGAGCAGCAAGGTTGTTCAGGATTGCCGCGCCTGCACCAGTTCGATGAAATCTGATACCTTCATCAGAGAACCGCGCTGCACGGCCTGATAGCTGCCATGCACCCGCTCAGGTAAAACGAGTTGCAGCTTTGCCCGTTTCATCTCGTCGGTTTGGGCAACGGAGATTCCCGGCTCAAGGGTAAGCAGGTGTTTCTCTTCGATCCGGTCCGCTTCGCTCAATACCTGCCGCCAGCGGTCCTTACAGCTTGTTTTCGCGCCAAGCATCGTTAGCTTTGAAACGGGCCAGGACGGGTCATGATAGGCGGCTTCATCCGGGAACAGGAAGTCCGGTCCATTGCGTTTTTCAGTCGTGGCCTCACGCTTGTAGATGACGCCGTTCTGCTTCAGAAGGGCTTCGATATGGTTGCCGAGTGCCCATCCAGCGCGGGATTTGCGCCTGTTCTGGACGCTAAGTGAGAATTTCACGAAGTCCTCAACGTCCGCTTTGCCGTCGGTGATGAAACCTCGTTGAAGCCGGTTAGCGACGATATGGCGTTCAAGTGTCATGAAAAGCCGCTCTTCGAGGTCCATCCATTCCAGCAGCGCCAGATCAGGGTCGGCTTTGGCATCGACCTCTTTGGCAAGTCGGCGCGTATATTCAGAGAATTCCCGAGTTCCAGGAAAATTGGCTCCGAATTTTGCCAGTAGCTGGTCCAGCCACTGATCTTCAGTCGCGATGACCTCAATATCAATCAGTTCCAGAATATAGCGGCTGACAAGGTCAAGGCCACGCCCGCCGTCCTGGCGATAGTCGCGCTGCGAAATAGAATTGTCCGCTGTCAGACCGAGGCCGAAAAGCCAGAGAAGCTGCTGCTCGATTGAGCTGCCCTGAGCGCAGAAGAGGGCAACAAGCGCCCCTTCGCGCGGCATGCAAAGAAAGAGCGTATCACCTGCCTTGGCGCGATAGACGACATCTTCGGACGCCGCCGGATAATAAAGCCGGTATTCCGGCTCGCGGTGTGTCTGCCCCTTGCGGCTGTCGTACCACGTCCCGGTCAGGGGAAGGCTGACGGGCGGCTCCTCGTCGCTAAGCCAGACATAGGTGACATCGATCCTTGTTTTTTCAGATGGGGAGCCGAGAAAGGCCCTGAAGTCATTGATACCCTGAAGCTCATGCCCGCGAGAGACCTTCGGATCGACTTCGGTGCCTTTCAGCGTCTTTGCGCCAACGCCCACAAAATAATCTGACAGGGCACCCTGTTTCATAATGTCTCCGAGCGTATTTCTAAACTTGTAAAGTCCGACCTGATCCATTGGACTGTGCGGGCAATTGTCTCATCGAGGCCGATTTGACCGGGCCCACGGAACGCGCATTCCCAGATTGAAAGCTGTCGCCAACCCTGATCAGCCAGCTGGACCGCTACTTCCGCATCACGGTTGCGGTTACGATCTATTTTTGCCTGCCAGAACTCGGTTCTTGTTCCCGGCACGCGGAAAAGCGAGCAGTCATGACCATGCCAGAAGCAGCCGTGAACGAAGATTGCTGCGCGATATTTTGGCAGCAGCAGGTCGGGGCGACCCGGAACATCGTGGGCATGCAGCCTGAAGCGAAAGCCCTGCCTATGCAGAGCCTTTCGAATAACCAGCTCGGGCTTTGTGTTCACGCCCCTGATACCGGACATCATCCGGCTCCGCGTCTGCTGGTCTACGACATCAGGCAACTTCTCTGATTTCCTCTTCGGCGATGACTGGAGCGTCGCTTTCATTTCCGAGAATAAAAGGCACCATATGAGCGGCAATGGACTGAACTACCGGCGCAACGACGGCATTGCCGAACTGGCGATAGGCCTGCGTATCAGATACGACAATTTCGAACGGCTTCCCGCCAGGCTTTTCAAAGCCCATCAGACGCGCGCATTCGCGCGGCGTTAGACGGCGGGGGTTTCTGTCCTTCTGATGGATGAGGATTTCGGAGCCGTCCTTGTGGTAGCGAGCCGAAAGGGTGCGGGCGACGTCTCCCGGTCCGAACAGACCAAAGCCGAACCCATTTCCGGCAAGCCGGTGCTTTTCGGCGTAGTTCTGGAGATAGGTCCAGAGATGATTAGACAGCGTGTAACGGTCGAGTACCTTGCCATCGAGGCCGCTAGTAAAGCGCTCATCGGCTTCTTCGCTGCCGTCTTCCGGATGCAGGATTGATCGTAGGGACGGATTACTGTCAGCGGCTGGCAGCCTCATCGCGTCGAAATCAAAATCATTGTCATCGAGGAACCCGACGATGAAAATGCGCTCGCGATGCTGCGGAACCCACGCGCGCGCATCAATGATGCGCGTCTGCACGTTGTAGCCGAGGTCGTCCCGCAGCGTCCGCATGATGATGTCAAAGGTCCGGCCTTTGTCATGACTCTTCAGATTCTTGACATTCTCAAGCAGGAAGGCCTTCGGCCTGTGATGCTGAATAATGCGGGCGACATCAAAGAACAGGGTGCCCTGTACATCGCATTGGAAGCCGTGAGGACGATTGAGCGAGTTTTTCTTAGAAACGCCCGCAAGCGAAAATGGCTGACATGGAAAGCCCGCCAGCAGCACATCATGGGCCGGGACATCTGCGGCTGGAATGGCCGTGATGTCGCCAGCCAGCTCATGATCGATTGCGTAATTTGCGCGGTATGTCTTCTGCGAAAAGACATCCCATTCCGAGGTGAAAACGCATTTCCCGCCCATCGGTTCGAATGCGCGCCTGAAGCCACCTATGCCCGCAAACAGATCGACAAACCGAAACGCACCCGATCCAGCAGAGGTTTTGTCGGCCACCTTCTTTCGCAAAAGCTCCATGACCGGCTTTCGCGGAGACGTGTCTCCGCTTTCCCAGCGGTAGACCGTCCGTTCGTCGTACCCCATCTCGCGGGCTACATCCTGGATGGAAAGGCCCGCCTGCTGTCTGAGTTCGGAAAACGGTGTCATGAGTGTCCTTTCGGCGTGAATCGCTGGGAATCTTTATGACATATTGACACGAGAACATATGGAGAACAAGATTTTTTGGAGGAAAGAATCCACATCTATTTCAGTCGGTTGAGGATCACTCTGCAAAGCCAGCGCAGAACGAGCACTCTAGTGCAAAGTAGGCCTAGCAGCGTAAACATTCGGAAATTATACCGCGCACATTTACGAAATGTATAGCGAGTATTGAAAACGCAATTTTTCTCTATATATTCTTCGCATATTCGCGAAAGGTACACGGAATATGCGAGACAAAAGAGACAAATTTGTTGAATTGGCGGAGGCGCGCGTCAACCGCGCGATCAAGGATGTCAGGCTTATCGGCAACCTCGCCAATCGTGGCGCTTACGCCTATGACGATGAAGACGTGAAAAAAATCTTCCGTGTGCTGCAGAAGGAACTGGATGCGGCAAAGGCACGCTTTAGCGGTGACGCTGGCGGCAAAGATAACGAATTCAAGTTGGGATGATTGAGGTTGAGGGGAAGGGCCACTATGTGGAAATGGATATGGCCGAGTGTTGGGCCTACACCGAGCTCGCAGAGCACTGACAGCGAAATATACGACCGGGCGGATTATCCGTACACGGAAACTTTCGTGCGCGAGGCGATCCAGAACACGCTGGATGCGCTCCTTGACCCGAATGCCCCCGCCATAATCAGCTTTCGCTTTCATCAGGGAGACCTGTTGAAGCGACGTGAATACCTCGCAGAGACTGTCAAATTCCGTGGGCAGGCCGAATTTCCGGTCATCGAAGAGTGGAACCAGGACAAAATCGACTGGGTCACGATTGAGGATTTCAATACGCGCGGCCTCGGCGGTGATCTGGATGACCGCTTGGGTGACTTCTGGAATTATTGGCTCAATTTCGGCGTATCGAACAAGGAGGGCGCGAAACGGGGCGGCCGTGGTATTGGCCGCGTCACCTTTCTCATCGCGTCACGCATGCAGACAGTCATTGGCCTCACCCGCCGCCATGTCGACAAACTGCGCGCCTCGTGCGGCATGACCCTGCTGAAGACAATGCGGGTTGAACCCGGCGGGCCGGTGCGCACCACCCACGCCTACTTGGCGAACGATGTAAAGGGCGACATTTTCGATCTTCACGAAGCAGAGGAGTTTGACGACGGACTGGCACAGGCATTTTGCCTGGACGGATATGGCTCTGATCCCTATCGAAGTGGTCTGGCGCTCGTCATTCCCTACCCGCATGCTGATCTGACGGCGGATAAGGTGATTGCCGCATCGATAGAGCATTTCGCGCCTGCCATCATAAATGGCTCGCTGGTCGTCAAAGTCGACAATGTTACGATTGACGCCATCTCGATCGACGGCGTTGCGTCGGAGCATAGTGACAGCATCCACGCGCCTGCGATCCGGCAGGATGCGCAGCGCTATCTTGATCTGATCCGTGCAGCCGGCACGAGCAGCTTCACGCTCGATGTTGATCTTGCGAAAGGTGTTGGTGCACTTCGCGAGAGTGACACTGTGAAGAAGATGCAGGAAGCGTGTGAGGAAGGATCGCCGGTCCCGCTGACACTGAACTTCCTGCTGAAAAAAGGAAGCGCTTCGCTGCATGTCACGTTGAAAACAGTGATTGCGAAGACGCCCGAGAAAGCACTGCCGATTGATCGCCTGTTTCGCGAAGGCATGAGTCTGCCGGATGTGAAATCATCTGCGCCGGGAGAGCTTGACGTTGTCCTGCTCATCGATGACGAAAATCTCGCGACATTCCTCAATCTTTGTGAGGGCAAGGCGCACCTCGATCTGCTGGAGTCGAAGGAGGTCATAGCGAAGCTGGAGAAGAAGGGATATCACCGCCCCCTTCAGGTGAAGCGGTTCATCAAGGGACTGCCTTCCGAACTGCGCACATTGTTGACCGCCGACGTGACAGAGCCTGACATCGACGTTTTTGATGCCTTCTTCTCACTGCCGGATGAAACCTCTCAGACGAAGAAACCCCGTGGTGGAAAGCCTGAGGTCAATCCACCGCCACCACCTCCTCCGCCGCCACCCCGTATCTCCCCGTTGGTTGTGGAGACACTCGACGACGGATTCCGTATCACAGCCAATCCCGAGTTTGCCGAATGGCCAGTCAATCTCTCGATAACTATGGCGTATGCTGACGGTTCACGCAAACCTGCTTGGAGCGTCTACGATTTTTCGCCGAACGATCTGGAGACAGAGACGCAGGGCTGCAATCCTGCGTTTGTGAATAACAAATTTACAGCACAGGATTGCAATGCCTCGCTGAAGGTTGCGATCACTGGCTTCGACGCCCGGCGGGAGCTTGATACTCATATAAAGGTCTGGAAGCATGCGCAGAACGATTAGACTGACAGGGCGGCGACAATTACCCCGCAACAGCGTGAACGTTGCCATGCGTGAAATTGGTCGCAAGAAAGTCCTGACGCTCGCCATCCGTGAGCCGAAGGTATTCAAAGGCTTTCCGGCAAATGCGCGACTGATGGTCAAGCTGATTGAAAACAAGCAGATGGAACTTGTCGATTTCGGCACTCTTAGCGAGCCAAAAGCAGCGGTCGATCTCGAAAACCAGGGCTATCTCGATCCCGGATGCCAACTCCGAGTTGCCAATGCTGAAGGCGAGCGATTTGGCGTGCTGCTGGGTAGTACGCAACAGTGGCGGCTGAACTCAGACGATGACCAGCAGGAGGGCGGCGTCCGCGGCCTGCTTAATTTCCTGCCGGCCAAAATCGCGCCGCGCGCGTGGAAGCTCTGCCTCGAAGAGAATACGCATCCTGTGATCCAGATCGACAATCGCATTCCCAACCCAAAAGTGTGGGCAAAGAACGATCCGACCTTCGTGAGTACGATCATGCCAGCGATCATTCACCAGATATTCGATGATATTCTACAGCATCAGAACCCAGAGGACACTGATTGGATGAACGACTGGCTGAAATGGGCAGACCGTCTCATGCCCGGAAATCAGAGGCCGTATGACGCGGATGCGCGGGAGCGGCGCGAGTGGATTGATGGTCTGATCGACAGCTTCTGCAGCCGACACCTGCTATCGGACCGGCTTATCAATGAACTCACGCTGACGGGAGGTGCGGCATGACATTCGATGGGCTTTACGAATTTACCGATGCCGGCATGACCGCGTTCCGGCAAGCATTCGAAGGAACACTTGCCGAGGATGCAATTGATCCGGTGAAAGCCGGAATCGCGAAGAAGATACCTGGCACAACAACACTCACTGTCGTGGATTGGACCAGCTCTGAAGAGATGGCAAAAGCGATCCTGGCTGCCGCCGGATCGGCGAGCATCAATGTGCTGCTCAACAACACGAATGTCTGGGCTTGGTTGTCTTTTGTCTGCAGGGATGCAGTCTACCCACTTCAAAAGAGTGGCAAGCGTAAACTCGGTGAGATATGGCGCTGGTATCCGAGCGATCCTGGAGATTTTCAGAAGGGGCAGCGGCATCTGATCCGCATGCCAGTCATACTCTATCATTCATTCGGGGAGGACGCGCGGCATCTGCTTGTGGGGGAACCGTCGGTTCCAGGCGAGTTGCGTGAACAGCTGACCAGCCAGCAAGACATGTTTCATCCCTCGTTTCAAAAGGTGGCGCGCCTTCTCTACTTCGACACTGCCTCGGGCAAACTCCGTCGCGGTGCCGGCGGAAAGAAAGGTGGATCATCGCGGCGTCTTGCGCAGCTGAGAAAGCAGCTTGATGTGACGTGGGACCTTTTCGCGCTAACTCCGGAACAAATCCTCGAGAAACTGCCGAAGGAATTTGAGAACTTCAAGGCACTGGCTTCATGAGGCAATTTTCCCTCGAGAGACCCGCCGGTGGACGGGTCGTCCGGAGCTGACCTCTCCCCGCAGCGGAATCAAGGGTTGCAAAGAAATAGTTGCCGTCCCATTGAAGCAGGCGCGGGCCTCGCAACACTAGGGAGCCAGATACACCTAAACATCATTGTTGCCAACGCAAAGCGTTTCCGAATCCTCGGTGTCGCGACCATTCACAACAACTCGTCGGTAAGTCTCCGGATAGAATTGGTGGGCATTGAAGAGCGAATTGCATTCGACCTCGGGGAGGTTCACGATGACATCGACTGAACGTCCCGAATCCGACATCGAACACCCCGATTGCCCACCGCCGGTGTGGGGCGAATGGTGGCCTGAGGCTTGGGAGCAGCGGGAACTGGACAACGCCGACGCGGAAGTGTCTTCACCTCTTCCGTGAAGCAGACTCAAAGCCCACCCCGAGCTCCGCGCTCGTTCAGAGGAACTCTGGCCGGTCAGAACGGTGGTCGAGGCGGTGCTGTATCTTCTGCGTAGCGGTTGCCAGTGGCGGCTCTTGCCGCCTGGCTACCCGCCGCGCGCGACCGTCCATCGCTGGCTCATGGCATGGGTCGCAATGGGGCTGATCGAGCGGATCAACCGCGTCCTCGTCGGGTTCGACCGCCGCCGCGCTGGGCGCGACACGCGGCCTTCGGCCGCCGTCATCGATGCCCAGTCGGTCAAGACCGGCGAAACGGCCGGCATCCGCGGCTATGACGGAGGAAAGAAGATCAACGGCGTGAAGCGTCACCTGCTGGTCGACATTGACGGACGGCTGCTGGAAGCGGCCGTGCCACGGCCGACATCCGCGACAGTCGAGGCGCAGTGCCGCTGATGCGGCACAATCGCGGCGCTCATCGCCGAAACTCGACATGGTGTTTGCATGCCGCCTACCGCAGGAAAGCGGTCGGCGAGGCTGTTCCAGGCCTCACCGTGACATTGGTCACGGGACCTCCGAACGAGAACGGCTTCATCGTCCAGAAGCAGCGATGGGTCTTGGAACGCACCACCGCCTAGATCAACCGAAACCGCAGACTCGCCAAAAACTACGAACGGCGGAGTGACACCGCCGAGGCATTCATCCTCCTCGCCGCGGCAATATACTTGTCAGGCGCATCGCGACGGAGTCAACATTTTGAATTATGGGACAGGCTCTAAGGTAAATCACGATCCCGGGGCGACCTCGACCTTGCCGGTCCACGCACCGATCGCCGCTGACTGGTTGATACTCACGCGCTTGGGTGCCAGTGAAATCGAGTAGGTCCGCTTTTGCCCGCCTGGCAAGGTAACTTCACCCTTGTTCGCGATCATCAACGGCAGGGGGCCAGAAGCGACGACGCCGAGTGGAAGGTCGAAGCTCTGCGGTATGCCGAGATTTCCGATCCCCTGAAATCCGATGCTGATGGTCATGTTCACCTTAGGCGGATCGACCACTGACACCTGATAGCGGAAGTTTCCGCCATCCTGGATAAGGTCGAGGTGTCCCGTCACCTTAAATTGCGTATTTCCGTTTGCGCCGATGATCCCTCCAAAACCACCGCCTGGCGGGCAGGCGTTGAAGAGGCCGGTACGCCGTCCCTTGAAATGCCAGTGCGCTTTCACATTCACTCTTACGTTTACATCGGCCGATATCGCCATCGTGTTGGGATTAGGGAAGCTTGGTGCAAAGTTCGCCAATACCGCATCCGCTTGGAAACCGTCTGGATAGCCAAGTTCCAGGAATGAATTGCACCACGTCGGGCCGTCTTCCCAGAATTTTCCGTTCGCGGCGGTGCTTCGAACGTGAATAGTTCTCTGTCCCGCTGGCGCGGCGTTGATCGCAGCAACGGCCTGAAGAACAGGTGCGACGGGAAGTGACACCTCGATGTCCGCATCGGAAACCCCGAGGTCCTTCATTGCGCTAACGACGTCTCCCCGCGCTGCCTCAACCTGCGACTCGAGATCGTCGGCAGCGTATCCATTCCCCGGGGGCATCAGCGCGCCAGCTAAAAGGACAGTGGCGATTGATTTGTAGTATCGCATCCTCTCAACCTCCGTGTTGGACGTTCGCGTAAATATAAAGTCCTTCAGGCATTGCGAGGATGCGTGAAAGAGTCACCTTTCCTGAAGCTGAGTAGGCAGGAACCTCAATGACCCCGCTGACACCGGTTACCTTGAAGGGAACTTGGGTCGCGGCCGTGTTGATGGCGGATGTTTGGGTAATAGGAATGCTCACCGATCCAAGAGCTTCCGCCTTGTTGATGTCGTCAACCAAGCGCGTCTGGAGTATGTCCTTGACCATGCCGCCAAGCGTAAAGTCTAGGAAGCGCCAGGAGACCTTCGGAACCAAGCTATCCACGTGAACACGCAGCTTCAGAACGCCGGCGTCGAGCTGTGGCTCGATCCTCGCGACCGTCTGGACATCCGCCTTTACACCTGACTTGTCGGCCGTCGCCGAAAGTGACAGGCCAGGGAATCCTGGCCTGAAATCCGACCGAATAGTCTTCACAGTCAGCTTGATGCCCTCGGCATTCGGAATAGGTACGACCATGCCATCGAACGATGCCAAGAGGCCGTCGATTATGCCCTTCGACACGAAGACTCGTGCGATCGTCGGATCGGGTTTGTCTTGCTGTGTCTTATGCCAAGTCTTGAAGTCGTTCAGTGCCTGAAGTTCTGACTTCAGTTCGTTCTCGTGTTGAGTTTTTATTGCGCCTGCCGTGTCCCTCTGTACAACGGCTAGACCCGCCAAAACGGCGACTGCGGCCAATCCGCCAAGGACCACTAACCATGTCTTCATCCGCACCCCCTCTGGCCGATTGAAGTCACCTATGCTTGCCCTGATAGGTTGCTCTTATACAACCAGATAAGAAGGCACACAAGCTCAACCAAAAGGCGTACCCGACAGAGAATCCGTCGCCGCCAGACTCACGAATGGTCATCGAAATGACGAGGCGTGGATGGCGATCAAACTCAGCAAGGTTTCTCGCCCAACGTTTGGACGCTCGAATTCCAGAGTTTGCACGAAGCCGTATTCGAACTGCGCCGTCACTTCTGCCCGACCTGCATGTCCGGCGGTGAATGGTGGTAGCGCCACGACCAAGCGGGTCGATCCTATGTGGATGCACCTTCTGGCACGGCAACTCGACCGAAGAGCGACGTGACATTTGACGGCTCGTCCGGAACCTGCCGCGCGCTCTGGGCGCGCCGTCGCCAGAATTTGTCTATCTCCCGAACCTTCAACACGAAGTCCTTTCGGGGATCATAATAGTCGGGGTCGGCTCGGCAAGGGCAGCTGGTACCCTGCGCAAATTCGCTCAAGTTGGTCGACAGTACGCTTAAAGTGGGAATGTCATCAGGTATGGCGCTTTAACTCGCGAATGTCACTGCGTGTGGACGCTGATGTTTCGATAAGGGCCACATCAATAAAATGCGAGCTTGAAATCGCCCTGCCCCGGACTGAGGCAGTACATGGAGCTGTGGTTCTGGATGACGAATGTCCTGATGACGATGGTGCCTGTGACGAACTCGACCTTGTCTATTCCGAACTGCCAGAAGCCTGCGGCGGACAGGACGTCAAACTTGTGAACCGTCTCGGGGACGCCTGTAATCGTCGTCGTCAGGATTTGTCGTTGCGGACACGGATGGAACAGGCTGACGCTTGCGCTGCCGTGTTGGTGGATGTCGAAGCAAGTATGCCCGTCGCCGCAGCTCTGTCCCTGCTCCCATTTCACGGTCGAATTTCCAGTCAACCGATCTTTGGCCGTCGCAGGAATGGAAATCAGGCCGAGGATCAAGGCTGTAACCGGGATACGCCAAGTGAAGCGCATGCGTTCCTCCTAAGTCGGTGACTGGACCTTGAGCAGCTTGGCCATGAAGATGCAGTCCCAGTAGCAGGACTGCTGCCAAGCGGGGAGTTGACCGGGATCGACGTGGTTGTCGCGCTCCCACTGCCACTGGAAGAGCGGCGGTGTCGGGAGCTTGTCGGGTGCGGGGCATCGCTCAAGCGTCTGGCGGATCACCTCCGCCCTGTCCTTGCCGGCCAGCCACGCGAAGAAAGCGTTGCCTTTGTTCTCGGGCTTGGCGGCGAGGTCTTCCGCTTCTTTCTTGTAGGCGTTGTCATCGCCGCTGATAAGGCGGCGTAGCAGGATGTCGACGGCATGAAGGTGTTGGGAGTAACCGGGCTTGTTGTTCGAACTCAGCCACATGAACACGCCTTCCCACTTCACCCAGCTAGCCGCTGTGCCTCTGATGCTGCCGTCGGGAAGGACGGGCATTCCCTTCTTGTCGTGGAGATAGTCGAACGTCAGGCCGAGCGCCGCCGCATCCCCGGGTCTGACGACACAGCCGTACTGTTCAAGACAAAACCACGCGATGTTGTGATTTGTTAGCCTGTTGAACCAATTGACGCCCCAAGGAGCAAAGTTCTTGTAGACCAATCCGTTCAGCCAAGTTGCCCATTTTATCGCGCGGTCGACGTCGCCCTTTTTAACGAGGTATAACTGCACACCCAGAGCCATATCAGGAGAGAAGGAGGCGTCGCCTCGATCATTGTGGCCAAGAAGTCTGATCCGAGGCGATCGGAACCATTGCCCACTCTTTGGGTCCTGCGCGTCGATGACGGCCTGACAACCCCGCTCGTCTCCCGCATAGCAGAGCAGACCATTGAACATGGTCATGTCGCCGTCGTCGCAGGGCTGGTTCGGGTCCGTGGTGGCCTTCGTCGGCGAATCGAAGTTGCCAACCTTGCAGTGGGGCGCTTGCGCTTCCCAAAAGGCCATCCGCTGTTTCAGCAGGTCCTCCTGGGATTGCTCAGCTGCCGCCAGATCGGCGGTCGCCAGTGTAGCTACGATCGGAACGAGGATGCGTGCGAAATAAGACATACTGACCACCGCTCAAGATCGGGAAGGACACCAACTCGAAGCTCGATTTTTCCGGGAATACTAGCCGAGTCCAATCGGCTTGCAAGGAGGGAGGACTACAATCATTGGAGGTAGAGACGCGGTGTCCCGATGCGATTCCCGAAGCAATTTTCCTTGGCGATCATTTGCTCTCACATGGTGTTCTGCAAATGATCCGCCTGCCCAACAAATACCTGCCGCCCGAGCGCACGGTGATCTACATCGGCGTCGAACCTGGCTTTGCCCATTGAGGTCGAACGTACGCCGAGCAACATTCTGGCCATCTCAACGTGGGCCGGGGAATCCCGATGATGCTCCTTGGAACCCCGTAGTCGGGCGCACAATCATGAGACAAGGTGCACTAACTGCTGTGCCATAACCTAAAGTAGGCATTGCCCGCCGCAGACCCCAGTTGAGATTCCCGCCAAAGGCGGTATATTTTTTGCCATTCTCGTAAGAGTGCATTTGGCATTGCTGGTTTGCAGGTCACGTTGTCTAGGAGGGGAACGATGGCGACTGCCTACACTTGCATGGGATGGAGCGTGGTCCTGCTGGCGACATCGGGCGTGCTGTTCGCCTTCGCGCCTGACAGCACTCGCGCTTCACAGAAGCAGCTGACCGAATACCAACGGGCTTCGATCGTCAGGACTGCAAACCTGGTACGGGGTCGCAGCGTCCCGGGATCATGGTCCGGCGGGGTGTTCCTGTCCGAAGACGGGATAAACGAGCTTCTCAATGGCTTGGCAGGATCGGAAATCAGATACGATCCGGCCACCCGGCCAGATGAAGACACGACGTTCACCGTCAAATCCGCCCATCTTGATTTCTCACCTGGAGTGGCAAGCGGAACCATATCCTTCACGGCCAGGTCGGAAGTCCGCAAAATACAGGCCGACTTCAAGGCCGAAGCGACCCTCGTCTTCCGCCAGTTCTCCACTAAGGACGGCAAAACATACGCCGATTTCTACCTCAATCTCGGTAAGATCAGTGGCGACATATCCTGGATATCCAAGCATTTCTTGAATTTGAAGCTCAATGGCTGGGCGGCCGAGCTTCTCGCGACCGGCGTCTCCGCCTACCTCAACAACAACCTTCCTCTGTCGGTCCCCCTCCCCAACATCTTCGGTCTCAATTCGGAGGCGAGCGTTGTCCAGCGGCTCCCCACGGGGGAACCGAAGTCGGACAACTTCGCCGATGTCCGCGTCTCCACTCCAAAATACATCGTGCGTAACAGACTGGTTTTCGAGGAACCCATCGTCACTGGAAGAGGTCTCTGGATTGTCGCCGACGTCGGAGCCGAAGACGCTATCCAGCCACCGCAGTTCAAGGCACTCTCCAGCGTCACCGACAAAGAGGTGGCCGCCGCCCAGCGCGAACTCCGAAGCCTCAACGAACTCAATGCCAGCAGCGATTTCGCGACGTGGATCAATAGCAAGGCGTTCGAAACGATTATCGGGGCGTACGCAAAATCTCCGGATGCCGTTCGCACGGTCACCGTCCAGTCCACGAAGGTGGCAGGGAACTTCGCGGCCAAGAAATGGCGCGACAATCTCCTTGGCAGTGGAGGCGCGTTCGCCCGCTTCGGCGGAGACGGCGCTCTGAACGGGAGCATGCTGATCAAGGACCTGAGCGCCGGCGCGGCAAAGGACGGCGGTGTAGCAGTCTCGGGTCGACTGCAAATGCATACGGACTCCAATATTCACGTACATGTAGACCCTCTCGTCGGAGGAGGTGCCGGGACAGGTGCGAAGCTGTTCGGCGACGCGGAAATCGGGATCGCCACGGAGGTTCGAACGGACGTCGTCAAGGTGGATGGCCACCAGCTTGCTGTTTGGCAGCTAGGCGACTCCTGCGAGCCGGTCTCCATCGGAGTGAAGACCGACGGTGTCCTCAAGATAAACGGGGTTTTCAGAGCGGACGTACCTGCTCTCAGCGGCAAGTTCACCGGGCGTATCGGCGCTGGCAGCTTCCCTCAACAGCTTCTTTTCTCCGACGTCCCTTACGTCATTTCCGGCCGGGCTCCCGACGGCAAACCGATCACGGCCAGCTTCGGCGGGCAGACCTACTCGTTCAAGCCTCAATGGGCACAGGCAAGCATTAGTGTCCTACCGCAGAAAGCCAGCATCCGGCAGGCAGGCTTCCTGATCAGCTCCCAATTGAAGATCGACTACGATCCCAAGGATGTATCACCCCTTCCCCGCGACCAGCGGGACGCAACGCTCTCACGCAAACTGGCGGCAGCCGCGCCAGTCAAACCATGCATCGCGGACTGGCGGCTCACGATGGCCCTCGGCGACATCAGTTTCTTCGACACCGGGCCGTTTAACAAGGCGATGCACGAACTCTCGCCCGAAAAGCTAAAGGAGTGGATCAAGGACCCCGTGAACTCGTTCGCGAGGAGCGATGTCGGCAAGGCCACCTCGCAAGTCCTCGATAGTTCAGGTAAGATCGTTCAAGATGCCGGGAAAATCGGTCAGCAAGTGATTACCGAAGCCCCAAAGGTTGTCACCCAGACGATAACCGAGGCCCCAAAAGTCGTCACCCGGACGATAAATGAGGGGACTAAAGCCATTCAAAAAAAAGCAGACGACATAAAGCACGGGAAGTTTTGGTAAGGAAAGGCCCCCCTGCTAAACACCCGATCCAATTGTCTGGACGGAGACGAACCCTGCGAGCCTGGAAAAATACGCACCCCGGACAGACAAAGAGCAATTTGACAACGGCTATACGGAACTGAAGGCGCAGACCAACCAAATAGCCAGACCTGCCTACACGATAACAGTTCCGACGATATCTGGTGGTGGTATTTCATTTGGGGGGATGGGTGGGTTTCGCATTGGCACCAAAAACGAAACGGTTGCCGCTGCGATTGAACAGGGACCTCGAGCCGGCTGATATTCGAAGCCTGGATCGAAACCCAACTCGCTCCGACATTGACGAAGGGCGATGTCGTCGTCCTCAAGAGCGAGCGCGCCGCCCAACTGATCAAGCAACGAGGCTCATGGTTACTGTTCCTGCCAGCCTATTCCCGGATTTGAACCTCATCGAGATGGCATTCTCCAAGCTCAGGACCTTACTGCGAAAACGTGCTGCACGAAGCTTCGACGCAATAGCAAAAGCGTTGAGCGAGATTGTCGGTCTTTTCTCCATTGATGAATGCCTGAACTTCTTCAGAGCCGCAGCGTATGAGGCCGAATAGGTGCGACGCTAATGCTTGTCGGACTCGCTTCGGGCAGGGGAAGGCAGGTTACTTACCCGTTCTCGAATGCACGCTTTCAAGTCGTCGACCGCGTCCTCGTCGGCCCTCGGACTCGGCATCTTGCACGCTTGCAGAAGGAAGGCGTCTACTCGGGGAGTTTCCCCAATCCCTTTCTGAAGATAGCTCAAGAGATTCATGTATTGTAGAAAGCCATAATCGTACTCCAAATATTGCGTTCCCCTGTGGGCGCGCCGCGATCGCAGCGAGAGTACCTGATCGTCATCGTAGCCGTAGCCTTTGACGATAGCCTTCACATAGTCGATCGAGTTAGGCTCGCCATCTGAGCAGCTCTCCCTGAGGAATACCTTGAGGGTAGCGTCCGTGGTTGCCGTAAACCGAACGTTGTCGATCTCCGTCTTCAGTCGGGCGATCGGCAACAGCTCTTGTTGATCGGCCATTGCCTCCTCAATGAAGGCGGGCCAAGGGTGCCGTTCCACGGTGTAGGCCGCCCCCTCCCATGCGGCTCCCTCCACGGGGGCTCGGGATCGCTGATCTATCGCATGCTTCATCTCGTGCAACATGGTGGAAGAGAAGCTCACGAGGTTCTGCTTCACGCCAAGGGAAAGCGTGACATCCCCGCCTAAAGTAAACTGGTTCTGGCCCACGGTCAGTATGATGGGCGCGTCCGGAATCAGAGATGCTATGTCGAGCCTATAGCCGCCGTATTCCCTTTCGACGAACGCTCGCTGCTTTTCCCACATGTCCAAAATCTGCTTCTTGTCGGTTTCACGTACGGGCTCTCCTTCCGCGTAGTCGCCGCCTACCATTGGCTGGTTCTTGATCGCCTCCCTGACCTTGTTCGCAGCAGCTTCAGCGCCTGCTCCGTCGAGTGCGTCGAGCAACGCGTCCTGCATCTTCGCCGGCCGGTTTTCATTCATCAGCCTTTCGATAATTTTCTTCCGCTGCTCGGGGGTGATCGCCATGAACCCCTCCGGAAACATCCGCTCGAACGTCTTCACGCCGAGGGAACGCATGTCAGAAAGCCTTCGGGCCGCTACATCCTCAAACGCCTGCGCGTAGGACTCCATCGTTTCAGAGCCATCGGCGTTTGAAAGCAGGTCGGCCGTGAATGTATCCCAGGCCGCGTCACGGCTGGCTTTGCTGAAGACCGTGCAACGCTTGTCTCTGTCGGGCAACGCTTGGGTACGGGTGAGATAAAGCCTTCCGATCTTCAGAATTCGCGCAGCCGTCTCCTCCGATATCCCGTACTCTATGAGCGCGTCGTGATCGAATTCAGGCTCGTAGTCGTAGTAGAACGCGTCGAGTGTCCCGACATTGACGTCGCGGAATTCCGGGAACATCGACGCATTATATGCGTCGAGCAGCACCTCGTCGGACTTGAACGGACGTATGTTGGCCGGCAGCTTGTAGAGTCCGGTATAGTCCATACCCCCGCTCCTTCCGACCGCGGGCTTGTCCCCATGCTTGCCTGCCCTCGTCGCGAAATAGGTTTTCTCCCGAATGGCCCGCTCGGTTGAGGTTAGTTTGTCGTCAGGTATCTTCCGAAGGCTATCCTCGATCTGCTGATACCATTGACCCAAAGCGGCGTAGAATTCGTGATCCACCAGGGGAACGCCTTCGATTGGCAGGCCGTCCCACCCCCGCCATTCCGGCTGGTTGTAGAGGAGATACCCGCGACTAGCCGTTTTTCCGAGATAGATATCGATCAGAAGGTGCTTGAGCTCGGCGTTCGGTACGTCACGTGACATCTTGAAGCCGTTCGGCAGATCGGATTGGTAGGTGAAGCCCAAAATCCGATCGATATTTTCGACCATGGCCGGAGATGGTCTGTTCAATAACTGATCCTCTTTCGTTCGCAGTCCAGACAGCCCCCAGGACTCTCGGTCAGCGGCAAGGACCGCTTCCGCGCGATTCTCCAACGCCGCACGCAAATCGGGCGTAAGGTCTTGCCAAGACGTACCGTCTGGAACCATGTCGAGCAACTGTTCGATACTCGGGGCTGCCACAGCTTTCGATGTAGGCTCTTGGCTTCCTGCCTGCATCGTCAGACAAAGGAAGCCAACCAGCAGAAATGACGAAGTCTTCCGACACCTATTCATATCCGTTCCCCCCAATGCCCACGTGAACTCGATTGGTTCCGCCTGCCCGCAGATGCTCGCGAAATTCGGTGACGCGCGGTTCCCCGGTTGGAATCAGCGTTCAAGCACAAGCAAAATACCTCCCGACGCGGGCTTCTTCAATTCAGACATTCTAGGGAAGGTTGTTTTGATTTTTTGCACCAACCACTTTGCGGATGCCCGGGAAATCGTACGAACATCTCAACAACCTGCCCTTCGAAAGAAGGACTGTGTGGCCGCCCAGATAACTTTCTGCGAGCACCGTCGCTGACTGGGGCTGCTGGTCGATTGACTCGAAATTCTCCGTTCTGGAGAAAAGAGGTGAAATCGAGTGAAGAGTAAGAAGACGCGCTTCTATGAACTCAAACTAGGCAAGGGCTCGCCGTTGAGGCGTATGTGTGCGGATACCCCATTTGGGCGCTTCGAATGATGACGCCGTAAAGATGTTTGCAATCGACCTCGTCACTCAGATTAAGATCACGCTTGCAACAAGGGAACAGTCCATAGATGTAAAAGGTTGCGTGGAAATCCCTGCCTGCGGCACACCTCACAGACAGGTGTGCCGTCGGCTGCCTGCTTCAGCACAGACGCAATCTGCGCTTCCGAGAACTTCGATGCCTTCATGGAATTCTCCCTTTTCTTCCCCGCAGGGATCATAAGTGGAAAATTCCAAGTCGGAACGGCGTCTGGCCTCCCCTATCTGTGCCGCCAGGCGTGCCACGAGCAAATTCATCGCCTCGCCGGTATGCACTTTGAAAGTCATTGTCCCGATCACCAAGACCGGACAGGGCGGGCTGGATGCGGCCATTTGTGGCCATCGTCGAAGACCCGAGCCCCTACTTTGCAGCGGCGCTCGAATGGAATTTGGCGGTTCCTCCACGGATTGCTTGACGTGTACCGTCAACTTTTCGGCGATGAGATCGTTCGTCTCATGACGGACGTCCACCTCCTTACACAACTCCCCCTAATCCCGTCAGTTCCGGCGGAGCCGTATGACGATCCTCTGTTGCACAGGCTTCGCAGTCTGCCACGATCAAGTTTGTCGCCTGCGGTATATTAGTTATAGCTTTTGGATATATTGCGCTCTAGTGTATACCATATTTAATACAACCATATAATTCAGTTGTCCAAGGGGAGAGGGATATGAAACTCGTGCGCAGTCTTTGCCTACTTTTCGGCGTAACTTGTGCCTCAGGTGCCTATTGCCAGGAGGAATCTTGTTCCGCTTTGCTTGTGCAGGACAAGGTTGCGGCTTTCCGCAATGATTACGTGAGACTGGCGTATTTGCACGAGCTTTCAAAAGAGGATTTCTATAAGTTCAAACAAGCGGGTGATGGTGGTGGTGGGATAGAGGTTTCCGGCATTTCTCTCACGGCTTACGACTCCTACGACCAATTTAAAGAGTCTCTCAAGCGGGAGAGCGAGTTGTTTAAGTATGACCTCGACGCAGGCTCTGAAGAGATCGTATTGAGCCAGCGACTTCCCGCTGGGGCCTTGCCTGCCTATGTGGATTGCCTCCAACGCAAGGGACCCGGCGTCTCCATGTGGCTCTCAGATTCCGCACCGTTTGATCAAATTGTGACTCTCAACATTCGATGGCACGGTGCGGTCGGGCAGACTGAGGCTCCGGTCGTCGGCGGGGTCCGCGTCGCAGGAGGAACCATCTCGCCAGAAGATCGGGCAACTATTCCGGTCATGTGGAAAACAGATGAGACCGCGACCGTGTTCCTAACCAAAGACGGCGATGGCCCTGCCAAGGTGGCAATAAAGATCGGCGGATACACCGGTGGGATAACAATCCCGGCGAAGCCACCATTTGTAAGGTTCGAGTATCCTCAGTTGTCTACGACAATCGACAACTCCACGGACAAAGACGATTTGGACAAAGGAGAATGCATTCCTGCCCCACAGAATGGCTTCTTTATTCCAAAGACTGCCATGATAACGGTCCTAGCTAGGCAAGGAGATGATCAACGGGCGAGAGCCGCCCTGCAATCTGCGACTCCAACCTTGGTCTGCGCAACCACACATGTCCAAACGGACAAAGTGGGAAGGACCTATTCCATCAAGGCGCTGCTGACCGCGACAGCGCGGACGATATCGGTAGAGCGGTAGAGCGGTAGAAAAGTTCGAAGGATGGCCATCGCCATCCCTACAAGACGTCCGCAAGGCTTGAGGCCGCCGAAATTGCGGCTAAGCTTGCCAATACCGCCGCGTGAACGCTTTCCAAGTCAATCGTATCGATCAGCCAGAGCGTTGGAACAGCGCCTAATTCATGTCGGCTCCTCCATCATGGAGGTTAGTGACTTGAAATCCCTGATGACATCCCCGGCGTATGGGTTTGTCTTCAGGGTCGCCTGGAAGACTTCCGGGGTGTCGTGTCGGACCATTTCCACTGCGGACATCAGCAGATCAAAGCTTCGCGTCGTCATCCGCGTCGGCCGTAGGTTCATTTTCACCAACAGGTTGGCAACCAGGTGGGTCTCATTATGACCTCAAGCCCCAACTTCCTGCAGAAGGCAGCTACTCGAAAACGACGGCCGCGAATGGGGCACAGGGCAATCCGTAATCCCCGTAGCCCGTCGCGCGCGCTTTGCGGTCCGAATAGAGGGTGGGTCGCGACGACATCCACATCGTCGGGAAACACCTCTTCCATAATCTTCGCGGGCTCGACTTTCACGCTTCCAACGTCGAGTACAAGCGTGCCCGGCTGCAGGAGCGGAGCAAGCCTTGTTGCCAAAATACGCAGTTGGCTGACTGGAACCGACAGCACCACGATCGGGCAGGCAGCGGCACTTTCGAAAGAGACCATCGATGGGCCCAACTCCGATGCCTTAGCAGCGTCGGGCTTGTTATCGTGGGCCCATATTGAGAAGTGGGGACGGAGATGCTCGGCAAGCATCTGTCCGAACGCGCCGAAGCCAATAATTCCGATGGGCGTCCTCGTAGGGGCCGCACGGCCAGAGGTGTCCGTCGAGTTCAACCGCTGGCAAGGCAGCGTTGAACACAATGATGCACACGCCGCTATTTCTGCAGCGCGTAAGACAGTCCGGAAAAAGTCCGTGCCGTCATCATGTTCGTGGGATAACAGCCGATAGGCTCGACGTCAAATCCCAAGCAGAAACTGCATAGCTAGCCCGACAGGAAAACCGAGCCTGAGCGACGCACAGGATGTTTCGGATTTGGAGACCACGGGCCTGATCGGGGCCGGGTTCCCTCGGGAGCTGCCGCGGCAAAAGTTCAGTCGCTCGTTGCAAGGCTGCCGGTCGTCGTAATGACGTTGCATTATTCCATCGACCTCACAACATCAACATAGATGGGCTAATCGGCTCTGTGCCTCAAGCTGGCCGATCGGAGAACGGGAAGCATCGGACGGTGGCTGATGATAAAACGCGGTCAGTATGACGCAGCCACATTTTATCATCAGAGAGAGGAGCGCATCCATGAAACATTATGTCGGTCTCGATGTCTCCATCAAGGAGACGAGTGTTTGCATTGTCGATGAGAACGGGAAACTCTGCCGAGAACGAAAGGTCGCGTCACACCCGGATGACCTCGTCGCTATTTTGAACGATCCGGCGCTAAACCTGGACAGGATCGGTTTGGAGGCCGGTCCATTATCGCAATGGTTATTCGACGGATTGGCTAAAGCAGGCTTCCCGGTCGTCTGCATCGAGACTCGCCATACCAAAGCCTTTCTTGAAGCACTCCAGCAAAACAAAAGTGACCGGAACGACGCGAGGGGCATCGCCAATATGATGCGCGTCGGCTTGTTCAAGGATGTGCATGTGAAGACGCTTGGGAGTCAAAAGCGCCGCGCGTTGCTGACAGCACGCTCTTTGCTGCAGGAAAAGGCGATCGATCTTGAGAACGAGATGCGCGGCCTTCTGCGCAATTTTGGACTGAAGGTCGGCCAGACCTCTGGCGGCACCTTCGAGCGGAGGATTCTGGAACTCGTAGAAAATGATGCTGAACTGGTAGAGATCATGCAGCCTCTGCTCGACGGCCGGCGCAAATTGCGAGAGGGTCTTGCCAAACTCGAGAAGCGGGTTCGCAGCGAGGCAAAAAATGACGACGTTTGCAGGCGCTTGATGACTGTGCCTGGGGTCGGCGCTGTCGTCTCGCTCGCCTACGTCGCGACTGTCGACATCCCGACGCGCTTCCGGCATTCACGTTCGGTGGGAGCGGTACTTGGCTTGACGCCTGTACTCAACCAATCGGGCGAGGTGAGCCGGGTTGGGCATGTCTCACTTCGCGGCGATGCCATGATGCGACGGCTTCTTTATGAAGCCGCCCAATCAATGATGACCCGCGTAGTGAAATGGTGCTGGCTGAAGGCTTGGGCCATGAATGTCGCGAAGCGACATGGCAGCAAGAAAGCGAAGGTGGCATTGGCTCGTCGTCTCGCGGTCGTCATGCATCGAATGTGGGTGGATGGTTCAGAGTTTCGCTGGACGAAAATAGAGCCCCCTACGTCGGTGGCAGCCTAGCTGAGGGACCGAGAAAATATCTTGAAGCCAATTCAGAGTTCCGCGTAGCAGCGGAAGGCGTCCTTCGCGGACGACGGTGATGCGAGTTCGTGGCGGCGTTTATTCCGATGAATTTTCATCAGGATGCAGCATAGATTGGACCGCATTATCTACGGAACCCCATCATGGGAGGGCTTTGTGCCGATCCCGGAGAGAAGCGCGGGCCGCGAACGTCAAACGCTATGTGGTGTACAGGTATGACCGGCCGGCGTTTGCCGAGCAGCGATTTCGGCTGCTCTGCGCCAACAGCAGACTTCGGGCAACGCGAATCTGAGATCAGAAACCGGAGTTTCTCTCGATTGCATTCGGCTCATCAGTCGAACTCTGCTTGGGACCGTTTGACAATTTCGCCGTTGACTCTTTAACACGGATAGAGTTAGGTTGCGTTAAGTCTAATGCGGACTTGATGAGGTGGCGTTATGTCGAATGATGAGGGGCAAGTTGACGCCGAAGGCGATCAACACCCGGCCAATAGCGGGATGCCTGATCGACGCAAAGGCGTGAGTCTGTTCGGGGTCTCGGTCGAATACGGGCTTCACACCCTGCTGTGGCTCATCTCCGAGCATCCGAAGCGCGCGAGCAGCCGAGACCTCGCAGAGATGCAGGGCGTTCCCACCGCCATGCTGGCGAAGATCATGCCGAAGCTGGAAAAGGCCGGGATCGTCTCATCGAGCGATGGGATCAGCGGCGGCTACGAACTGGCCAAGCCGCCAGCGAATATCTCTGTGCTTGAGGTCGTGGACGCCATCGAGGGCGATCGAAAACTGTTTGATTGCAAGGAGGTCCGTCGAGGCTGTGTTCTGTTTGGCGGAACGCCGCCACCATGGTCGGTGGATGGTGTCTGTCGCATTCATGCGGTCATGCTGCGCGCTGAACGGCGCATGCGTTCTGAACTCGACAAGACGAGCCTTGCCGATCTTGCGCAGGGCGGAAGACCGGAAGAATTCGAAAACCTTGTCGCGGACTGGTTCCGCGACCGGACATCGGCACGGGAGACGGCGCGCGTCACGGCGCTGAGAGAAGGACGCCGCTCTCCACGCTGACGACACCACGGAGAATTCGGAAATTCCTGCCGACGGCGCGCTGTGCCGGCGACGGGAGAACTGCAACCATGAGAAACAGGAAAGGAACCATCCATGGCCCGTCTGAACTGGTACGAAGTAGCTCCCGAGGGCGCAAAGGCGCTGTTCGGTGTCCACCACTACGTCACGAAGAACACTAATCTGCCCGAGGAGCTAATCCACCTCGTCTTCCTCCGGGTCTCCCAGATCAATGGCTGCGCCCACTGCATCGACATGCATGGTCGCGATCTTCGCAAGACCATGTCGGTCGACAAGGTCGCTCTGGTATCGGTCTGGGACGAAGTGCCCCATCTGTTTACCGACCAGCAACGCGCAGCCTTGGCTTGGGCCGAAGAAGTGACCCGGGTCAGCGAAACGCACGCATCCGATGAAGCGTATGCCGCAGCAGCCTCGGCCTTCGAGCCGAAGGACCTGGTCGATCTGACGATCACAATCGCAGCGATGAACGCTTTCAATCGTCTGGGTGCCCCTTTCCGTCTCCCGGTGTCGGCCAAGGCGGCCTGAGCCAACCAAGGCGGGCGGGGCATCTCCACTCCGTCCGCCGAACTCGGTCCCAGCAGTCTTGCAATCATTTCAGGCGTGTCACGACCGCTTAGGGCCGACTGCGGACGATGCGTCCCGTCGGCTTGGGATCGGCGGGAATGTGCTTGACGTTACCCCGCCGATTAGAGAAGCGCCGACCACCCGACTGTCGCCGACTATGACCTGTATCCTTCCCCACACTTTCCTCGGATCGCGCCCTAGTTTCAACTTTGGGCCGTGGGACCTGCCCTTCATTGCGACCTCGCTAATTTCGGAATAATTCCCACCTTCACCGAAGCGCTCGAAGTCGAGGATGTCCCCGGCGTCCAGCCGCGCCTAGTCCCTGTTTACGACGAGGAGGATTTGCGTGTCGGTGACCTGTTCGTTGTCGTCGTCTCTGAGAGCGGTAGGGTAGGTCTCCGCGACAACGGCGATTCAGTGTGGTTCGATGCAAATAGCGTTGAAGACGCTCTGCTTATCTATGAAATGGGCGGTGCGTAAACAGCGCAAATCCATGAATCGATATGTGCTTCGTCTGCGCCGTGGGCAGCGAAGCGCCTCGGCGTACCTCCAAGACCAAGCTCTTTAAATCTCAGCAAGCCCCGGCGTCCACACGACGTCGGGGCTTTGCCTTCTCGTTGGTTCAAACGCCCAACGCTCCCGCTTCTATTCGACGCCGGTCACATGGCGTTTGCCGGCGGCGACGTCCTAGTGTCATCGACAAGCATCACAAAAGGATCACCCACGTCCACACCAAGGACATCCTTCCGAGATTTCATAGACAGTCTCGATCGAGCAAAGGAAATTTTTGGATGCCGTAATCATAGGAGCGTTCACCGTGCCAGGAGACGGAAGTCGCGATGTCGAGGTCATCGTGAAACGCCTAGTCTCCTACGGCTACGAGGGTTGGTTCGTAGTTGAACGGAACAGGACCCTGGACCGAACCCTCCTGTGCAGATGGCAAAGATTGGTTATAGGGAGCTACTAAGGGTCATGGCTGCTGCAAGGTATCACGTCGTCGCGTGACCATTCATGCAGCGTGTTCCGCATCGCTTGTGGAAGCTAATGCCGCTTTGGTTCCAAACAGAGATATGATGCTTCCAAACCTTGGGCTCCGATAACATTCCTTATCGGAACCCAGCCGAGGCTTCAGATCGTCAGCGAAAATGGGATGTCCCCCGACGCCGTGACGCCGGGGGACTTAGGACTAGAGACCCTGATCCTCGAGATACGCCTCGAAGCGGTCGCCAAGACGTTCACCCGCCCACACTGCAAGACGAAGCACGTAGCGCGTCAACTTGCGGAGCTCGACCTCCTCTTCGGGGGTCGAGAGAGGGATGGTTACCACCACTCCACGCTCCGGCTCTGCCGCATTCGCGACTTTCGCCGCGCGCGGGTAGAGCAGCACTTCCGCCTCTGCCGTCAATGCTTGATCGACCATCAGAAGGCGAAGGGTCCAGTTACGCGACAGCGAAAGCTGAGACGCACGCGGACCAGATTGCCAGCCGAGCAAGCCGTAAGCTTGATACTCGCGGATCACACCGCGGGCGAGCTGGAACGTGTCGGGAACCCGGGGATAGCGCCAGACGTGGAACTGTACTTCACCGGGGAAGTAACCATCGGGACGACGGATTACCGCGGGGCTAGGTTCAGTTTTCCCCGGGCCGGCCGGACGGACATGGTAGGGCTTCGACATTGTCGAACTCCTTCTTGCAGCCGGCAGACGGTAAGCCGGCACCCGCCTTGGAAACGGAAGTATTTCAAAGGATGGTTGGTTGGCCGTCTATTTCTGCCGTCGAAGTTGGCGATGTCGTCGTCTTACGATTTCGTTGTCTGGCGGCTCCTCTCTAATTCCTGCGAGCGTCCTAACATCGACACCCGAACAATTTGTAGCGCTGAACGCTCGAATTTTAAGGAAGCCTGAAAATAGAACGGAAGCGCCGCCCCACTTGGTTTACGGTGAGGTCAGGTCGCTAAGCACACCGCCGAGTTTGTAGGTTGCCGCCGATCGTCGAAGACTACGGCAATGAATAGAGGCAAGGAGACTGAGACATGTGGAAAGCAATTGCGACGGCATTGGCGCGGCTTTGGAAGGGTACGATAGGAGCCATTCGTTTGACCGAACAGCTTGCACTGACTCCATTTCGCGCAATTTTCGGAAGCGGCAGCGGCATGATGCAACGGCCGGAGTTCTCGCCTAATATGACGAGCAAAGAACTGCTTGAGGAATATGAAGCCAACCGTCAGGCTCAGGCGGACGTTCATCGTCTTGATCGAGACGGCATCGACACCGTCGTGAAGTACGCCGGAGCATCGGCGGCAGCACGGAGTACCCTCGACCTTTCCGCGATTCGATCGGATGCCAGGATGACATTGCTCACGATGGACGAACTTGAACTTGCCTCGCTTGCAAAAGCTGGCCCCGGCAAGGTTCGAAAGTGGATCGAGGGCGGAGATCACGGGATTTTCGGCGTGCCGGTCGTCGGATCAATAAGTGCACCCCAGGCGAAGCCAGTCCTGTCGCCGGAAGAAAAATGGAAAATCCGCGCTCTCATGTTGAAAAGCAATGGAGCATCATCGGAATTGCAACTCGCCCTTTGACAGAAGGCCCGCCAACTTGGCGGACCCTTTCGTTCAGCTCATTTCGTCACATGGTTCAGGCGGCACGTCGGGAGTGCGCTCGAGAATCGCCTTTGCTTTAGCGGTAATCTCTTGAGCTTTAGCGATGTTGAGCATCATCGCGTGCAATTCTGGGTGCTGGTGGGCCACGTCGCCGTAGTACGCCCAGACGAGTTGCCACTCTTCCTCAGTCAAAGTTGACGTCATGCACGGCGCGCCTTCATGACGTTGATAGCTTCTTGCCGTTGACGGCAGGCAGCACGAAGGCGCGCGTTATCAGCCTCAAGCTCGGCAAGCATAGCCATCGCAGTCCGCGCCAGAGTTTCCATGCTGTCCGCATGACTGGTCGCGGCCGACAGCGCGTCGTCGTAGCGTTGCTCATAACGTGCACGCGCGGCGGCGGCGAGACCGTCGCCGATTGCGCTTGCGAGGCCGACGCCGGCGGCCGCAATTACCATCATTCCTGCCGCATTGCCCATCGCGGCAGTATGAGCGGGAGAGCCAAAATTCGCCATGTTACGCCTCCGTCTGTCGTTCGGACCGCATAAATGCCGGGCTCGATTCCCTCCGGCAAGCCGGTCAAACGGAATAAAGCGATCGACACGTTAACGGAGCCCGTGTACCCCCCCCGCATCTCGATGTAGTCGAAGACGTCCTGTCGGGCTTCATCGCGTGATCGGCAGACCCTTCGGCGTATCCTTTCTCGCTTCAGAAGAATGAAGAAGCTCTCCACGACTGCGCGAGATCAGCAACTCTATGCGGTCCGGCTTGTGAACCGTCTACCCAAGGCGCTGAGGGAAGAACTCGTGAAGTGGCACGGCGACGTCCTCATCAAAAAGGATGCCGCATGACCCCGAACCTCTGTCGTCACTAAGACGGCGCAGAGATGTGCGAGCCTCATTCGAAGTTGCGGCAGTGGCGATTGGGCTCCCCACGGGAGGGAAAAGTACTATCCGGGGAGAGGTCGAAGACGCCGTCCCATGGCCGCAAGAAGAGTTGGTTCTGCAGCGTAACAGTTTGTTCTTGACCCGGCCAGATAGCGCCGGTTAGTTGAGAGCGATTTCGTGGCAGTTAAGCTATCGCTAGCAGAATCTGTAGGACGCCTTTGTGGCCTCTTGGCGACTGTGCGCGCCGGGTATCAAATTTTTTGCTAGTCGGGGGCCCCTGCCCGTCGGCACCCACTGTCAAGATTGGCTCTTCTGTTGGCTCAACAATCCTTTTCGTCCGCGTTCCGAGAAGCACTCTGGACCGCTCACAGAAAGAAGTGCCTGCATTGCGGGAAAGAGATCGAATTCACGCTAGTTTGTATCGACCATGTGGTTCCGGAGTCGCTGCTTTCGAACCGTCAAAAAATGACCGAAACCATAGTCGCATTAGGTCTCCCAAGATCGTTCGATATACGTGGCTACGAGAACCTCGCACCATCATGCGTCCCCTGTAACCGGGACAAGGGCGACAACATCCTCGCTCGCGGCTACATCAACATCATCCTAGCGAAGATCGCCGCCAGGATCGACAAGGTCAAAGAAATTCTGGAGAAGAAGAAAGCCGCGCAAACGCTCGATACCATCCTTCGCAACGTCAGTAGGTCACTCGAGGCAGAAGTTTTCACTGAAGAGGATTTTCTGAAACGCCTGCGTTTGATCTTACGATTCCCCGACGGGATCAGGGGATCAAAACTTCCAACCTATCTGCATTCCCCCGAGCAGCGGATATCCAGAATCTACATCGACAACCTTCCCCAAGTCCGTCTGGCCAAAAGGGCGGTGGATGCGATGGAAAGCAGAGGGATCGATACTCGCAAGCTAAGCGAGATGATACTCAGAGCGGTGGCTGCCAACGATGTCTATGCATTGGCGCTCCCGCGCAATAGAGTTGGGCCTGTCTACGAACTGCGCTTGAAGGACACTAGGATTGTTTTCGCCAAAAACGACGATGTGATCACCGTATTATCGGTGTTCGGCAAGGATTTGGCCCAAACCACCGCTGCTCCCGCCTGAGATGTCGGAACCTCGCCTTAGCCCCGCACTTCTCCACCCTTGCTGAAGTTCATCTCAGTTTCTTCTCCTGATGCTTCTGCCTAGACCAATCTTCAATAATGGGCTCCAGAAGTAGCGCATGAGCGCATAATTCAGTTTCCCAATCATGCCAGTCCGTGTCACCAGCGAATGCGATGCAACCTTCTCCGAAAGAAGAATGCGATTCTAAAGCAGCCGCGACCATTTTCCTATCCTCGAGGTCATGCACGACCGCCTCCAACGTTGCCGGCAAAACGCCATGACCGCTAGCGTCGTATTCTACGAGTACGTTGTCTAACGCGGCGGTGCTCATTTTATGTATGACGACTTGGATTCCGTAGTCGTTGAACCCGAGCTTATTACGGTATTCCTCGAGGATTTTCAGATCACTGTCTAAGATCAAGCGAGACTCGCTTTTTTCGAACGCACCCAACCAGTCCCATACCTCCATTCGGCGATCTGGGTCAGCTGGAGTCGCGTCGATGTCCTTTGGATTGTTGGGATCGGCCGCGCTGGCGGCAATCAAGACGTTCGTGTCGATCACATAACGCGATTTCATCGGGTGGAGGCTTTCTGTCGCGCGAACATGTGACGAGCTTGCTCGCGAGTTTCCCCCATAGCGTCCCCAAAGAACCCATCGGGCCAGTTTCCAACTCTCCCAAACTCGTCGACTTGCAGCTCGCGTAGAGACGCCGACTTTTTATCGCGCTCGACAAAGTACATCGAGGTCCGTTGGGTATCTGTCGTCTGTTTTGCTATGAGAGTTTGCATCCTGCGAAACAAATGCTCGGAGTGCGTTTCCACAACGAACTGAACGTTTCGCTGTTTACTAGTTTCAACGAACAGCTCTGCTAGTGTTGCTTGAGCGAGTGGATGGAGATGAATCTCAGGCTCCTCGAGTATGATTGTACTTCCACTAGGCGCGAAGAAGGCAACCACCAGAACTGGAAGAACCTGGGAAATTCCGATTCCCACATCGCGTAGATTACAAACGATACCATCTCGACGAACGATCAGTTCGTAACGATTCGACCGGCCGTTCTGGCGCACTTCCACTTTGTCGGCCAGCTTCATCCGCGAAAGCCAAAGAGAAACTTGATCTACGACGTAATTTCGTTCGTCACTCCTCAGCAGAGCGCTGGCCAGCAGAGCGTCGATTGCTCCACGACCATCACTGCCAAGATCGCCCGGATTCGTTTTGTTCCAGGGGTAATCTCGCTCAGGTTTGCGTCGAAGTGGCCCGAGATATGCGATGTCCTCAAGCTCTCGCCGCACTGCAAGGCTGAAGTCTTCGACAAGCTGCCCCTCTTTTTCCAAGAGAGCGATCGCGTCGGCCGAAAAGGCTATCGACCTTTCAGGTGTGTAATGTCTTCCCTTGCCTCTCGGTTGGGTTTCCTCGTCCACCATGATCGAAAACGCGCCTTTTTCTCGACGCACGGCTCTGAACTTGCGATTACCTGTTTGGAGCATCAATTCTTGTATTGTGACGCTGCCTGAAGATGTCTGGCCGTAGGCGCATTCGAAAGTACCCCCTTTGATGCGATCACCAAGCGGGCGTTCGAAATCGAATGCTATAGAGAACTGACGTGCCCCCTGTCCCGGTTGGTGAAAGACATCTTCAAAACTCCCGAAGTTGAAAAGGTCGTTTATTTCGTCACCACCGAGGTTCAAGTGAATTGTTCGGTCTGGCGACCGTGCGGTCTGTTTGAGAAGCAGGAGGCTCTGAATAAGAGTGGATTTTCCCGAAGAGTTGGTACCAAGCAACATCGTGACCGGCTTTAGAGTGATATCGCCTGTGGTCTGCCAAGCTTTGAAATGGTCTAACCGTAGTCGTGTGAACATTGCGCGGACGCCCCTCTAACGTGATTGATGTCTCGTCGCACCAGCGGGAGGCACCTCGAAATATGGTACGATATACAAGAAAAATGCCTGCTGAGAATGGTGCTCATCTACTTCAGAGCTTGTAGTTCAACATGTTACATATTGGACACTTGCTGACGCGGAACCTCATGGCGGGCTGCAGCACTGATAACAGTCTTTCATGTCGTCGCTCTACTGAAGAGGGAGGGTCACCTCTGCATGGAAAAGAAATATGGTCGTACATATCACCTTCCGATCTCCCCGGGAGCAACAGGCGACGACAAGACCATTTCCTCGCTGGAAGGGCTGATGGTGGATGATCTGGTCGTTACAGAGAAGATGGACGGCGAAAACACGACCATTCATGCGGGAGGTATGTATGCTAGAAGCCCCGACAGCCGTCATCACCCGTCGCGGAATTGGATGAAGGCGTTCGCGGCTGGCATTTCCCCCCAGCTCGGGAATGAAGAACGCATCGTTGGAGAGAACCTCTATGCTCAGCATTCCTTGGCCTATCGGGACCTACCTTCATACTTCATGGGATTCGCTTGGATCGTTGGCAACAAATTTCAGGCGTGGGACTCCACGATAGAGCGTTTCGACGAACTGGGCATCACGGCCGTGAAAACCATATATCGTGGACCTTTCAGGCCGGGCCTGTTCGAGGAGCTAGCGCTATCCTTAGACACCCGCAATCGAGAAGGTTTCGTTGTGAGGGTGGCAGGTGCGTTCGCAGAAACTGAAATGCAAATTCGCATGGCAAAGTACGTAAGGGCCGATCACGTGCAAACTGAAACGCACTGGATGAAATCAGAAATGACACCGAACCTCTTGAGTGGAAACCGGCAAAAGAAAACGTAAGATCGATCGATCGCTTCGACCGCGATCAAGCTGTCCGGCTCCGCCAAGGCGGCCTAACGCCTTTGCGAGCGTCTCGAAGCTCAGGAGAAAGCGCGGTGATCTCGTCCATGAGACGACATTTCGGTTGGCGCTAGAATCGTCTTTGCTTTCGCGGCTGACAGAAACGACAGAAATCCGGAGTTTCTGTCAGAGTTTCTGTCAGTGAACCCCTCGTGAGGGTAAAAATTCGAGGATTATAAAAAGCTAAAAAGCCTTTCGGGACAAGGCGTTATCGGCTGGTCGGAGTGGAGTGATTCGAACACTCGACCCCCACGTCCCGAACGTGGTGCGCTACCAGACTGCGCTACACTCCGTGACCAGCGGCGCCTCTATAGACCGGCCCATCTCGTTGCGCAAGCACCAAAATTCAAAAGCCGGCGCATTTTTTGCCGACAGGGCCGGCGCACCTCCTGAGAGCACTAAGTGGAGCAAAATGACACACTTGCGGCAAATTTTGCGATTGCCAAGGCGGGCCGATTTTCTTTTGCCGGGTTCCGCGTTAAAGCCCTCGGCGGGACAAGCGGAAACCGCTGCAGACCAGCGATTCCCGCCGTCGAATGCGCGACAACTTTTCAAGGACGATAGAATGAAACTCCGCACCTTTGCCGCGGCTGGGCTTGCCATTGCGCTTGCCGGCTGCACGACGATTCCGACCTCCGCAGATCCGATCTCCAATCGCTGGGTTGGCCAGTCGGCCGGCAAGTTCTTTGCCGCATTCGGCCCGCCGATCAACGATGTCGAGAACGGCTCCAGCGTCACCTACACCTGGAAGGGCGGCTACAAGACGGTTCGCACCCCGGCGAAATACGCAGAAGGCGCGGATGGCAAGCGCGGCAAGCAGATCGCGGCTGCCCGCACGCAATACCTGCGCTGCCAGGCGGAAATCGTCACCAGCTCCGACTACACGATCCGCAGCATCCGCGTCGTCGGCGACATCCCGGGCGTGAACGGCCCGTCCTATTGCGCCGAGTTCCTGGCGCCGGCACAACCCGCGCAGTAAGAAACGGCAGAGCGAGCGTTTGGAAGGCGGCCCATTGGTCGCCTTTCTTCTATGTCGAGTATTCTGAGTTGCTACGCGGCCTCCGTTCGCGGCTGACACCGCGGCAAAAGACTTCATCATTGCTGGTGTCCTTCCCGAGAGAGGGGTGACAGTTCATACCGGAGACATGGGTTACACTTTTGGCCTTTGCGAGGAGAGCGAAGGTGCCTTGGCAGGAGTGCAACCGCATGGACGAGCGTCTCAAATTCGTTGCGCGGGTTCTGGATGGCGAGAAGATAGCGGCGCTGTGCCGCGAATTCGGCATCTCCCGCAAGACCGGTCACAAGATCATCAGCCGCTATAACGACAGCGGTCTGGAAGGACTGACAGATCGATCGCGACGGCCTTACCGGCACGCCAATCAGCTTCCTTTCCAAATCGAGAAGCTGATTGTGCGGACCAAGCAGGACAAGCCCAACTGGGGCGCACCGAAGATCAGGGAGCGGCTG
>NZ_KB897841.1:0-82115 GCF_000377185.1 Rhizobium sp. 42MFCr.1
CGTCACCGCGCGCCTACCGCGGCCTACCCGATCTCGACTACCCGTTCCACGACCAGACAGTCACCGTCACAACATGCGGACGCATCTGCTACAAGCGGAAGAAGATCAATCTCAGTCTGGTCTTCGCCGGTCAGGCCGTCGGCATCAAACAGGTCGAAGACCATATCTGGCTGACAAGCTTTATGGACTACGATCTGGGATACTTCGATGATGAGACATGCAGGCTTGAACCTTTGCCGAACCCTTTCGGTCCAAAAGTGTCACCTATGTCTCAGGAATAAAACGTAACCTATGTGTCCAGAACGGACCGTTAAAAAGTGGTGCCCAGAGCCGGAATCGAACCAGCGACACGCGGATTTTCAATCCTCATTTATTGTCGCAACTTCAATGGCTTACTTTAAAAATGAGGTCAAACCGTCTCCCCCAAATCAACTACTTATGGCAACCCTGTCAAACCCTCCTGCCCAACCTTCTGGGGATTCATTGGTGACAGGTCGGTGCGGTAAGCGACCGAGGAGTAGGTCCGAGCGTCGCCAGTTATGCACCGCGCGCTTGCCATATGTCGGGAGGCGCGGATGAGTGGAGCGCTGCCGTTTCGAGATGTGAAGCTGCAATGGCTTCAGCATTTGAGCTGCGACAAGGACGTGAGCGACAATGCGCGGTCCGTGGCGCTCTACGTCGTCACCACGCATTTAAACGGCCACACCGAAAAGGCGTGGCCGTCCTATCAAACGATTGCCGACGCGACCGGCCGGAGCGTCAAAACCATTCAGCGCGCCGTCCGTGAACTTGAGACTAAAGGATGGTTCGAGGTCCAGCGCGGAAATGGCATCGGGCACAACACGGAATATCGTCCCTCAGCGGCGTCGATTTTACGCGCATCGGAGGCCCGCGAAAAGACGGACAAGATTGTCACCCTTTGCTCTGGCAAAGGCGGTCAGATTGGTCCAGCAAGGCGGTCAGATGTGTCCGGCAAAGGGGGACAGATATGTCCGCCAAACCCAGAGAAAGAAAAAATAAATAAACCTAACCCGCGCGAGGACGCCCCGCCGCGCGTCGAGACGCGGCGAGCCATCCCGCTCGTTTTCGTTGCAGAAACAAAGGCGGTTCAGGTTCAACAATGGCGCATTTGGTTACGTCATCACGGTATCCCATCGCTTGAAGACTTGGGTGTCCGGACGGTGAGAACCGGGAAAGCAGGCTACGCGTTGCCCGGCTATTGGCCGCCGGATGATGCAAGCCCCGACACTCTCAATTGGATAGCCTTCTTCGGCCGCCGTCGAGGCCGCATCGCAAATGAAGACCCTCGAGATAACAACGTTCGGAGGGCGTCATGAATAGCTGGCGACATCAAAGAAGGTCTGCTGGGCCGGGAAGACCACCCTATGCCGCTTTATCGCCAGCCATACCGCAGGGGCACGGGCTTTCCCCGGCTCCTAGATGGCGGTCAGCTGTCGATTGCCATACTATTTTGCCTTTTTGGCCAATACGTTGCCTTTGGGTCAGTCTCATTGACCTATCTCCTGTGGCACGACCGGGCCGGCTTTGACGGACCGCCTGCTGCTGATCGGCGTTCAGTTGCAATCCAAACTCGACAGGCCTTTCGAATTAACCTCCGTCCGATGCCCTTTCTGTGCGAATGCAAGAGGTCACGCCGAATATGAGCTGATGGCCCGTACCAGCAACGACGCCTACAGCATTCGGAAACGGGACCAAATTCTAAGGGCACGTTTTAAAGAGTTTATCGCATAACCTTCTTAACCGCCTGGATAGGCAACAACGGCGGATATGATCTGGAGCCTACGCGGCGGTGGCGGCCTTCAAGTAGACTGGTTCAGGCGCGGAGCTTAGACGCGCCAAACGGAAACTTGTTCGCGTGCTCTATTTCTCCGGCACGGCCACCGTGATCGTGCAACGCTGATCTTTCTTTGCCTTGGCAGCCATCTCCGTACACGCGGTTAGCACTTCCCGGTTGGCGCTCACAAGGTTGCTCGCATCGACAATGCTGCGCCATCCTCTGGCGTTCGCCGACTGCGTTAAAGAGATGCCGGCGTTCCAACGATCAGCGTTCATCACTGTCGACGCAACGGCCATATCGACCGATCCGGGAAGCGCGCGCGGCAGGAACAGCGTCAACAGCATGCCGGCGACCAGGCCGGCGACACCCGCACTACATACCCACCAATTTTGATCCCGGCGCAGGCGGGCATTCCTGACGTAGCCCCCAAGCGCGCTCGACACGCGCTCGAGGCTCTGTCCTCGCGCTTCGATCATACGCGCCGCATTGCCCGAAACCCGCTCCGCGGCGTTCTCGAGCGCACGCGCATAGTGATCGGGATCATTCCTTAGCGCCGGCGTCTTTTCGACCGCTTCTAGATGCTGCCCGACAACGGCGAGCTGCTGGACGATGCGACCAAGATCAGGACCGTAATCGATCGGCTGCTGGAATTTCTCGAAGGCAGCCTCCACACCCTTTCGAATCGTCGTCATTTCGCGCGTGAGATCGCCAAGGAGATCTTCGACCGTCCGCCGTAGCGCATCGAACGCCTGGGCCGGATCGCCGGCTTCGTCTTGTTCATCGGGCTTGGCGCCCTCCAGTCGATCGGTCATGCCGTCTCCTTCCTATCGTTCCAGCCCGAGGCCCCGGCTGCGGCTCTGGGACAGCTGCCGTTCCATCTCACGGGCAATGGTCTGATCCTGCCGCATATGGCGGATTCCAAGGTCCTGGCTTCGATTGCGCAGGACGCATTCTACCTGCGCGTCGCGCTCAAGGCCCTTCACCATGCCGCGCATCTCGCCCTCGACCTTCTGGCGGGCCTCATCATGCTGCCAACCTTGAAGTTGCCGGCGCTCGCCCTGCAGTTCGTGCCAGCGCTGCACGAACCGTTCGGCCCGGACGCTCGGATCGGCCAATGCCACTCGCTCCCGATCCATACCGCCGACAAGCTCACCGACACGCGCGCGGCCGGAAAGCTCCGTTATCGCCTCAACCGTCTTCGTATCATGTTGCAGGGCGGACCGGATCAGTTCGTGCGATCCAGGCCGCGCCCGGTCGAGCTGCTGGCCCGCGATGCGCAGTTCCTGCTTCTGGGTTTCAAGGACGGGCAAGTTCTCGCGTATCTGCTTGTCGGCCGCGCTAAAGGCCTGCGCATAATGGTCAACGGCCTGTTCGAAGGCCGACAAGGGCCGCGCCCGGTCCGCCAGCCGATGCGCCGCCGAAGCTTCCTGATCGCGACCAGAAGAGCGCAAGCCCTCTTCCCTTTCCGGCCGCTGCGTTTTCGAGGCTGTCCCGCGCTCTAAAGCTGCTCCTCGGCCTACACTGAGCTTGAGGCCGGCGAATATGCTGCGCTTCTGAGTTGGGGCTTTCTGCAGACCTTCCCTGGCCACGTCATGATTCTTGTGATCGCGCACCAGATTTCGTGCAGATTCTTCTCGTTTAATATCCGTGCCAACTTTGTATGCGGATCCGCGCAGAAACCTGTGATCCTCGGCCTTCGACTCCCACTCCGGACGTAGCTCGGCACACTCGCCCCGAATTTCGATCTCACTCCGGGCCCCAAATTGCTCCGCGATCCCTCGCCGCTCGGCAAAGTCGCGCGTGTAGTCAAGGGTCGTTTCCTTCACCCCTGACCGGCTGAGGCGGTGTTCCAGTTGGGCGTAGGTCAGCTCATCGGCGCTATGAATCTTCCACGCGTTCCGCTCAACGAGCATACCATGCGTAAGCCGCACCGTATCCGATCCGCGATGTTCAAGGCCGATGTTCGTGCCGAGTTCAGTTTGAGCTTCGGCCATCGCCCGCTCAATGTCCACGCCCCAAACCGTGTGTTTCCGGCCTTTGTCGTTTTCCACTGTCACGAAATAGCTGGCCCGGTTCTTGGCATCGTGTTGATACGGAGCGTGGCCGTGCTCGACCAGCCGGCCGGCGTTGCGAGCGCCAAACTCTTGCCTGTCGGCATAGAGCCGTACACTGTCGCGATGGCGGGTCATGGCGACATAGGTCAGGTGCCGGTCCATCGACCCCGACGCCATTACATAGGCACGGTCCACAGTTGCACCCTGGTTCTTGTGAATCGTCGTTGCATAGCCATGGTCGAATGCTCGGTATTCGTCCGTCGCCACGCCGATTCTGTCGCCAGTCCCGTCGAGTGTTGCCACGATCTGGCCGGCTTCAACACTGTCGACTGTGCCAAGCATCCCGTTCTTGACACCAAGATCACGGCTGTTCTCAAGAAACACTATGCGGTCACCCGGCGCGAACGATCGTTTGCCGTCATTGGTCTGGAACGTCAGCTCGCGTCCGAAGGGGCCATGCCCTTCGTCAGGCACGTTGCCCTGTTCGCCCTGGGTCAGCCCGCAGCTGTTTGCCAACTCGCCACGCTCCCACAGAGCAGATCTGATCGCGTCATTGATAGCCCGAACATCGGCCCGCCGATGCGCCATCGCCACACGCGTTCCCGCCGGTCGCGCTTCGCGATCGGCCAGGTAATCGCTCACCATTTCGGCTCGTGCCTCGTCCCGCGTCTCACTCAGCCGAATGTCGCCATGGTCGCGGTAGGCGGAAAGCCCCTCGGTCGTCCGGTGCGTCGCAAAGGCCACCGACGCCTCCCGCTGCCAATCGACACGCTGACGACGGATTTCGGAGAGTTCGGCGTGACCGATCTGCTCGGCAATGGCCCGGAACGGTGCACCGGCTCCGATCGCCTGCAGCTGCTCATGATCGCCAACAAGTACGATCTTCGCCCCGCGCTCGTCCACCGCCTTGATGAAGCGAGCAAGCTGCCGGCTCCCGATCATCCCCGCCTCGTCGATCACAAAGACGTCGCTACGGCCGGGTTGGTCGCGGCTGACGTTGCCGTCACCCTGTGACTGCCAGCGATATTCCCACGACGCCAGCGTCCGGCTCTGGATGCCGGATGCTTCCTCCAGGCCCTCGGCCGCCTTCCCCGACAGTGCCGCGCCGTGGACGGTGTAGCCCTGGGCCTCCCACGCCTCGCGCGCGGCCGCAAGCATGGTGGACTTGCCAACTCCGGCGAAACCGACGACTGCCGCAATCCGCCCTGCCCCGGTGATATGCTCGATCGCCGCCCGCTGCTCGTGGGACAGCCGCGCCGCGGCAATCTGCCGTTCCCGCTCCAATCCGTCCTGCTCGCCGCGCTTCACCTTTCCGGCAGTGTCTCTGGAGACGCTTGCACGTATCGCCGCATCCTGCTTCTCTATCGACCGATCGACGTGACGACGATCGACGCCATGGCTCCGTGCATTCTTCATGACCTCCGCGCGCTCGGCCACGGCGCTTTCAATCTCGACCATTTCACGGGTCGAATACCGCGCCAGCTCAGTCTCGCCGGTGGCTGCATCGATCCGCTCAGGCTGCAATACCACCAGCGAGGGCGAGGCCATGACCTTGGCAAAAGCGCTCTGGAACTCCCGAATATCGTCGTTGACGTAGCGATGCAGCGTCCGGGCGATATCGCGCCGGTCGAACACGCTCTTCTCATCGCTGATGAGCGAAAGCACCTGCTCCGGCTTTTCCCGGATGAGCTCGGCGTTACGCCCGGCAGGCTCCTCATCCAGCCGCCGCCGATTGACCGGCTTGCCCTGCCGCTCCATCTGCGTTGCATGCACGCCCATGTGTTCAGTCGGCTCGATCTCAAGCCCGCGTTCTAAATGGCTATGATGATCAATCCTGACGTCCAGACCGGCTCGCGCCAGATGCTCGTTCGCCGTCTGCTCGAAAGATTGGCGGATATCGCGTAGCTGCATTTGCGAGGTTGGCAGCCCCTTCGGTAAAAGTTCCTTGTTGGCCCGCTCGATATGCGTCTTGCTTTCAAGCCCCTCTGACCCAACCAGTCGCGTAGTCATCAGTACATGCGCATGGTAGTTGCGGACGTCACCATCAACATGCGGCTGATGCACCGCGAAATCCACTGCGGTGCCATAGCGATTGGCGAGCCCTTGCGCGAACTCCCGCGCCAGATCGACACGCTGGGTCGAAGACAGCTCATGCGGAAGTGCAATCTCAAATTCGCGGGCAACACGCGCGTCTTTGCGTGTCTCGGCGAACTCCGCCGCGTTCCACAATACCGAACGGTCCCTCGCCCATTCGGCAGCCACACCCTCCGGAATGACGATCTCCGTGTGCTCAACACCCTGCTTGGCGCGGAAATCATGAATGAGCCCGTCACGCTGATTTTCAATCCTTGTCGCGGATCGGTAGGCGGCAGCAGCCACGGCGCTGCGACCACCGCTGCGTGCCACAGGTTTCATGCTCAAATGATAGATCGCCATTCGATCTATTTCCCATCCAGATCCGGCATCTGCGCCGTGGGTTGTGAAGCAACCCGTAAGTGCGCCCTTGTACCCTCCTCGCCTTGGTCTCTTCGGGTCCCGGTGGGACCATGCGGCAACGTCCGCGTTCTATTTTTAGGCTTTCGACCGCGTGCTGCTACCCGCACATATGCGAGTTGCCGGAGCACACCCCCTAAGCCAGCTTCGTTGCCGTGCAACCTGCGAGGGCCAGTTGGCCCAAACGCTCGGGTGAAAACGCAAGCGGAGATGATCATCGTGACAGGCACGACAATTAGCGAACGACTTGCCCAGCTCGAGGCTAGAAAGAAGACGTTACTGTTGCGCCTCAGCAAACAGGAGCGGGCGATCGATACACGCCGAAAGGTCCTGATCGGAGCACTGGTGCTGCATCGATTGGAGAATGGCGACCGCGCATCATCTTCGCGACCCCTTCTCGAATGGGTCCAACGCGCGTTACCGAAGTTCCTCAGTCGCGAGGGCGACCGAGAATTGTCGACGATCTTCTGAAGCCACACGGTGAAGACCAATCGCCGAAGGATGGCGGCACGGCGTTATGATCTATGCCCGTCAAATCAAAAACGCCGCCGCCAATATGATGCGCAGTGGCCGGGCGACCGTGGTCTTCCATTCCAGCCCGTGCTCTTGATTCCGAAAAGTCCGACCTTTCCATCTCCTGACGCTCGACGAAGTTCGCTTCCCTGCCCGGTCGAAAGAAGCGGTAACAGCGACGGCCATAACCAACATGAATCGGTCAGGACCGACCGATTCAGAAAAGTCGTTGGACGCCTCTGACAGGACTTTGCGATCCTTCCGTCATGATCGCACAGCCCTACCACCTCCATATTGAGATCACCGACTTCAAGAGAAACATGGCTCGATTCTATCAGTTGTCGATCGAGCCGACCCTCTTTGGTGATGTGTCGCTTACCCGCAGTTGGGGGCGCATCGGAAGACGCGGCCAGCAGAGGGTTCACCTCTTCAACAGCGAGAAAGAAGCCGTCGCTCTCCTTCTGACTCTTCTTGCCCAAAAGCGTTCTCGTGGCTATCGACCCAACGTTAGAGCCTGAGGCTGACCCGGTGCCGGCCTTTTGCGGCGAGTGGTTCCATTGAGGGGAGAAGACGGCTCACGCCGCCTCCCCTTCAGGCTGGAGATAGTGCAGGTAGCTGACGGCGCGCTGCGCCTGACTGGCGGCGGTAAAGATCGCCTGCGGTTCGCTTGAGAGCACTTTGAGCCAGGAGGCGAGATAGCTCGCATGGTCGGGCCGTGGTTCGAGTTCCGGAACAACGCCGAGATCGGCGCAGAGGAAGCAACTGCCGAGCTCGGCGATCAGTTCCTCGCGGGCACGTTCGCTGTTGTCCTTGGCATAGCGGCTGAGGTCACGAGCGAGACGATGCGGGGCTGCCGTCCAGTGGGTCAGCTCATGACTTAAGATGGCGACGTAGGATTGTGCGTCCCGGAAGGCTTCGAAGGCCGGCATCTGGATATGATCGCGGGCCGGCGCGTAGTAGGCTGACGAGCCGCCGTGCCGGATCAGGGCGCCGGTATTGGCAAAGAAGCGGTCGGCATGGCCGATGCGGGCAATCGGATCTGGAGCCGGCACAACTGCTCGGAAGCGCTCGCCCAGTCCGTCGATCTGGTCGGTGTTGAAGACGGTGTAGGCTTTCAGAAACGGGATGCTGTGCGCAACCGCCTCGCCGGTCTCGCTGGTTTCGGCCCGCAGGAAGGAGCTGGCAAAGACGACGGTCGTGCCGGTCTCGCCCTTACGCACCGCCGCCCCGAATTCGCGGGCCTGACGAAATGTCATCCAGGTGGCCGAGGTAAAGCCACGGGCAATCGCTTCCGACCAGAGGATGAGGACGTTGATTCCGGAATAGGGCTCGCCATTGTGGCGCAGCGGCCGGGTGATCCGGTCGCTCGCACAAGCCGTGCTCCAGGGCTGCATCCAGGGTCTGACACCCTGTTCGAGTTCGGCGATGATCTTGTCGGTGATGCTTCTGTAGAGATCGGATCGTTGCTTTGTCGGCTGCCTCGTCATGTTTAAACCTCCGTTCGAGGTCGCGACCATCGCGACCTGCTACGGCGGTCCGAATGCCGGGCCTTCAGCGCTGGCACGCACCCGATAGGGCCGCAACGGAGTGGAGGACGGCAACGCTGTTGCGGGCCAGCGCGAGCCCGGCAGGACCAAAAGCCGGCGCAGGACGCGAGGCGCGGGCGGCAGAAGGGATGTTCAACAGCAGGCAGGCCAACCAAGGATCGGCGAACGGGCGGCCGAGGAATCAGGAGGCTAGCCTCACACGGCCGCCCTCACCGCCTCGGCCGTGCCCGCGACCGGGCGATATCGACGATGTCGCCGCGCGAGGCGGTCGGATCTTCTCGGTTCCAGGCAACCCCCAGCCCGATCCGGAAGTCGATGCCTCTGACCTTCTTCAGCTCGAAGGCGCGGTTCGGAAATTCACGCGTCCATTCCGGGACAAAGCCGATGCCAAGCCCGGCCGAGACGAGCGACACCAAGGACCAGGTGTCGCTCTGCAAGAATGTTCATTGGCACGGACCAAACAAGTTGATGCATTTCTTCGCGCGTCAACGTTGTTTTCAATTCGGCGGTATTGCCGGCATCTTCGTCGCGCATGCTTCGCCCACTTGTTCTCGTGCGGCCCCAATCAAGGATTCACATCGAATTCGACCCCAACTTTGACTCGCAGACTTGTCAGTTTACTCGGCTCCGAAATCAATCTTCTTTGAAACCTATGAAAACGCTTGAAGAGCCGCGGCGCAAATTGCCTCGGATCCGCAGCACGGTCAAATAGAGAAAGGTGCAATCGTGCCAGCCAAATTCAGAATGAAATTAAATACAGGCATCTGATGGTCGGGCTCTAGTCGGCGAAGCGTTGCTGGCCTCGGAATGGGAAAAGGCACGCACGAGCGGTGGGCAGTCCAACCTCCGGCCGGTTCGATCGCGCGGTTCTCAAGGCCTCCAGAACACATTTCCCAGTTTTCCCGTGTCAGTGGTAGGAGCAGGACAATGGCGAATGCTATGTTGAATATTCGCGTCGTTCAGCCGCGAATGATGTCCATAAAACAGGCAGCGGACTATGTCGGCTTACCTTTGAGGCGTTTCCCGAGGATTTGCTCCGTCAAGCCGGTCGCTATGCCCGAAAGCGAAGAGCGTTACGACATCCACGACCTTGATCGGTGGCTCGACCTGATCAAAGCCGGAAACGCGGATACAGACGCAGAAATCCTGGAGCGCCTCGGATGAGGAAGCCTCGGGTTCGACGCCCGAACAAATACGCGGGTTGGCAGATTTTCAGGGACCACGACGGCGACTGGCGCTGTTATCACCGCAAGACACGGGAGAAGATCGACTGCCGAAGGTTCGAGCCATACACCTTGGCGTTCGACATGGAGCTTCACCGCATCAACGAACTGCGGAATGAAAAGGAGGCCAAACCCGGTACACTGGGAATGCTGATTAAGAAATACCGCGAAAGCGTCAGGTTCCGCGCCGAGCTGGCTCCTCGAACGCGCGCCGACTATCAGAAATGTTTCGACTATCTTCAGGCGATTGACGACACGCCACTGGACCGGTTCAGGCCTCCATTTATAGCAAAGATCCGGGACAAGGCCTTGGAGAAACGCAAGTTTCGCTTTGCTAATTACGTACGCTCCGTCCTTTCAGTGATCTTCGACTGGGGAATTGAGTATGGCTTCACAAAGGACAATCCTGCGGCCAAGGTAAGGCCCGCCCGACGCCCCAAGGCCCTTCCCGACGCTAACCGACCATGGACCGACGCTGAGCGTGAAACCGTTCTCGCAGCGCTGCCACCTCACATGCTGCTGCCGGTCGCCCTCATGATGTTTTATGCGCTCGATCCGCAGGACGCGCTGGAACTGCCGAGGATGGCCATTACGCAAGCCGGGCTCGATACACGCCGCAACAAGACTGGCCAGCCAATCTACCTGCCTCTCTTCGAGCCTGTCGCTGAGGCGATTGCGCGTGCACCGAAGCATGATGCCTTGACGCTGTGTGCCAATAGCAGAGGCCAACCCTGGACCTACAATGGGTTCAGCACGAACTGGAGCAGACTTAAAGGAAAGCTGGAGGCGGAAGGTTTGATCCAGCCCGGGCTAACGTTGAAGGGTCTTCGGCACACAGTTGCAACCATTCTCGCGGAGATGGGCAAGGACCATGGAACAATCGCCCTGGTGCTCGGCCATGCCACGGAAGCAATGGCGAAGCACTATTCCCGGCGTGCCAACATGACGACGCGCACGACATCCGCCGTCGCCGATTTTGAGGCCGAACTGAACAAACGAAAAACGAAAGTTGTCAAATCCGGAGTCTGAAAGTGTCAAACTCAAATAAGCAAAAGGTGAGAAAACATGAAAAACACTAGGTGTAACAATTACTTAAAATGGTGCCCAGAGCCGGAATCGAACCAGCGACACGCGGATTTTCAATCCGCTGCTCTACCAACTGAGCTATCTGGGCTAACCCGCTTCGCAGACATTCTTTCCTGGGAAAGAACCGAGGGGCCTTGGTTCGCCCCGGAAGCGAGCGGGGTTATAGCATCTTGTCCGGACATGGCAAGCGCCAAATGACAGTTTTTTGAGAAGCCTTGGAATTTTCCAAATTCATCAACGAATTTAATGGCTTCGCCCGTGGAAAAACGGACCTATTCCTCATCATTGTAATCCGCCTTCGCCTCGTCGTCGGCAACGGGGATGGCGTATGAGCCGGAGAGCCAGCGCGAAAGATCGAGGTCGCGGCAGCGGTTCGAGCAAAACGGGTAGTGTTCGCGGTTGGACGGCTTGCCGCATTCCGGGCAGGGCCGCGTCTTGCGCAGCGGTTCGACCTTGGCGGTCTTGTTTTCGTCAGACATCAGCGGTTCCTTCGAGGATCAGCCCTCGGCCCACCTGCTATGCACGTCAAAGCCTTCGCCGGTCAGCAAAAGGATGGTTTCATAAAGCGGCAACCCAACAACGTTGGTGTAGGAGCCGACCATCTTCTGCACAAATGTTCCGGCCAGGCCCTGGATACCGTAGGCGCCAGCCTTGCCGCGCCACTGCCCCGATGCAAGGTAGTTCTCGATCTCGAAACCGGAAAGGCGCTTGAAGCGAACCTTCGTCTCGACAATCTTCTGGCGGATCTTGCGGTCGGGCGTCACCAGGCAGACGCCGGTATAGACCCAGTGGCTGCGCCCGGACAAGAGATACAACGAGGCTGACGCCTCATCCGCGAACTCGGCCTTGCCAAGAATGCGGCGTCCGACAGCGACGACGGTATCGGCCGACAGGATGTAACTGCCCTTCCACGTCATGTCGCCCTTGATGGCGGCAAGTGCTGCCTCGGCCTTTTCCGTCGACAGGCGCCGGGCGAGTGAGCGCGGGTGCTCAGACTTTTTCGGCGTCTCGTCGATATCCATCGGCATGAGACGCGAAGGCTCGATCCCTGCCTGATTGAGCAGATCAACGCGGCGGGGCGAGCCGGAAGCCAGAATGAGCTTGTATTTCAGCGCCATGGAACCTCGACCACCGGAAGACGGAGAAAGCGGCCTTTCAAGCCTTGTATGCAGGCCTACTTGAAGCGGTAGGTGATGCGGCCCTTGGTCAGGTCGTAGGGCGTCATTTCAACGAGAACCTTGTCGCCGGCCAGAACGCGGATGCGGTTCTTGCGCATGCGGCCAGCAGTGTGAGCGATGATCTCGTGTTCGTTTTCGAGCTTTACGCGGAACGTTGCGTTCGGCAGAAGCTCGGTCACAATACCCGGAAATTCGAGGACTTCTTCTTTAGGCATATAGAGGTTTTCTTCCTGTGGGTTGAGATGACGGCGGCGGCCGCCCAAAATTTTGGGCGGAAACTACACAATCAACGAGGGTTTGTGAACCTAATTGATCGCGTTTCCGTCATTTGTTTCACGCCGAGTGCGCGGCAATGATGTTTCTTCTAACCAGCCGGCTCTCGATCAGTTCGGTCAGATGATCGCGGACTTGCCGGTAGCTGTTCAGAATCTGCTCTCGCGTGCCCTGAACAACGGTCGGATCGATGGTCGGCCAATAGACGACTTCGATGGCTTTCGACCGGGTCAGTTCTAGCGCTGCATGGTGCGCTTGCGGCGAGAGCGAGATGATCAGGTCGAAGTAATCATCTTCCAGTTCTTCCAGCGTATGCGGATGATGCCGACCAAGAGAAAGGCCGATCTCCTCAAGCGCAACATCGACGAAGGGGTCCCGCTCCCCCGAACGGACGCCGGCGGATCTGATATAGACGTTCGCAGGCAGCATGCTGCGGGCGATCACCTCGGCCATGGGGGAGCGAATGCAGTTCATGCCGCACATGAACAGGATGGCGCCCGGCCTTTTTCCTTCGCCTGCGTCGACTGGCGCTTCCATCGGCCTCAACCGCGCCAGTAGAGCACGCAAACCAGCGTGAACAGCCGGCGTGCGGTATCGAAATCGATCTCGATCTTGCCGTTCAGGCGGTCCCTCAGCGTCTGCGAGCCCTCATTGTGAATGCCGCGCCGCCCCATGTCGATCGCCTCGATGCGGCTCGGCGAGGCTGAGCGGATTGCCTCGTAGTAGCTTTCACAGATCAGGAAATAATCCTTCACGATGCGGCGAAACGGGGTCAAGGACAGGATGTGGGTGGCGACGGCGCCTCCGTCCTCCGTCGTGATCGCGAAAACCAGCTTGGAGTCGACCAGCGAGATATTCAGCCGGTACGGCCCACCGGAATGCCCCACGGGCGTAAAGCTGTTTTCCTCGACAAGATCGAAGATGGCGACCGCGCGCTCGTGTTCGACGTCGGGCGTCGCTCTGCCGATGCTGTCGTCAAGGACGACGTCGCAAAGCCGAAAGTCGCCCGTTGCCATCTGTCACCCTTCCAGGTTCAGGCGGATCGCTACCGACCGTGCGTGTGCGTCCAGTCCTTCGGAAACGGCCAGTGCGATGGCGGCGGGACCGAGCGTGCGAAGTTGCTCGGGACCGAGGCGCAGGATCGAGGTGCGCTTGACGAAATCGAGCACTGAGAGACCGGAGGAGAACCGGGCCGAGCGGGCCGTCGGCAGAACGTGGTTCGAGCCGCCGACATAGTCACCGATCACTTCAGGCGTATGGGCGCCCATGAAGATCGCGCCGGCATTGCGGATGCGAGGCAGCAGCGCGTCCGGATCGGCAACGGCGAGCTCCAGGTGTTCGGGCGCGATCCGGTTTGACAGCGGAATCGCGTCCTTGAGCGACTTCACGAGAATGATCGCTCCAAAGTCGCGCCAGCTTGCGGCAGCGGTTTCGGCCCGATTGAGCAGTTTCAACTGCCGCTCGACCGCTGCTTCCACGGACCGTGCGAACTCGGCATCCTCAGTCGCGAGGATCGCCTGCGCGCTCGCATCGTGCTCGGCTTGCGCCAGAAGATCGGCCGCCACCCAGTCCGGATTGTTATCCTTGTCGGCGATGACAAGCACTTCCGAGGGACCGGCGATCATGTCGATGCCGACGGTGCCGAAAACCTGGCGCTTGGCGGCTGCCACATAGGCGTTGCCCGGGCCGGTGATCTTGGCGACCGGCGCAATGGTTTCGGTGCCGTAGGCAAGGGCAGCGACGGCCTGCGCACCGCCGAGCCGGTAGATCTCGGTGACGCCCGCGAGTTTGGCGGCTGCAAGCACGGCCGGATTGACCACGCCGCCGGTTGCGGGAACGACAATGACGATGCGGTCGACGCCGGCAACTTTGGCCGGCACGGCATTCATCAGCACCGAACTCGGATAGCTAGCCGTGCCGCCAGGCACATAAAGGCCGACCGCCTCGATCGCCGTCCAGCGAGACCCGAGGCCGACGCCCATGTCGTCCTCATAGATATCGTCCTTCGGCAACTGGCGGCGATGATGCGATTCGATCCGCACGGCCGCGACCTTCAGCGCGCCAAGCACTTCGGCCGGCACAGCTTCGACCGCTGCATCGATCTCGGCTTCCGTCACACGCATGGGCGTTACGGCAAAATCGATCCCGTCGAACTTCTTCGAATATTCGGCAAGCGCCGCGTCGCCGCGCGCCCTGACGTCATCGATGATGGCGCGGACTGCCGTATTCACATCCTCGGAGACTTCGCGCTTGGTCGTCAGGAAGGCGGCAAACCGTTGCTCGAAGCCTTCCGATGCCTGATCCAGCCAGATTGCCAATGCGATATTCCTCTTTGATTACAGAACAACCAGTTCTCAGGCGCCGGGATGGCGCGGCTTGGATGCGGTTTCCCACGCTCCGCCGATATCCGCAAGCTGAACCTCGATGCATTCGACATCGAGCGCAACACTTGCCGTGCCTGACAGCGCCAGCTCGACCGTTCCCTCCGGCCCCTCGCCCTTCTGCTCGAAGCGGATAGCAAGCAGCGACAGTACCGCGTCGCGGTTCTCGCGATCGATGCCGGTGGAGCGAACCGCAAGTACACGCTTGAAGACGACAGCTGCGCGGCGGCGTTCGAACCCCCTGCGCTTCTTGCCGGCTTCTTCCCACACGAAGCGGTTGACGGCGACCGAGAACTGACCTTCGCGCGGCGACCAGGCCAGATCGGCGACCTTGAAGACGCTATCCTGCAAATGCGCGGAGACGACGGCAAGATCTTCGCTATCGAGCGCTACCAGCTTCAGGTCGGTCATTCAGGCAATACCCCATCGCCAATACATCGCCGGAATGGCGATGCGTCAGACAACGGACATAAGGCGCGACAGGACAATGCGCAACCATATCGAAGGGCTAAGAAGCGCCCTTTCGTTATTCGCTCACACGCTCGACGATGGCGCCGCAGCGGGTGAGCTTTTCTTCCAGGCGCTCAAAGCCGCGATCGAGGTGATAGACACGGGACACCATCGTCTCGCCTTCGGCGGCAAGGCCGGCGATGACGAGCGAGACGGAGGCGCGCAGGTCGGTCGCCATGACGGGCGCACCCTTCAGCCGCGGAACGCCTTCGATCTTCGCCGTCTGGCCAGACAGCGAGATCTTCGCGCCCAGGCGCGCTAGTTCCTGCACATGCATGAAGCGGTTTTCGAAAATCGTCTCGGTGACATGCGAGATGCCGGTCGAACGCGTCATTAGCGCCATGAATTGCGCCTGCAGGTCGGTGGGGAAGCCCGGGAAGGGATCGGTGACGATATCCACCGGCTTGATGCCGACGCCATTGCGGCGGATGCGCATTCCGTTGCTGGTCGGCGAGATTTCGGCACCGGCGCGGCGGAGCGTTTCAAGGGCCGTGTCGAGAAGCGCGATATCCGTGTGCTCAAGAGTGACATCGCCGCCGGCCATGGCGACGGCCATGGCATAAGTGCCGGTCTCGATGCGATCGGGCAGGACGCGATGGCGCGCGCCGGAAAGCGACGAGACGCCCTCGATCGTAATCGTGCTGGTGCCGGCGCCGGAGATCTTGGCGCCCATGGCAATGAGGCAGTTGGCGAGGTCGACGACCTCCGGTTCGCGGGCGGCGTTGCCAATGACGGTCGTGCCGCGGGCAAGCGTTGCGGCCATCATCATGACGTGAGTCGCACCGACGGATACCTTCGGGAAGGTGTAGCGGGCGCCGATCAGACCGCCCTTCGGCGCCTTCGCATTGATATAGCCGCCGTCGATCTCGAGGTTCGCGCCGAGCGCGGTCAGGCCGTCGAGGAACAGGTCGACCGGACGCGTGCCGATGGCGCAGCCGCCCGGCAGCGAGACGCGGCACTGGCCTTCGCGCGCCAGCAGCGGGCCGATGACCCAGAAGGAGGCGCGCATCTTGGACACCAGCTCATAGGGAGCGGTGGTATCGACAATGGTGCGGCAGGTGAAGTGGATGGTGCGCGAGTACGCGTCTTCCTGACGCTCGCGGCGGCCGTTGACGGCAACATCGACGCCGTGATTGCCGAGGATGCGCATCAGCAGCTCGACATCGGCCAGATGCGGCACGTTCTCAAGCGTCAGTGTATCGCTGGTAAGCAGCGAGGCGATCATCAGCGGCAGGGCGGCATTCTTGGCGCCGGAAATCGGAATGATGCCGTTAAGCTCATTACCGCCGACAATTCTAATACGATCCATGTGCGCTTACGGGCGATGCCCGCCTTTCTGAAAGGCTGTCTGTAAAAAGATGCGGGTGTTTAGACGAAATTAGCGGGGGCTTCAATTCGCCGTGAACCGAACATTATGATTCGTCCATTTTTGCGGCAGGCAGGCCATCCGTCTCATCCGCCTGCCCCGATCGACGCGCACGGGTCTGCTGTTTGCGGCGGGACAAATTTTCTCGGAGCTTTTCGGCGGCCCGCTCGCGACGCAGTTTTGCCTGGCGTTCGATCTCGGTCTTGCGGCTCTTCTGGCCTTTTTTGGTGTTTTCGGTCATCGCCCAGACTTAGCCGAATTCGCGCCAATCCAAAAGTGGGCCGGCCTCAATCTCTACAAAGATGGAAATTGCGGCTTGCGCTTATCATGAAGCTGTGGCAATAGGCCCCCCGTTCACGCAATGCAGCCGGTTCGGTTGCGCGTCTGGTCCTTGCTGCCGTAGCTCAGTGGTAGAGCACACCCTTGGTAAGGGTGAGGTCGGTGGTTCAATCCCACTCGGCAGCACCAGTTTTCTCTAGGAAAATCAGATAGAAGAGCGTGGACGTCAGCGACCGAGAGGCGCGCGAAACGACGTGAAAGTGTGGAACAGACCACGAATTGCACAGAAAATCCGTGCGGCATGTTCCCGTCACGTTCTCACGAGACAGAAGACAAATAGGTTTCCTAACATGATCGAGCTTACGCCATCGCAGATTGCCGCACTGAAACTCGCTCGGGACGGAGACCTGTATCTTCAGCCATCGAACAAATGGACGCACCAGAATGCGACGGTAACCTACGCAAAGTCGGACCGCTGGAAGGAACGGCCTCTGAAAGTGAAGTCCGTAACAGCCAAAGTTCTGGATGAGCTAAAGGCGCCTGGCTTGCTGGAGCGGCGGCATCTCGACGATAACGCTTCGAAAGACGTCTACGGGATAACAATGGCCGGGAAGGTATGGCTACTGAAGAACAAGTAGGCTTAAGTGCATCTTAACGGTGGTGTCCAGAGCCGGCACACGGAAACTCAACAAAAACAAGACGGGTAGCGTGTGACTGGACACTCATTATTGCCGCGCCTCGGCAACCTGTGACTCTCGGCTGCGAAAGAACGCCTCTCCCGCCAGCGGAGCTACGCAATGCCCTGAGATTTCAATTGAATCGCTCTGCGTGCGCTGTTTAACTGTCAGCAACCAGGAGGCGTTCATGAAAAATGTGGTCCTAGGGGCTGCGCTTTTGCTGTCTCCTTTGCCGGCGCGGTGACGCAGATCAATGCCCGTGAGCATACCTGCTCTGAGATCACGCAAATCATTCGCCAGGAGAAAAAGCTTTTCGTGCGCGTCGGCATCGGAGGCCGGAGCTTCCGTTATCCGCCGGCCAAATGTGGCCCCGGCGACCAACGGGACACAACCAACCTGCCAGATGCCACCGGAAAACAGTGCGTTCTCGACTATGCCTGCGTCTATGATCCGCAATCGCTTTAGAATTTCCGATAGGACTCGCGGGAAAGCACTGCCGAGTCATCGGCTCGAAGAGAATGCCCTGGTCCGGCCTCAGGCGTCGAAGTGCCAATCCTTCGTCGGACGGCACAGCGTATAGTCGGACTCATCGAGGTCCTGGATCATCTGCCTCAGCGTCCGGACGGTTTCCTCAAAGGCCGCTAGCTTTGCATCGGTCACGTCTACGTTCGAGCCCGTGGCAGCATCCCGTTCGAGCCATCGCTGGTTGCCGCGCCGCATGGATATGACCATAGAAACATACTTCTGGCATTCAGCATTCAGAACGTTCTTGAGGTCCTGCATCACCGATCTCCAACGCTAACAGAGGGCGACTGACGTTGAGCTTTCCATGGTTGCACAAAGCGTTGTTTTCAGCCAGTTAAAAGTGCGCTTAGCCGATCTGCCGGCTAAAAAAGAGACAACCTCCCACGGCACTCAAAAGATCTGCGGTCTGGGGGACGGTGCCGGTGGATACCGAGATCAACCAGCACCCGGTTTTCCTGTTTGCGGGCTCCGAAAATATCGCTAAAATACACTCAGTACGGGCCTTCTGGGGGAACGCGAAGGCTGACTTGCACATTTTGGCGTAAGCAACGGAGAATGCGCCTATGGCCAGCGAGAAGTGGAATAATCCTATTCATGTGGGGTTTGAAAATACGGGCGCACGCACGATCGTCGGCCCTATGGACGCGCTGAAATGCCTGGCAGACCTGTGGCCGAGCAGTCGCGGGTTGCATTATCTGAAGGCAAGAAGCACTTGCAGAGCCGCCCTTGATGGTCGAAAGACGATCGAGGAGGCACGCGCGGAATTCGTAGCGGCCGCGGAAGAAGCCAAGCTGAAGGTCAACTGATCGGGCCTTGATCCGCCAATCGCCGGCAGATCGTCGACAACCTGTCCCGGAACAGGGCAATGGTTTATTTTTGTTTAACCCTCGGCAGCGCTTGCTGTTGGGAGCGCGATTAACCTCATTGCCATCAAGGCACGTCCCTCAATAGAAAGTGTGCAGCCATCATGATGATGGTCAGAGGCTCGTCACCCTCAGGGAAAGCAGACGAGCCTCGATTGCGATAAGCCGATGCGTCAGGCCGGCTTCAGGCGCCGTCTCCGGATTATTTCCAGCACCTTGCGCCCAAGCGTCTGGCCCGGCCCCTCGATGCGGGTGAAGCCGAGATATGCCAGCGCATAGGCCAATGGCAGCAGGGCGGCGACCACGATCGCAAAGCGCGCCGGCGCGGAAATCTCAGCCCCGAAATGCGTTATGACGAATGCTGCGAGCGGCTGGAGCAAAAGCAGGTGAATCAGATAGACGCCGAACGAGAGCTCGCCGAGCCAATGGCAGAAGTGATTTCCCATCAGCGATGAGACGCGATCGCCGAGCTTTCCGACCAGACCTGGCAACAAATGATAATGCACCAGCACGAAGAAGCCGACGACCAGAAGCAGGCGGACGGCGACCTTCGTCGAGGTCATGTCGCCGCCGATCGGAATCATGACCAGCATGACGGCAAGCAGGCCATTCATGACGGTTTGCCGCGGCGTCACGAACAATCCGTTGGCGATCAGCATGCCGCACAGGAAGACATGCATCTTCAGCGGCAGGAAAGACGGCATCGGAAAATCGATGTGGGCGGCCTGCACGGCCTTGGCGACTACGAAACCGCCAAGCGCAATCAGGGCGGCGCCGGGCAGCCATCTGGCTTTCCTCAAGAGCAGCATCGCCAGCGGAAAGACCGCATAGAACTGCATCTCCAAACCAAGACTCCAATCGGGCAGTGGTGTGCGGAACGCATAGGCCGGATGCAGTCCGAAGAGGAAGCTCGCGTGGATGAGAAGGTTGCGCAGGCTACCGTCCAGATAGCGCTCCGGCAATTGCGGACCGTGGGATAGGAAGGTGTCAATGACCATGCGGCTCGCATAGAGCTGCGGCCCCAGCAACAGGGCGATGCACAGCATCACGTAGTAGAGTGGCGCAATTCGGAAAAAGCGCTTCAGCCAGAAGCCGAACCAGGTGGATGGCTTCTCCCAGGGGTTGGCGCTCTCGCGTAACCGATAGTGAAAGACCATCAGAAAGCCGGACAGCATAATGAAGAGGTCGACGCCCAAATCCGGCGACGACAGGATCGGAAGGTGCCAACCCGTCAGTTGCAGGCTGTGACCTAGGAGGACCCAGAGTGCGGCCAGTCCGCGCAGCCCGTCGAGGCATCCGATCCGCTTGCTCTCAATGATCATAGGGTATCCTTCTGGTTGAGGCTCAGCTTCGCGGAAGCTAACGCAATGTGCTGCAACGCACAACTCACAACCAGAAAAGTTGATCGGTCTCCGGCCTGGGGAGCGCGATCTTCCTACCCTATTTCATCGGATTCCGAGACGGACGAGCAAACGATCAGCAGCGACCGTCGCTCTGCACCTCGAGGTAACCGACGCCGATAATGGTGCCGTCAAAAGACCGGATGAAGGATGGCACATAATGCGTCGTCGGCGCGGTGCAGGACACCGAACCGGTATATTCGTTCATCGCCATCTCGTCCTGCGGCAGGGCGGAATAGTCGCTCGTAATCTCGAGTGAAGCCGAAGCTGGCGTGATGAAAGTCCCTAATGCCAGCGCAAAAGCCGGCGCTCCCAGTCGAAGAAGTCTTCGCATGCCCTTCTCCCGTGTTTTGATTACAAGCATTAACTAATGAAACACGCTTTTAGTTCCAGTGTCGCCGCTACTACTTTCGCACAGTTAATTCTTCGTATTTTCGGTCGAGCTAAATTGTATTATTTTATATGAAGATAGGCGGATATTTCCGGGTGCGCAGCAACATGCCGTATGCGTGCGTCAAAACTGATGAACTTACAGTATTACATGTGAGTAGGCTGGCTAACGCCGCAGCATCCGGCTGCGGACATAACCCTTCCCGACCACGTCTTCGGCAATCTCGACCGCCCGCTCGACATGGCCTTTCTGCCGGACGAATCCTTCCAGGACGACATAGAGCCCCAGGATCGAGACGACGATTTCGCTACTATCGACGTCATAGGCGGCACTGAGAGCGCTTTCGACCGAGGCGCGTGTTGACGCGAGGCTGTGGCCCTGCCCGCAAGCACCACCGTGACCTTCCGTCGTCTGAAATCGAAGCACCATCATCGCCTCCAAATGGCAAAGTCTGTTACAGGGTAACGCCGGAGGGGAGTTTTAGTTGCGCCGCACCAATCTATACTCGAAAGAATCTCGCGGAGCCCAGCCCACGCTACTTGGCGCCCTGATCTGAGGCGCCATATATACCATAGGTTTAGTTAAGGGTTACCGCGATGAAGGTTCTGCTTCCGACGTTTCTATCGCTCGTCATACTATCGGGCTGCACGACGGACAGCTCCACCGAGGTTCAGCCCATTCCGGGGAGCATCACCTATGGCGGGCAACCGCGCACGAAACTGACCAAATCGCCGCCCGGCAGTGTCATCTACAATTCCTTCTACGACTCCCGCGGCCAGAGGGTTAAGGAAACCTATATCCTCCAGCCGGATCGCACGCTGAAACTGACGAGGCGCGTCATCGTGCCCGATTTCCCCTGATGCGCTCACGCTTGACAGCCGCAGCGTTCGAGAACATTCAAGGAACGTCGAATATTTCCGCGGTGCGATTCTCCGCCGAAGCAACCGGACGGCTGAATGTATCTTGAAAAGCTCAATCCCCAGCAGCGCGCGGCCGTCGAATACGGCACGCTCACTGACGGCACCCACGTTGCCGGTCCCTTGCTCGTCATCGCCGGTGCCGGCTCGGGCAAGACGAACACGCTCGCGCATCGCGTTGCGCACCTGATCGTCAAGGGCGCCGATCCTCGCCGGATCCTGCTGATGACATTTTCCCGCCGCGCGGCCGCCGAGATGGCGCGTCGTGTCGAGCGTATCTGTGTCCAGGTGCTCGGCGGCAAATCCGGCATCATGGCGGACGCGCTTGCCTGGAGCGGAACCTTTCACGGCATCGGGGCACGGCTGTTGCGCGATTACGCGGAACAGATCGGCATCGACCCCGCCTTTACGATCCATGACCGGGAAGACAGCGCCGATCTGATGAATCTCATCCGGCACGAGCTCGGCTTCTCGAAAATGGAGAGCCGATTTCCGACAAAGGGCACCTGCCTTGCGATCTATTCGCGCGTGGTAAATTCGGAAAGCGAACTCGGCCTCGTTCTGCGCGACGCGTTCCCCTGGTGCTCGGCCTGGGAAAACCAGTTGCGAGACCTCTTCGGCGCCTATGTCGAGGCCAAGCAGAGCCAGAACATTCTCGATTATGACGATCTGCTCCTCTACTGGGCGCAGATGGTCAGCGAACCGATCATCGCCGACGATATCGGCAGCCGCTTCGACCACGTGCTTGTCGACGAATACCAGGATACGAACCGGCTGCAGGCCTCGATCCTGCTCGCTTTGAAGCCTGGCGGACAAGGCTTGACCGTCGTCGGCGACGATGCGCAGTCGATCTATTCGTTTCGCGCGGCCACCGTGCGCAACATTCTCGACTTTCCCGCCGCGTTCAGCCCCTCGGCAAACATCATCACGCTCGATCGCAACTACCGTTCGACGCAGACGATCCTCGCGGCGGCGAACGCCGTCATCGACCTCGCCTCGGAGCGCTTCACCAAGAACCTCTGGACCGAGCGTCAATCGGCCCAACGTCCAAGGCTCGTCACCGTGCGCGACGAAGCCTACCAGGCGCGATACGTGGCGGACAAGGTGCTGGAGAACCGCGAAGAAGGAGTGAAGCTCAAGCAGCAGTCGGTGCTTTTCCGCGCCTCGCATCATAGCGGAGCGCTGGAGGTCGAGCTGACCCGGCGCAACATTCCGTTCGTGAAGTTCGGCGGGCTGAAGTTCCTCGACAGCGCGCACGTGAAGGACATGCTCGCGGCTCTCCGCTTTGCTCAGAACCCGCGCGACCGCGTCGCCGGCTTCCGGTTGATGCAGCTGCTCCCGGGTGTCGGGCCGTCGACGGCGCAGCGCGTCATCGACCAGATGGCCGCGGATGCCAGCCCGATGCAGGCCCTTGCCGACCTGCCGGCCCCTCCCCGCTCGGGCGAGGATTGGACGGCCTTCGTTGCGATGCTGCAGGAGGTGAAGACCGGCAAGGCCGGCTGGCCGGCAGAAATCGGCCTCGTCCGCGAATGGTATTCGCCGCATCTCGAGCGCCTGCACGAGGACGCATCGACGCGCCAAGCCGACCTTCTGCAACTCGAGCAGATCGCCAGCGGCTATCCTTCCCGTGAGCGTTTCCTGACAGAGTTGACGCTCGACCCGCCGGATGCGACCAGCGACCAGGCCGGTGTGCCGCTGCTCGACGAGGATTATCTGATCCTCTCCACGATCCATTCCGCCAAGGGGCAGGAATGGACGCGGGTGTTCATGCTGAACGTCGTCGACGGCTGCATCCCGTCCGACCTCGCCGTCGGCACCAGCGCCGAGATCGAGGAGGAACGGCGACTGCTCTACGTCGCGATGACCCGCGCCAAGGACAATCTCGACCTCGTCGTGCCGCAACGCTTCTTCACGCACGGCCAGAACGCGCAGGGCGACCGGCACGTCTATGCGTCGCGCACGCGCTTCATTCCGGCAACCTTGCTGCAGTTCTTCGAGGTGGTCGGCTGGCCGCAATCCAGAGCCGATGGCGGCGCGTCGCATCAGGCGCGACAGGTGCGCGTCGATGTCGGAGCACGCATGCGCGGGATGTGGCGCTAGAGCGCCAGCGGCGGCTCCGCGGGCTTGAAGAAGGCGTCGATGGCCGCCTGGTCGACCGCCTCTGGTGTCGCCGGCATCCACTGCGGATTGCGATCCTTGTCGATAATGGCGGCGCGGATGCCCTCGTAGAAATCCGGGCTTTTCAATATCTGCTGGCAGGCGCCGAGTTCGCGGTTCAGGCATTCGGCAAGGTTCCTGCTTTGCCGGCCCTGGCGCAGCAGACGAAGCGCAAGTTTCAGGCTGGTCGGGGAGCGGGTCCGGATGATCCGCAGCGTTTCGGCGGCAAAATCGCCGGGCTCCTTCCCAAGCGCATCGATGACTTCCTCGACGGTGCCGAAATGAAAGCAACGTTCGATCAGGTCGCGGTTGCTTTTGACGGCGCTCGTCCCCGGATCGCTGGAGAGATTCTTCAACACCACCTCGACGTCACGGGGCGTCGCGTTTCGCGGCAGTTCCGCCAGCGTATCGACGATGTCAGGCAGCCGGAAGGAAGCGATGTGGTGATCGGCCAGTCCGGCATAGACGATGTCGGCCGCGTCGACGGTCAGTCCCGTCAGCCCCATCCAGGTGCCGGCCTCGCCGGGCGCGCGCGGCAGCAGCCAGGTCGCCCCGACATCCGGAAAATAGCCGATCCCCGTTTCCGGCATGGCAAGCTTGGTTCGCTCCGTTACGACGCGGTGGCGGCCGTGCGATGACAGGCCTACGCCGCCGCCCATGGTGATGCCGTCCATCAGCGCCACATAGGGCTTTGGGTAGGTCGCGATCCGGTGATTCAGGCGGAATTCTTCGCGCCAGAAGGTCGTGGCTAGGTCGGTGCCGGCGCGGCCGCTCTCGTGCAGCGCGCGAATGTCGCCGCCGGCGCAGAAGCCGCGCTCCCCCTCGCCCGAAACGATCACCATGGCGATGCTGGCGTCTGCCGCGAAGTCGCCCATTGCGGCGGCAAAGGCGCGGACCATATCGAGTGTCAGGCTGTTCAGCGCACGCGGTCGATTGAGGCGGATGATGCCGGCCGAGCCGCGCCGTTCGACAATCACCTCACTCTGGTGAACCTCGTCTCGCATGCTGACCTCCTCGCTCGTTGCATCCTTCGCGTCGCAATCCGGCGTCAAGCGAACCGGTGCCATCAACCGTCATGCCACCTTAGCGCACTCGACGGCATAGTCGATGGCCGGGCTGGGATTGATTTCGTTTCTCAGAACGAGGCGGCGGCGAGCGCTCGATGGAGGCTCTGAAGATCGTCGACGTTGCGATCCATCAGGAACTGTTCCCAGTCGAGCGCGCTTTGGACGATTGTCTCCAATGAATCGTGTGTCGGCTTCCAATCCAGAACGCGTTGGGCAAGGCTTGAGTCCGCAACAACACTTGCGGCATCGCCCGGACGCCTCGGCGCCATGTGGATCTTGAAGGAGTGTCCGTGCAGGCGCGTGACCATGTTGAGCACGTCGAGCACCGAATAGCCGGCGCCGTAGCCGCAATTGGCAACCAGCGAGCTGCTCCCACGACGCAGATGCTGCAGCGCCTTCAGGTGAACCGCGGCGAGATCGCTGACATGGATGTAATCGCGCACGCCGGTACCGTCATGAGTCGGGTAATCGATGCCGTAGACATGAACGCCGGTGCGTTTGCCGAGTGCCGCCTCGCAGGCGACCTTGATCAGGTGGGTGGCGCCTGATGTCGATTGACCGCTGCGCCCCAACGGGTCGGCGCCGGCGACGTTGAAGTAGCGCAGCGCGACATAGTTGAAGTCGTAGGCTGCCGCCGCGTCCCGCAGCATGAATTCCGTCATCAGCTTGGACTGGCCGTAAGGATTCTCGGGATTGAGCGGCGCGGTCTCCCTGACCGGCTCGGACGTCTTCTGCGGCCCGTAGACGGCGGCGGTGGAGGAAAAGACGAAATGGCGGATGTTGGCATTGATCGCAGCGCTCAACAGCGCCCGCGTCTTGCCGGAATTGTTGTCGTAATAGGCAAGCGGATCGGCGACGGATGCAGGCACGATCGCGGAGCCGGCAAAATGGATAATGGCGTCGACGTCGTTCTCGATGAAGATCGTCTTCAGAAGCTGGGCATCGGCGACATCGCCGAGATAGAAGCGCGCACGCGGAGAGACCGCCCAGCGAAAGCCGGTCGAAAGATTGTCCAGGACAACGACGTCTTCGCCCGCATCCAGCAATGTCCAGACCATGTGGCTGCCGATGTAGCCCGCGCCACCCGTGACCAAAATTGCCATATCCCGCATCCCCGCTTCATTCACGCGGGGGCATCTGACGTTGCTTTCCTTTCAGAATTTCCTATCGAAAGCGCGCTGCGGGGCTTCCTCGCGGGTAAGTTTGATGGCGTGGTTAGAGGCCGATTTCGGGCTCCGCTGCAATTTTATCGATGTACTATTTCGAGGGCTCTTTTCTGCGGCAGCTCACAGGTCCTGACTTTCAATGCCGCCGAAGGAATTTGGTAAGATCTTCCCACAGGATCACTATCCCAATGACGAACAGCCCGCCGGGCACCAGATAATACAGGGTCCTGACGGGATAAACGGTGAAATACAGCAGGTACAGGACGCCATAGATTCCGGAGATGACGAGCACCGTTCCCAATAAGAGAGAAATTATCTTCCTCACCACGGTCCCACTCTCCCCGCTAAACCTCTAAGGGAATTGCTACACCAAACATGCCCAAGCTGTATAGCTGGCATGCCAGTCGTAAAGACAACTGGACTGGCAGGAGCAACAATGCCAGCCCTACTGGACACGGAACCGACATAGGCTGAGAGCGAATATTTTCAATCCATTGTCGGAGTGACAAAGATAGGTTCGTCCTCGGGCATTCCCATGCTGCATTCAAAGGAGGATCATCATGCCCAACACGATACGTCTTCACCGCGTCCTGGCGGCCAGCCCTGAGAAAGTCTATCGCGCATTCCTGGAGGCGGATGCGCTAGCCAAATGGCTTCCGCCAAATGGGTTTACCTGCACAGTGCATCATCTGGAGCCAGCGGTCGGCGGAGCACACAGGATGTCCTTCCGGAACTTTACGACTGGAAATAGCCACTCCTTTGGAGGCAGCTATCTGGAATTGGTTCCGAACGAGAAGCTCCGTTACACGGACAAGTTCGACGACCCGAACCTTCCCGGTGAAATGGAGGTCACGGTAACCTTGAAGAAGGTCTCTGTCGGCACCGAACTGAATGTTGTCCAGGCGGGCGTACCGGACCTTATTCCCCCGGAGGCATGCTATCTCGGTTGGCAGGAATCGCTGCGCAATCTGGCAAAGCTCGTCGAGCCCGAAATCAACGATTGAGGAGCTAGGCAATCCTAAGCGAAAGTGGAGCTTGGCGGCTGAAGCCGCCTCGCTCCTCCAGGCTATTGCCGTGAGGGAGCCGCAGGCGCACCTTCGTCTGTCAGCTTTTGATCCCATTAAAGCTTGAGGATGTCGTCGCAGCACCGTTGGGCAGCGAACTCGATCTGCGCCGGGTCGCGCACGAAGCGCCAATCGACTAGTGACAACGATAAATAGTTTCCTTCGAGCGCCAGTCTAACCCCTGCGGTTGCAATGCCTCTAACCATCGGGCCGCGAAGATGTTATAGTCCCCACGCTTTAGCATCCGTGGGCAGGCATCCGGAGGGGGATCCATGAGGATGACGAGGAAGCAGTCCGGCCTTGGAAAGAGCGCTGAGGAGTGGGGACGGGCGCGGGAGCAACGACCGAACCCTCCGCCGGAGAGGCGCAAGGCCTTGCGCACCAAACGACCAATCTGCCGACAACGCCGTTGGCCGTCCATCAGACAACCTATTTCTTCAAGAACTCCGCCTTCGAATTCGTCCTCCTGGCGAGCCTCGGTCGCGCCTACTACCAGGGCGCAAACATCGGCAAGGTCCTGTTCACCATCCGGCAGATCGAAGACGGCAACTTCGACAGCGCGTACCAGGCGATGATCGCCGCTGGCGATGAAGCCCGCCTCCTGGCCGAAAACTCGGCAGATGGCGGTCACACGGAAAGCGCGCGGCAGGCCTATCTCTGGGCGCAGAGTTTCTATGACAGCGCCATCTACTTCGCGGACGGCACCGGTGATCCAATGCGGGTTGCGGCAGCCTGGCAGATGATGGACGATTGCTGGCTGAAGTCGATCGATCTATTCGATCCCCCAGTTGAACAGATCAGCATTCCTTATGAGGGCGTAGGCCTGCGTGGCTTCTATTTCCGGGGTAAGAGCGCCCGGGAAAAGCGCCCCCTGCTGATCCTCGTCAACGGCAGCGACGGCTCAGCGCTCGACATGTGGATGCTTGGCGCAGCCGGAGCAACGGCGCGAGGTTACGACTGCCTGACGTTCGACGGGCCCGGACAAGGTTACGCCCTGTGGAAGCAGCAACTCACCTTCAGGCCGGATTGGGAGCATGTTGTCACGCCGGTGGTCGACTTTGCCCTGGGCCGTCCCGGTGTCGACCGAAGAGGATCGCGATCCAGGGCATCAGCCAGGCCGGATACTGGGTTCCGCGCGCGGTTGCGTTTGAGAAGCGGATCGCCGCCGCCATCGTTGATCCCGGTGTCTGCGATGTTTCCAAATCATGGACGGCCACGCTGCCGCCTCCGATGATCGAACTCCTGAAGGCATGCCGCAAGGATGAGTTCGACGGCAATCTGAACAAGATGCTGGACCCGGCCACCAAGAAATCCGTGGCCTTCCGGATGAGACCTTATGGCGTGACGTCGTATTTCGACGCCTTCAAAGCGACGATGGCGTACAACCTCATGGACGTTGCCGGGAAGATCGAGTGCCCGATGCTGATTACCGAGCCGGCCAACGAAGCATTCTGGCCAGGGCGTCGCGCCAGCTATACGACCTCTTGAGCTGTCCCAAGACGCTGATCCCCTTCTCGGCATCCGACGGCGCGGACCTGATCTGCGAGCCGGCGGCATATGGGCTGAGGGACCTGCGCGTGTTCAACTGGCTCGACGAGACGCTCGGAGCAATCTAGCTATGGTCTGGGAAGGATAATCGCCCGGGTCGAGCCGGCTCCACACTCCTAGAGCTTGAGGATGTAGTCGCACAGCCTGTCGGCCGCCATCTGGATCTGGGCCGGGTCGCGCAGGAAGCAGGCGCGCAGAAAGAGCTCGCCGCCAGCGCCGAACGCCGCGCCGGGTGCCAGCCCGACACCCGTCTTGTCGACGATGTCGATCGCTGCCTTGCGGCTGTCGGTCACGCCGTCGATCTTCAGGAATGCATAGAGGGCGCCGTCCGGCTTCAGCGTCTCGACGCGGTTCGTTGCAATCAGCGCGTCGCACAGGATGTCGCGGGAGCGTCTGGCCTTGTCGATGTTCGACTGCACGAAGCTGTCGCCCTCATTCAGGGCCGCGACCGCACCACGCTGCATGAACTGCGCCACGCCCGAGGTCGAATACTGGATGAGGTTCTCGATCACCTGGCCGGTTTGCGGCGGGGCAACGATCCAGCCGACACGCCAGCCGGTCATCGACCAGTTCTTGGAGAAGGAGTTGACGAACATCACCTTGTCGTCGGGCTCCATCACATCGAGGAAGGACGGCGCGCGACCGCCGGCAAAGTAATAGCGCGCGTAGATCTCGTCGGCCATGATCCAGAGATCGTGCTTGCGCGCGAGCGCCAGGATGGCTGCGAGATCATGCTTGGTTGCGGTCCAGCCGGTCGGATTGGACGGCGTGTTGATGAACAGCCCCCTGGTCTTCGGGGTGATGGCTGCCGCGATGCGGTCGAGATCGACCGCCCACTTGCCGCCCTCGAAGGTCAGCTGCACGCCGACCGATCGGGCGCCGGCAATTTCCAGGGCGGCGGCGATGTTCGGCCAGGCAGGCGTCAGGTAGACAAGCTCGTCGCCCGGCGAGGTCAGCGCCTGCACGGCGATCTGGATCGCCTGCATGCCGGAACCAGTGACATAGAAATGCTCGACCGGCAGAGAGACGTCGAAATGTCTGGCATAGTAGTCGGAAAGCGCCTGACGCAGTTCCGGGATGCCGCGCTGATAGGTATAGAACGTCTCGCCGCCCGACAGCGCTTCGATCGCCGCCTTGTTGATGAAATCCGGCGTCGACAGATCTCCCTCGCCGACCCAAAGCGGCAGGAGGCCGTCACGGCCACGGGCATAGTTGACGACTTCGACGATCCCGCTTTCTGGCGCCAGGAGGGCGCGCGGGCTAAGACTGCTGACTATCGACATGCATCACTCCGGTTTGCGCCCATATAAAGCAAATAAGGCGGCAAATCCCATGACATTCGGTGATGCGATATCGATTTTCGTGATGGATGAGCCCCGCGCCCGTCGGCGAAGGCTCATAATCTCATCAGACGGCCGGACGCTTGGCCAGCAGGTCGCGAATTTCCGTCAGCAGCGCCACATCGGCCGGCGGCGCGGCGGCCTCGTCCTTGGCCTCCTTGATCTTCATCTGCTTGTCCACCTGCTTCTGGAGCGTATTCACGCCCTTGACCATCAGGAAGATAATCCATGCGAGAATCATGAAGTTGATCAAAACCGTGATGAAGCTGCCATAGGCCAGGACCGCGCCCTGCTGGCGGGCAGCAGTCAGTGTCGGCGCGTTCACGTTGGACGACAGGCCGATGAAATAGTTGGAAAAGTCGAAGCCGCCGAAAATGGCACCGACGATCGGCATGATGATATCGTCCACCAGCGACCTGACGATCCCCCCGAAAGCGCCGCCGATGATAACACCGACAGCAAGGTCCATGACATTGCCGCGGGCGATAAATGCTTTGAACTCATTGAGCATCCGATCCGTCTCCCTCTGATGCAGTCGCACTGACAGGTCATTGTTTTTATTAGCTACATGTTCAATGCAATTATTCAATTGCCAATTACAAATTATTGGGCCGGCGTGCGGTCTTTGACTTAAGACCTATACACCCCCTGATGTTCAAGGACGCCAAATTCCCGTAATCTCCAATAGTCCGGGAGAACCGGTGCATGGTGCATCGGTGGAGGGTCAATGCTGCCAGGCTGGGTCATACTTGCATCTGCTTTCGGCTATCTGCTGCTGCTCTTTGCGGTCGCGAGCCATGGCGACCGCAGGCGTCGGATGTTCGGAACGCCCGTGGGCGGCCGCCCGGCGGTCTATGCGCTCAGCCTCGCGATCTACTGCACCTCCTGGACGTATTTCGGTGGTGTCGGACTGGCATCGCAACGCGGGCTGGAATTCCTCGGCATCTATATCGGCCCAATCCTCGTCTTCACGCTCGGGATGCCGGTGCTGCGGCGGATCATCGAGCTCGCGAAGGCCGAGAAGCTGACATCCGTCGCCGATTTCATCTCCGCGCGCTACGGCAAGAATCCGGCGGTCGCGACAATCGTGGCATTGATCTCCCTCGTCGGCGCCATCCCCTATATCGCCCTGCAGCTCAAATCGGTGTCGAGCACCGTGACGGCCATGCTCAACCCGTCGGATTACGGCATCGGCAGCGGCAACCTCTATTTTCTCGACCTGCCACTGCTCGTAACGCTAGTGCTCGCCTGCTTCGCGATCATGTTCGGCACGCGCCACACGGATGCGACCGAGCACCAGGACGGGTTGATCCTTGCCGTCGCCATGGAGTCGGTGGTCAAGCTGTTTGCCTTCCTCACCGCCGGCGTCTGCGTGGTCTGGTTCCTTTTCGACGGTCCATCCGATCTCTGGCAGAAGGCCAGCGAAAACCAGCTCGTGCTCTCGGCCCTGAACTACCAGACACCGATCAGCCGCTGGATCACGCTGACACTGTTGTCCGCGTTTGCGATCATCATGCTGCCGCGACAATTCCACGTCACCGTTGTCGAGAACAGGACCGCCCGGGAGCTTCGGCTGGCCGGTTTCCTCTTCCCTCTCTATCTCGTTGCCATCAATCTCTTCGTGCTGCCGGTGGCGATCGGTGGCCTGCTGACGTTTGGCGGCAGCGGCAATGCCGATCTCTACGTGCTTTCGCTACCGCTTACCGGGCAGATGCCCTTTGTCTCGCTGATTACCTTCATCGGCGGCTTTTCCGCCGCCACCGCCATGGTGATCGTCGCTTCGGTGGCGCTGTCGATCATGGTGTCGAACGACATCATCATGCCGATCTTCCTGCACCGGAAGCTCGTCGACCGCTCGGGTCAGCGCAGCGATTTCGCCAAGACGCTGCTCAACATAAGGCGCAGCGCGATCTTCGCCGTACTGCTGCTCGGCTACGCCTATTATCGTTCAACCGACAGCACGACGGGGCTGGCCTCGATCGGCCTCCTCTCCTTCGCCGCGATTGCGCAGATGGCCCCTTCCTTGTTCGGTGGCCTTGTCTGGCGGCGAGCCAATGCGCGCGGTGCCATTCTTGGGCTGACGTCGGGCTTCGTGATCTGGGTCTACCTGCTGTTCCTGCCTTCGCTTGGCGGACCGGACTATTCGGGTGTCGCAAGCGCAGTCCTCGGTTTCATCTTTCCCGGCACGACGATCTTTTCGGCACCCGATGCCGATCCGCTGGTCAATGCCACGGTCATGAGCCTGCTCGTCAACACCGCCTTCTTCGTCGTCGGATCGGTGACCCGCAATGCGCGGCCGCTCGAACGCATCCAGGCCGGCATCTTCGTCAAGCGGCAGTCCCGCTCGCAGTTTGCCACGCGCGGCTGGAAGACCCGCATCAGTATCGCCGATCTCAAGGCGACGGTCTCGCGTTATCTCGGCGAGGAGCGCATGGAGCGTTCGTTCCAGACCTACCAGCAGAATTCGGGCCGCAAGCTGGAGGACGACCAACCAGCCGACATGGCGCTCATTCATTTTACGGAACAGCTGCTCGGCAGCGCCATCGGCTCTTCCTCCGCTCGACTTGTGCTGTCGCTGATCCTTCAGAAAGTGGAGGACGCCTCGGCCGACACCGCCTGGCTGCTCGACCAGGCGAGCGAGGCCCTGCAATATAACCAGGACATGCTGCAGACGGCGCTGTCTCAGATGGACCAGGGCATCGCTGTCTTCGACAGCTCGAACAACCTGACGATCTGGAACCGCCGTTTCCGGCAGTTGCTGGACCTTCCGGAGAATACCGGACAGGTGGGCTTCCCGCTCGCCGACATCGTGGCGATCCTCAGCCAGCGCGGCGATGTGCCAGCCGGCGACGTCAACCAGACCGTCCGGCACTTCCTGACGCTGGACAAACCCTTCGCGCTGGTGCTCGGCGGCGGCGAACGCATCATCGAAGTGCGCTCCAACGCGATGCCGGACAAGGGCATCGTCGCAACCTTTACCGACATCACCCAACGCGTCGCCGCCGACCGAGCGCTCAAGCAGGCGAACGAAACGCTGGAACAGCGCGTTGCCGAGCGGACGGCGGAACTGACCCGTGTCAATCGCGAACTCGGCGAAGCGAGAGCCGCCGCTGACGAAGCCAATCTAGGAAAGACACGCTTCTTCGCCGCTGCCGGGCACGACATCCTGCAGCCGCTCAATGCGGCCCGGCTCTATTCCTCGGCGCTTGTCGAGCGCATGGGAAAGTCCGAAAGCAGTGCGATCGTTCGCAACATCGATTCCGCGCTGGAATCGGTCGAAACCATCCTTGGCGCGGTTCTCGATATTTCGCGGCTGGACACCGGGGCGATGCGGCCGCGCCTCGCCTCCGTGCCACTTTCCGACCTGCTGGAGCGGATCCAAACGGACTTCGAGCCGATCGCCCGTGAGAAAAACCTGAAGCTGGTGGTGATGCCAACCTCGCTTCGGGTCCGCTCCGATCCCAACCTGCTTCGCCGCCTCGTGCAGAATCTTGTTTCCAACGCGATCAAATACACGATCGACGGAAAGGTGCTGGTTGGTGCGCGTCGGCGCGGACATCAGGTCGTCATCCAGGTGATGGATTCCGGGATCGGCATTCCGCCTTCGAAGTTCCGGACGGTCTTCAAGGAATTCGCCCGTCTCGACGAAGGCGCCAGGACGGCTTCCGGACTGGGCCTCGGCCTCTCGATCGTCGATCGCATCGCGCGTGTCCTCAATCACCCGGTGGAACTCCACTCGACACACGGCAAGGGCACGGATTTCCGCATCGTCATGCCGCGCGACGCGTCGCGACTACTCGAGCGCTTGGGCGCAGCCCAGCCGGTGGAGCATTCGGCGCAGAGCCTGCAGGGATTGAAGGTCCTCTGCGTCGACAACGAGCCGCATATTCTGGAAGGCATGCAGCTGCTGATCAGCGGCTGGGGCTGCGAGGTGCGATGCCTGGGTTCGCTGGCCGATGTCGGCGCGCTCGATACACGCCAGCCGCCGCCGGATCTCGTGATCGCGGACTATCACCTCGGCGACGGCACCGGCGTTTCCGCCATCCTGACGCTCAGGGAGCGTTTCATGGCGTTCATTCCGGCGCTGATCGTCACGGCCGACCGCACGCCGGAGGTCCGCGCCGAAGTCGAGCGGCACGGCATTGGGCTCCAACACAAACCGGTGCGCCCGGCAGCGTTGAGGGCCTACATTACGCAGATTTCCGCTCAGAAGCGGGCGGCGGCGGAGTGACCGCCGCATCCTTCGCCATCACGCCGGACACGAGGCCGCGCACACGCTCGGCGGTTGGCTCGTCGCCGAAAAGTATGCGGTAGATGATCGGCGCAACGACCTGATCCATCACGCTATCGACCAGCGGAAAGCTCTCGCCGCGCGCGAGCGCCCGATCGCTCAGCAGCTCCACCTGCTCGCGGGTGAAGGCGCAGCACTTGGCGGCATTGGCATTGTCCTGCGCGGCCAGCACGTCGCGGATAATCTCGCGCCCAACGCCGGAGGACATCTCCTCGGCATACTGTTCCGCCCAGGCTTCAAGATCGCTTCGGCCGCTGCCGGTGTCGATCGGCTGCATGTCCGGGCGCAGGCGCTCGACGGCGACGTCGGCCAGCAATTCCTGCAGGTCGCCCCAGCGACGGTAGATGGTCGACGGGGTAACGCCGGCCTTTGTTGCAATCAGCGGGATTGTCACGTCTGCCCGGTCCATGTCGGCCAGCAGTTCGCGGACTGCCTGATGCACTGAAGCCTGCACCCTGGCGCTGCGGCCGCCCGGCCGGGGATTTTCTTTTGCTGCCATTTCTAACGTCCTGTTTCCTGCGCCGGCGCATGGTTCAACATCTTTGATCGAGCTGTTAACGCAAATTATTTGCTTTTAGTGGCAGGTCGACCTACATGGCTAACGCAACAAATTAGCTTTAAGAGGCTTATATATGTTCGGCGCCGCCAAATCCACACCGACCTCCCGTAATCCGATCCCCTTCCATGCAATTACGCTGGCAACCTTCTTCGGCGCTTCCGCAGCGCCGACGCCGCTCTATCGAATCTATCAGGAAAGCTTTGCGGTCTCGCCGGTGCTGATCACCGTGATCTTCGCGGTTTATGCCTTCGCGCTCCTGACTGCACTGCTGATAGCGGGCTCGATCTCCGACCACCTCGGCCGCAAGCCGGTGATCTTCACCGCCCTGATGTTGGAGATCGTCGCCATGGCGTTGTTCGTCGTGGCAAGCGGCCCAGACTGGCTGATCGCGGCGCGGATCGTGCAAGGCCTGGCAACCGGAATTGCCGGCGCCTCGATTGGGGCAGCATTGGTCGACGTCGACCGGGCGAAGGGCCAGATCGTCAACTCCATCGCACCGCTGTCAGGCATGGCGGTCGGTGCAGTCGGCACGAGCGCCCTGATCCAGTATGGTCCCTTCCCGCTCCACCTCGTCTATGCCATCCTGCTCGCGGCTTTCGCCGGGCAAGCCGGCGCCATCTGGGCGACCCGGGAGACTGGCGGCCGTCGGCCGGGTTTCTGGAATTCGTTGAAGCCGACAATTTCGATTCCGCCGCAGGTCAAACGGCCGCTCGCCTTGGTGACGCCGATCAACATCGCCAATTGGACGCTTGGCGGCTTCTACCTCTCGCTGGTGCCGTCATTGGTCGCCAGCACGACGGGCAGCCGGGCGCCGCTCACGGGCGGGTTGATCGTGACGGCGCTGATGGTGTCGGGGGCGGTTGTGGTCTATCTCAGGCGCGCCAAGTCCGGCGCGGCCAATCTCGGCTTCGGCACGGCGGCGACCACGCTTGGAATTCTGACTGTTGTCGCCGGCGTCCACCTCGGCAACGTGCCGCTGCTGCTCGTCGGCACCTTCTTTACCGGCGCCGGATTCGGCACAAACTTCCTCGGGTCGATCGGCACGATCATGCCGCTCGCCAAGGCCGACGAGCGCGCCGGCCTGTTGTCGGCCTTCTATATCCAGAGCTATCTGGCGTTTAGCCTTCCGGCCATTCTCGCCGGCTTCCTCGCCAAGTCTCTCGGCTACCAGCTGACCACCGATCTCTACGCAACGGCGATCATTCTGGTAACCGGCGCCGGGCTTCTCGGCCTGCGCGCCGATCGCAGCAGGGCTGCCAGGCTGCCTGCCTGAGACTAGAACCCTGAAAGGGCCTAGAGGTAACTCGTCACCGCCGGCTCATTCCACCAGTTGTCGTGGCGCCCATCCATGTAGCGGATGGGCAGCGCGGCGAGCTCCTCCGGCGTTATGTCGTCGAGGCAGGCGATATTGATCGAAACGTAGTCGCCGCCGATCTCGGGAATATGGCCATGCCCGTAGGCATGCAGGCCGCAGATCCGGCAGAAGCGGTGATGGCCGCTCATCGATGCGAACTGGTAGTCGCCCGCCGCTGTCTCCTCGCACAGCAGGCGGAAATCCTCAGGCTTGACGATCGCGCCCCAATAGCGCCGCTTGCCGCAGACCGAGCAATTGCAGCGACCGGTGCCGGCCTGGAGATCGGCATCGACCTCATAGCGGATTTTGCCGCAATGGCAGCTGCCCGTGTAGGTCCTCTTCATGGGGTTCCTCCTCCGCCCTTTGCAACGGCCGGAGTCGCCGAGTTCAGTCGATGGCCACCGCGTCCAGGCAAGACAAAATCAGGCTTCCTGCCCCGCCTGCAGTCTATTGGAATTGATCGAGGCTGCATGCGCTTCAAGAATGGCGGCGGCGATAACTTTCTGAAGCTCGTATACCAGCGTACGCGACCGCTTGCGATCCAGATCTTGCGCCGCCTTCGCAAGATTCAATCCCTCGTTCAGGACAATATGATGAGCTCGCGTCAGCGCCCAACTCTCAATATCCAGACCTATCATTCGGAATCTCCGCCAAGTCATTCAGCATCAAAGATATTCACGAATCACGATACGCAGAGCACTTACGCAGCAAGAAGAATCATAGTTGCAATATTTTGCAAATAGCATTTGCCAAAGAAATACACGTCGAATGCGAAATTACTCCGCCTGAGCCACGATAAAATACAATCGTGCCATTCGCGGGTCGATCAACTGCATCAAGGCCTGTGCTCATAGGTATTCCGCGAAGCTTGCATGGACCTGCACGCCAAGCGCGCATACGTGCCGATCTCTCATGCGCGGCCTGGGAGATCGGGCGAACGTTTGGTCAGACCTTGGTGGCAGGACCCTTGTTGCGCGCCAGCAGGGCCTTCACCGTATCGTCGTTGATCTTCCCGCTCGGCTCCTGGCCGATCGATTTCTGGAAGTTCTTGATCGCCGCAACCGTCTTCGCGCCCATCTCGCCGTCCGGCTGGCCAGCGTCGAAGCCGTTGTTGTTGAGGATCGCCTGGATGTTGCGGATCGCCTTCTTCATATCGACGGTCGAGGTCTTGGTGGCATTGCCGACCCACTCGTCGGGAAGGTCCACGCCATTCGCCTTGCTGTCGAGCGGCACGGCCTTCCACTGGTCAACCTTGGCACGCGCCTTCTCAAGCTGGTCCGGCTTGATGGCTTTCGCAACTTCCTCGCGCTTCTGTGCCGCGTCCTTGTCACCGCCCTTGGCGGCAATCGCAAACCACTTGTAGGACTCGGTCAGATCCTGCGTGATCCCATTGCCGCGGGCACAGAGGATCGCCAGGTTGAACTGGCTGTCGGTGATGCCGAGGTCAGCTGCCTTGACGAACCAGTCCGCGGCTGCCTTGTAATCCTGCTGGCCGAGCGCGCCGGAGGCATAGAGCACGGCGAGATTGTGCATCGCGCTGGCGTTGCCGCGGTTTGCCGCCTGCTCGTAATACTGCTTCGCCTTGGCGATGTCGCGGTCGACGCCTGTGCCCTTCTCGTAGATGTTTCCGAGGCGATACTCCGCCGGGCCGAAGCCCTTGTCGGCGGCGAGCTGATACCAGCTTATCGCTTCCTTCGGATCGGCGGCGACGCCGGCCCGGCCTTCGCTGTAGCGGGCGCCGATTTCAAACAGCGCCAGCGGATCGCCGCTCCTGGCGGCATCCGCGAGCGACTTCGGCTGTACCGCGTCGGGAATGGCAATGCCGGCTGTTTCCGCCACCGGAGCGGCAGGCGTCGTCGCCATGCCGGCAGCAGCCGGCGTCGTTTCCTTGGCAACGAAACCGGAGGCGTCCTGGGGAGCGCCGGAGGGCGCGAGCGGGGCAACCGCGTCGCCGGTCAGCGGTGCGGCGGCCGTCAGATGGTCGGGTGCTGCCGGCGCCGGTGCCGTATCGCTGCTCGCAAGCGGCGCGGCCAGTGCGTCCACGGCCGGGGCTTCAGTGGCCGGAACCTCCGGAGCGGCTACCACGGCCTGGTCGGGCGCCGTCTCGCTGTCCACCGGCAGGGCATTGCTGGATGAATCGGTCAGCACCGCCACTTCGGCGGACGGCGCCGGCTGGCCGGTCGTCAGCGTGCGGGCAAGCGGGAACGCCATGATGGCCAGCAATACGGCACCGACGGCCAGCAGGATCGGACGGCGGAAGCGCGAGAAGGCGCTCCCCTTCACCGCATCCTTGTCCTTTGCCTTCCTGTCGGCCTTGGCTGGCTGTGGCTTGGCGCTCGGCTCTGTCTCCATCGCAGCAGCCTGCGCGGCGCGGCGGGCTGCGGCGATGTAGTCCGCGCGCTCGTTTTCCGTTGCCGGCTTCGCATTCACGCGGGCGGCGTTCTGGCTGGCGCGCACGCGCTCGAGGATCTTCTTGACGTCAGGCGCGCCGGAGCCGGGCTCCAGTGGCTCATTGGCAGCTTCCGGCGGCATCACATCGACCGGATCGATGGAAGGAGCCGGGTCGATGAGCGTGCGTTCAGCGGTGGCGGCCTCAGCCTTGGCCTTCTTGCCGGGCAGCAGGCGCTTGCCGAGGCCAGCAAGCAGGCTACCCTTGGAGGGAGCTGCGGATGATACGGGCTTCATTGCCGCTTCGATCGCGACCACACTGGTGTCGGTCGTCGCCATGACCGGTAGGGCGGGCGCTTCGTCGGCGACCTCGGGCTGACTGCTTGCCGAGGCGCGGGTTCCGAAAACCACCGGCTTCTGTGCTTCCTCGGCGCCGGCCTGCATCATCGTAAAAGTATCGACGGCAAAATCGACATCGGCCGCCGGCATTCTCGCTGCCGGCCTTGCGACCGCGCGGTCTTCCATGGTGTCCAGTCGCTCGGCGATCTGGACCAGCGTTTCGTGCAGGGCCTGGAAGGTCTTGTGCGTGCGCTCTTCGCTGCTGCGGCTCAGGTCTTCGAGCTGACGCAAGTCTTCGGCAAGCGCATGGAGCGCCGACATATCAGCCGCAGCCGGCGCGCCACCTTGCAGGGCACCGTTTCTTGCATAGGCTTCGACCACCGCTTCCGCCGCCTGGCGGGCAGCCTCGATGATGTATTCGTCGCTGGTCGCCATGTAGTCTTCGATCGCGCCCATGCGGCGGTCGAATTCCGCCGGCAGTTCGGCAGCCGGCCGCGGCTCGCTCATAAGCGCCGAAAGGTTTGCGATCTGGTCCTCGAGGTTGCGTAGCGCATGCGTATCAGCCGCCGGTGCCGCGGTGCTTTCCTCCAGGCGTGCGACGATATCGCCGAGCCGCCCTTCGATGCGCCTGATAGCACTGTCGTCCACGGAAGCAACGACGGGCTGAAGCGGCTGGAAGTCCATCTCGTCGATGCGGCGCGCGAGATAGTCGAGGCGCTGCGCAAGCGCATCGTTGACCGAGCCGACTTCGAGTGCGTCGATCTTGCGCGAGATATCTGCGAGTGCGCCGGTCAGTTCCGGCTGTGGCGCAGCCTTGTGGCTCCGCTCGAGCAGGTAGGACAGATGCTCCAGGCGCTCGTCGAGGCGCGAGGTCGCCTCGGCGTTGGCGAGTTCCTCGACGCGCAACGTCAGGGTTTCCAACCGATCCGCCAGGGCATCGGTCGGGGCCGCGCGGCTCGCGACGCTATGACCCATTAGATCGATCTGCTCGCCCAGGGCGTTCAGGCGGCCTTCGAGACGATGCATCATGGCCGGATCGCCGCTGGCGGCAGCGCGGCCGGTTGCCGCGATAGCACGGCTGATTTCGTCGAGACGGCTATCCATTGCCGCAAACTGCTCGGCCATCGCCCGATCGTGCGGCTGGATCATGCTGCCGAACTGCTCCATCGCCGTGGCGATGGAAATAAGCTTGTCCTCCAGCGCGCGAACGGCCGGGCTTTCCCCCATGCCGCCGATATGGCGCTTGATATCGTCGAGCCGGTAGGCAAGCGCCACAAGCTCCTCCTGCAGGCCGGCGGTGTCGAGCGCATGCAGCTGGTTCTCGACGCCGTCCCAGCGGGTCTCCATGTGGCGAATGGAATCCTCGCGGGCGAGCCCGTCCATCAACGAGCGGAGCTCTTCGAACTCGCCACGCAGCCCTTGCGCCTCAGGCGCGCTGGAGCGGCTGGCAAGCTGATCGATGCTGCTTGCGAGGCGGGTCATATCGGCACGGATGTCATCGGCGAACCGGTTGTCTTCCGCGCCGACCTTGATGCTGCGGATCTCTTCTCGCAATGCGTTCATTTCGCGCGTCACGCCATCGGAGATGTCACGCTTCAGGTCCTGGCGAAGATTGACGAGCGCTTGCGCGATCTCGGTCATCGTGTCTTCCGCCGGACGATAGGCCGGCTGTGCCGAGGCCGGTTGCGCAGCGGCGGGACGCGGCGCGCGTTCGGCAACAGGGAGCGGCGCACGCGACGGAGCCGGCTGCTCGCGCGTGTAGGCGGCGGGTTCGCGCGCAGCAGGACGTTCCCGGCTTGCTTCCAGGATGCGCTGGCGCTGGCGAATTTCTGCGAAAGGATCCGGCCGCGCCTCGGCGGCATGGGATGCGCGGGCGGCGTAAGGATCAGAGTAGACGTCGCGCTCCGGCGCCGGAGCGCGTTGGCGCTGGTCGCGAGCACCCGCACCCATCAGACCCTCGATCCTCGCCTCCAGGCCTTCGATGGTGCGGTTCAGCGCATCGAGCGAAGCCCTGTCGGAATGCCGTGGGGAATTTGATCGCGATCCGTTCATCTTCTTGCTCGCTTCATCTGTCCGAACCCTCGTCAGGGCCGATCATTGGCTTCCGTCACCGCCGCATCGGAATGCGGGCGTGAGCACCGTTCATGAAGGGATAATCAATTAGACTTTCCTCAACCTGTACGGCGTAGCGGCATTCCCATGAAACGCGAGACTGAAAAAAGGAACGCAAGTCGCCAATGCTCAAACAGCACCTTTCACGAAACGTGGTAAATAACCCGTTAACCGACGTGAGATTTTTTTAACTTTTCAGGATTTTCAGCACTTTGCGTGCTGAAATCGGCCAGTCCCCTGAAAGGCTCAAGACGGAAATCAGAACGATTCCGTCCATGGCCGAACCTCGATTTCCTGTGACCAGGCGCTTCGGTGCTGCAGTAAGACATCGATGTAGGTCTGCGCGATGGCATCCGGGTCGAGCGTCGCATCCGGCTTGGCCGGGTCTTCCCGGCGCACCTCCGATCGGATTCCGCCATCGATGATGAAATGGGCGACGTGAATTCCCTTCGGCCCCAATTCACGGGCAGCGCTCTGGGCAAGGCCGCGAAGGGCGAACTTGCCCATGGCAAACGCGGCCGACTGGGCATATCCCTTCACGCTCGCCGTCGCCCCGGTAAACAGGATCGCTCCGCGCCCTTGGGGGATCATGCGCCTTGCAGCCTGCTGGCAAACGAGAAAGCCGCCATAGGCGCTGACCGCAATTGCCTGTTCGACCGCTGCCGGATCGAGTTCGGTCAACGGTCCGCGCAGGCGCCCGCTGGCGTTATAGACTACAACCTCCGGATCCCCGATTTCCGCCGCGACCTCGTCGAAAAGGGCGGCGACGGACGCCGGCTGGGCGGCATCCGCCGCAAACATCAGCGCGCCGGTTTCGCCAGCGAGTTTGCTCAGCTTGTCGGTGTTGCGCGCCGCCAGCGCGACCCTGACGCCGCGCCCGGTCAGTTGACGCGCAAGCGACGCGCTGAGGCCCGGGCCTGCACCGACGATGAGAGCGGAACTGTAAGGAAACTCGGTCATAGCTGTCCTCCGGTCGTTGTCGAAGAAACCTGCGGCGCAGGTGAGCATCAAGCTTGCCTGCGGATACTACACCCACCGCGCCTGGATGGTATTCATCTCAAAGCTGGTCTCGATCGTATCGACGCATTTCAAGCGGGCGATCTTTCCATGATAAACCGCCGCTCCTCGAGGCCGGCCTAGACCACTCCACCATTGTGCTAATGCCCCACGCGCATGGTTTTGGCCTCGCTCTCGTGATATCTTCTACCAGAAGTAAACGAACCGCTTGGAATGAATGGGAGTTCGATTTTGGGCTAGTTGGAGGGAACCGTCATGAAACTGACGAGACTGATGTCCCTGGCTTCCGCCGTAGCAACATTGGCTCTTGCTACAGGAGCGGCATATGCACAACAAGTCACCGGAACACTGGGTGCGCCGGGTGCTACGACAACCATCGATGGCAGGCAGCTGCCGGCGCCGGACCCGAGTTTCGGCGGTACCATCACCAACGATGCTCTCAGTTCGAAACCCTGGTGGGCGCCCCGTATCGTGCCGCCGAAAGGAGCGCCGAACATCCTGCTGGTCATCACGGATGACGCAGGCTCGGTGTGCCGAGCACGTTCGGCGGCGTTATTCCGACACCAACCATGGATCGCGTCGCCGCCAATGGCCTTCGGTACAACAATGTCCACTCGACTGCCTTGTGCTCGCCGACCCGCGCGGCTCTCATCACCGGACGGAACCATCATTCGGTCGGGTTCGGCGTGATCTCCGAGCAGTCGACGGGTTTCCCCGGCTATAATAGTATCATCCCCGAGGACAAGGCCACCATCGGCCGGATCCTGCGCGACAATGGTTACGCCACCTTCTGGTTCGGCAAGGACCATAACACCCCGGCCTTCGCCGCCAGCTCGATCGGGCCGTTCGACAAATGGCCGACTGGCATGGGATTCGAATATTTCTACGGTTTCGTCGGCGGCGACGCGAACCAGTGGCAGCCGAACCTGTTCCGCAACACCACCCAGATCTATCCCTTCGAGGGCAAGCCAGGCTGGAACCTCGTGACCGGCATGGCCGATGACGCCATTGATTATCTCACTCGCCTCAACCAGACGGCGCCTGACAAGCCTTTCTTCATGAAATACGCGCCCGGCGCAACACACGCGCCTCATCACCCGACGAAGGAGTGGGTAGAGAAGATCAGCGCCATGCATCTCTTCGACCAAGGCTGGAACAAGCTGCGCGAGCAGATCTTCGAGAACCAGAAGAAGCTGGGCGTGATCCCGCAGGACACGCAGCTGGAGCCCTGGCCCTCCAGTATCCTCAAGAACTGGGACGATCTGAAACCAGAGGACCAGAAACTCTTCATCAGGCAGGCGGAAATCTATGCCGCCTACGCCGCCTACAGGGACCACGAGATCGGGCGCGTCGTCCAGGCGATCGAGGACATGGGCAAGCTCGACAACACGCTCGTCATCTACATCAACGGCGACAACGGTACGAGCGCGGAAGGCGGCCCTCTCGGCACACCCAATGAGGTGGCGTTCTTCAACGGCATCAATGAAATGCCGACCGATGTACAGATGAAATGGTATGACGTCTGGGGTACCGAACAGACCTACAACCACATGTCGGCGGGCTGGTCCTGGGCCTTCGATACGCCCTTCTCCTGGTTCAAGCAGAACGCCTCGCGGCTCGGCGGCGTCGGGCAGAACATGGCATTCTCCTGGCCGGCACGGATTACCGACAAGGGTGGCTTGCGCGAGCAATTCATGCACGTGATCGATATCGTCCCGACGCTGCTTGAGGTAACAGGCATTCCGGCGCCGGACATGGTGGACGGCATCAAGCAGGCGCCGATCGAGGGAACGAGTTTCGCCTATACTTTCGACAAGGTGAATGCCAAGGCGCCGACTCGCCACAAGACGCAGTATTTCGAGATGTTCGGCCAATGGGCCCTTTACAATGACGGCTGGCTGCTCAGCACCAAGGTAAACCGTGCGCCCTGGGAAGCCTTCGGCACCGCCAACCCGGACCCGCTAAACAACCAGGTCCTTCAGCTCTATGATCTGAGCAAGGATTTCAGCCAGTCGCAGGACGTCGCCGCTGAGAATCCCGACAAGGTCAAGGCGATGAAGGATCTCTTCCTCGCCGAGGCGAAGAAATACGAGGTCTTCCCGATGGACGCCTCGGTCGCCGCACGCATCGTCGCCCCGCGCCCGAACATCACGGCCGGCCGCACCGAGTTCACCTACACGCATCCGATGACGGGCCTGCCGCAGGGCGACTCTCCGTCCCTGCTCAACAGCTCCTACACGATCACCGCCGACATCGACGTGCCACAGGGGGACGCTGAAGGCATGATCCTGACTTCGGGAGGCCGCTTCGCCGGTTACGGCTTCTATCTTCTCAAGGGCAAGCCGGTGTTCCTCTGGAACCTGGTCGATCTGAAGCGGGTGAAATGGCAAGGGCCGGATGCGCTCACTGCCGGCAAGCACATGCTCGAATTCGACTTCCAGTATGATGGCCTCGGCATCGGAACGCTCGCCTTCAAAACATGAGCGGCGTCGGCCGATCGGGCACGGGCACACTCAAGGTGGACGGCAAGGTCGTGGATACCCAGAAGATGGAACACACCCTTCCGATGATCCTGCAGTGGGATGAGGCTTTCGACGTCGGTTCCGACACGCTAACGGGCGTCAACGATGCCGACTACTCGCCGCCCTTCGCGCTGACTGCCAAGCTCAACAAGCTGACGATCAAGGTGGATCGCCCGACCTTGAGCGAGGACGACATCAAGAAACTCGAGGATGCGCAGGCGGTGGCTGTGGACGGCAGCCCGATCCACCACATGCAGCCTGCGCCGCAATGATCGCGTTGAAACACGCCGGCACTGCGGGCACCGATGTCAGCCATCCGCCCCCAGCATGCGGCGCCTAACGAAATAGATGCCCGGATCGTGACAAGCTTGCGGATACTACACCCGCCGCGCCTTGATCGTATTCATCACGAAGCTGGTTTCGATCGTATCGACGCATTTCAGCCGGGCGATCTTTCCCTTGATGAACCGTTCGTAGTCCTCGAGGCCTGAACTCATCACCTTCAGCACGTAGTCGCGCGATCCGGTGACGAGATGGCACTCCAGTACCTCGTCCCACCCGCGAACCGCGCTCTCGAACATCTGGATTTCGTCCTCGTGCTGGCGGCTGAGCCGAACCGACGCCAGCGCCGTCATCGTCCAGCCGTCAATGGTGGGATCGACGAGTGTCGTGTAGCCCTGAATGATGTCAGCATCCTCCAGCCGGCGCAGACGGCGCAGGCAGGCGGACGCAGAAAGCCCGACACGCTCGGCAAGCTCGTTGTTGGGAAGGCGAGCGTCGCTCATCAGCTCCTTGAGGATTTTCCGATCCATATCGTCAGCAATTTTCTGCGTCACAATTCGCCATTCTCCGCAATAAGTTGCTTTATAGAGCATAGCCGCGCGGCAAATAGCAAGAACAGTCCGCGCGTTCTGATATAATTTGCGAGCATCACGGCATCTCGCGAGGAGACGACAATGACCGCACCGCATCCTTCCAAGACTCATATCGGCAACCACGCCCTGCATCCCGAAACGCAGATGCTGAACTATGGCTACGATCCGGAATTGTCGGAAGGGGCGGTAAAGCCACCGGTGTTCCTGACGTCGACCTTCGTCTTCAAGTCCGCCGAGGACGGCCGCGACTTCTTCGACTACGTCTCCGGCCGCAAGGAACCGCCAGAAGGCAAAGGCGCGGGGCTCGTCTATTCGCGCTTCAATCACCCCAACAGCGAGATCGTCGAGGACCGGCTTGCCGTGTACGAGCGAACAGAAAGCTGCGCCCTATTTTCGTCAGGTATGTCGGCGATCGCCACGACGCTCTTGGCCTTCGTTCGTCCCGGCGATGCCGTGCTCCACTCCCAGCCGCTCTACGGTGGAACGGAAACCCTGCTGGCCAAGACCTTCCTCAATCTCGGCGTTGCGGCGGTGGGCTTTGCCGATGGCGTCAGCGAGGCATCGGTGCAAGCGGCTGCGGAACAAGCCATGGCCAAGGGCCGGGTGTCTGTCATCCTTGTCGAGACGCCAGCCAATCCGACAAACAGCCTCGTCGACGTCGCAATGATCCGCCGTGTCGCAGACGCGATCGGCAGGAAACAGGGACACACGCCTGTTATTGCTTGCGACAACACGCTGCTTGGCCCTGTCTTCCAGCGGCCGATCGAGCACGGCGCCGATATCTCGCTCTACTCGCTGACCAAGTATGTCGGCGGCCACTCGGACCTGATCGCGGGTGCTGCCCTCGGCTCGAAGGCCGTCATGAAGCAGGTCAAGGCACTGCGCGGCGCGATCGGCACGCAGCTTGACCCGCACTCCTGCTGGATGCTCGGCCGCTCGCTGGAGACCCTGCAGATCCGCATGGAGCGGGCCAACAACAACGCCCGCGTCGTTGCCGACTTCCTGCGCGAGCATCCAAAGGTCGAGGGGATCCACTACCTGCCCTATCACGACGCCAATTCGCCGGTCGGGCGGACCTTCGCGGCGCAGTGCAGCGGTGCGGGATCGACCTTTTCGTTCGATATCGTTGGCGGCCAGCCGGCCTCGTTCAAGTTCCTGAACGCCCTGCAGATCTTCAAGCTCGCGGTCAGCCTCGGCGGCACGGAATCGCTCGCCAGCCATCCGGCAACGATGACGCATTCGGGTGTGCCGGCCGACGTCCGCCAGCGGATCGGCGTCCTGGAATCGACCATCCGCCTGTCGATCGGCATCGAGCATCCGGACGATCTCGTCGCCGACCTGCAACAGGCATTGGACGCCGCGTGAACCTGGAGCCTAGCGGCGGCTCAGGCCGCCGCCGTTTCCCTCACATCGTCGAGCAGGAAATGCACGACGACGTACTTCGTCGTGTAGTGGCGGCCGCTGTCGGAAACATTGTCGACGCTGCCGCCATCGGCGGGGTGCCACCGATGATAGTGCGGATTGGTGGTGATCAAGGTGATCGCCTTGCCGGCCATCTTGCCATCGAGACGGTAGCGCATTTCGGCCAGCGGCCAGATGCGCTCGTAGTCCTCCATGGACATGCGGACCTTCAGGGCCTTGCGGCTCACCGCCTCGCTGCGTGAGCCGTCTTCGTGCTCCACCGCCGGCAGCTCCAGCGTGACTTCCTCGGCTCCATCGAGAATGGAATTGAACTCCTCCGGCCACATCCGTCTCATAAAATCGCTCCTCCAAAGCTCTTTCATCAGTCTGCCTTGTGAAATCTAGCCTGTCTTCCCCCGGAAGCAAACAGTTCCTGCAAAGCTTAGACGAAAGCCTCACGCGCAGTGTGGGCGTTGTCCACATTTAGGAACGCCGCTATGCACTTGCCCTCAGCCCCCATCGCATCATTGTATGTGCCGACGCATCGATGACGGAGAAACAGCCGCGCTGACGGCGAACGAGACCTTTGGGGCGCTCTATCTCGATATGGATGGCTTCAATGGCATCAATGACAGGCTCGGCCGTCACGCCGGCGATGAGGTTCTGCGAGAGGCCGCAAACCGCATCCGCACGGCTAGAGTTGCAGGCGTTTTCAATGCCCGCACACGACCCACAAGATTGCCGTTCCCGCACCGCCACGACCGAAAACTGCCATCAAGAGCTACCGGTAGGCTGCTTCGAGCTTCGCGATATCGAGCTTCACCATGCCGAGCAGGACTTCGGTGACACGCTTGGCGCGCTCCCGGTCGGGATCGGCAATCATCTCACTCAGCACGCGCGGAACGATCTGCCAACACAGGCCCCATCGGTCCCGCAGCCAGCCGCACTGCTCCTCCACGCCGCCGTTCTCCAGGAAGGTGCTCCAGATCCGGTCGATCTCCTGCTGCGTCTCGCATTGTACCGAGATCGAGAATGCATGGTTGAACGCATCAAGCGGACCGGCTTGCATGGCCACGAAATCCTGATGCCCGAGCTTGAACTCGATGATGATGACACTGCCGGGCGGGCCGCTCGGCGTCTCGGCCGGAAGCACGGTCGTGCGCCCCATGGACGCATTCGGGATCGTTGCCACATAGAATTCGACGGCCTGCTGGACGTCCTTCTCAAACCAGAGATTCGAACTGACCTTGAGCATGGATTGTCCTCCTCGTTGTTGCTCTGATGAAAGGTTCGACACCCCAAGGACGTTCCCGGTCGGCCCTTCCCGACACCGCACCACACAATCGCATCACAAATTCGAGCAAGCGCGAAATTTGACGTTTACGCAAACGTCAATATTTTGTAAGAGACTCTCAAATGCCGGCTTCGTCCGGCGTGCCGAATTGGAGGAATTCGAACGATGCCAGTCTATAAGGCCCCGGTAAACGACACGCTTTTCGTGCTGAACGACGTGCTCGGCCTGGAACGCTACAACAATCTTCCGGGGTTTGCCGACGCGACGCCTGACATGATCGAGGCGATTCTCGGAGAATCGGCAAAGCTTGCCGAGGAAGTGCTTTTCCCGCTGAACTATTCCGGCGATCAGCAAGGCTGCGTGCGCCATGAAGACGGCTCGGTCTCGGTGCCCGATGGTTTCAAGGGCGGCTATGACGCCTATTGCCATGGCGGCTGGACTGGCCTTGCGGTTCCCGAGCAATTCGGCGGCCAGGGTCTTCCCTACGCACTGCATGCCGCCGTCGGCGAATACACCTCCTCCGCCAACATGTCGCTGATGATGTACCCGGGGCTCACCCAGGGCGCGATCGCGGCGATCTTCGTGCATGGCTCGGAGGAGCAGAAGCAGACCTATCTGCCGAAGATGGTTTCCGGCGAATGGTCCGGCACCATGAACCTCACCGAGCCGCATTGCGGCACCGATCTCGGCCTGCTGCGCACCAAGGCGGTGGCGCAGGCAGACGGCAGCTACAAGCTGTCAGGCCAGAAGATCTTCATCTCGGCCGGCGAGCACGACATGACCGACAACATCGTGCATCTGGTGTTGGCGCGCATCGAGGGCGCACCTGAAGGCACGAAGGGCATTTCGCTGTTCATCGTGCCGAAGTACCTGGTCAAGGCGGACGGCACGGTCGGTGCGCGCAACCAGGTTTCCTGCGGTGCGATCGAGCACAAGATGGGCATTCACGGCAACGCCACCTGCGTCATGAATTATGACGGGGCAACCGGCTTCCTCATCGGTGCCGAGAACAAGGGTCTCAGCGCCATGTTCGTGATGATGAACGAGGCGCGTCTCAGCGTCGGCCTGCAGGGACTGGCGATCTCCGAAGTCGCCTATCAGAACGCCGTCAACTATGCCCGCGAGCGCATCCAGGGCCGTTCACTGTCAGGCCCGAAGGCGCCGGACAATAAAGCCGACCCGATCATCGTGCATCCGGATATCCGCCGCTCGCTGATGACGATCCGCGCCTTCAATGAGGCAGGCCGCGCCTTCCTGCTGTGGACGGCCCTGAAATCCGACATCGCCCACCGTTCGGCGGACGAGAAGGAGCGCCAGACCGCCGACGACATTCTCGGCCTCGTCACGCCGATCCTGAAGGGCGTCCTGACCGACAAGGGCTTCGACCACGCGGTCATGGCACAGCAGGTCTTCGGCGGTCACGGCTACATCGAAGAGCACGGCATGAGCCAGTATGTGCGCGACGCGCGCATCGCCATGATCTACGAGGGCGCCAACGGCATTCAGGCGCTCGACCTGGTCGGCCGCAAGCTCGGCCAGAACGGCGGCCGCGCCGTCATGGCGCTGTTCAAGGAAATCGGCGATTTCTGCGAGGAGAACCGCAACGAAGAACAGATGGCCTTCTTCACCAAGAACCTGAAGAAGGGGTTGAACGACGTGCAGGCGGCGACCATGTGGTTCATGCAGCACGCCATGGCCAAGCCCGACAATGCCGGCGCCGGCTCCACCGACTACATGCATCTCTTCGGCCTCGTCGTGCTCGGTTACATGTGGGCAAAGATGGCCAAGGCTGCCAATGATGGCCTTGCCGCTGGAGAAACCGAACGCGAAACATTCCTGCGCAACAAGCTGATATCAGCCCGTTTCTTCATGGAGCGGATCATGCCGGAAACGGCACTGCGCAAGGCCCGCATCGAGACCGGCGCGGAAACGATGATGACGTTGGCCGCCGAGGCCTTTTGAGTTCAACGGCGCTTGCCGCCGATAGGGAGATAGAGGAATGACCGAGGTTTTCATTTACGACCACGTGCGCACGCCACGCGGCCGCGGCAAGAAGGATGGCTCGCTGCACGAGGTGCCGTCGGTGCGGCTTGCCGCCAAGACGCTGGAGGCGATCCGCGACCGCAACGGGCTCGATACGGCAACGGTCGATGACATCGTCATGGGCTGCGTCGATCCAGTGATGGAAGCAGGCGCGGTCATCCCGCGTGGGGCCGCCTTCGAGGCAGGCTACTCCACCAAGGCGCCCGGCATGCAGATCTCCCGCTTCTGCGCTTCCGGCCTCGACGCAGTGAATTTCGGCGCGGCGAAGATCGCCCAGGGCGCCGATGACATCGTCATCGCAGGCGGCGTCGAAAGCATGTCTCGCGTCGGCCTCGGCATGTCCGGCGGCGCCTGGTTCATGGATCCGTCGGTGAACTTCCCGGCCTATTTCATGCCGCAGGGCGTCTCCGCCGATCTGATTGCCACCAAATACGGCTTCTCGCGCGACGACGTCGATGCCTATGCCGTCGAGAGCCAGAAGCGCGCTGCGAATGCCTGGGAGAAGGGCTACTTCAAGAACTCCGTCATTCCTGTGAAGGACCAGAACGGCCTTGTTATCCTTGCCCATGACGAGCACATGCGCCCAGGCACCGACATGCAGGCGCTGGCGGCGCTCAACCCCTCCTTCCAGATGCCGGGCGAGATGGGCGGCTTCGAAGCCGTCGCCATCCAGGCGCATCCGGAGGTCGAGCGCCTCAACTACGTTCACCACGCCGGCAATTCCTCCGGCATCGTCGATGGCGCGGCCGCCGTGCTGCTCGGCTCGAAGGCCGGCGGCGAAGGCATGGGCGTCAAGCCCCGCGGCCGCATCAAGGCCTTTGCCAATATCGGCTCCGACCCGGCGCTGATGCTGACCGGCCCTGTCGACGTCACCGAAAAGCTTCTGAAACGATCAGGCATGTCGCTCGCCGACATCGATCTCTTCGAGCTCAACGAAGCCTTCGCCGCCGTCGTGCTGCGCTACATGCAGGCCTTCGAGATCCCGCACGACAAGATCAACGTCAACGGCGGCGCCATCGCCATGGGCCATCCGCTCGGCGCCACCGGCGCGATGATCCTGGGCACCGTGCTGGACGAACTGGAGCGGCGCGACCTCAACACCGCGCTCGTCACGCTCTGCATCGGCGCCGGCATGGGCACCGCAACCGTCATCGAACGCGTCTAAGGGAGAGAGACGATGACCTACAAGAACTTCACCGTCGAAACCGACGCGGACGGCATCGCTCTCGTCACCTGGGACATGCCCGGCAAATCCATGAACGTCTTCACCGAAGAGGTGATGGACGAGTTGAACGCCATCGTTGATGCCGTCGTTGCCGATAGCGCCGTCAAGGGCGCGGTTATCACCTCGGGCAAGTCGAGCTTCTCGGGCGGCGCGGACCTCTCGATGATCAAGTCGATGTTCTCGCTCTATCAGCAGGAGAAGGCCGCCAATCCCGATGGCGCTGCGCAGAAGCTGTTCGATCTCGTCGGCCGCATGACCGGCCTCTTCCGCAAAGTCGAAACCTCCGGCAAGCCCTGGGTTTCGGCGATCAACGGCACCTGCATGGGCGGCGCCTTCGAAATGTCGCTCGCCTGCCATGGCCGCGTCGCCTCGAATGCCAAGTCGGTGAAGATCGCGCTGCCCGAGGTCAAGGTCGGCATCTTCCCCGGTGCCGGCGGCACGCAGCGTGTCTCGCGCCTGGCGGACGCCCAGTCGGCCCTGCAGATGATGACGACAGGCCAGTCGCTGACAGCAGCACGCGCCAAGGCGATGAACCTCGTGCATCAGGTGGTCGAGCCGGATCAGCTGATCCCGGCTGCCAAGCAGATGATCAAGGACGGCCTCAAGCCAGTCGCGCCTTGGGACGAAAAGGGTTTCAAGGCGCCCGGCGGCGGTATCTGGACGCCTGCGGCAGCGCAGCTCTGGCCGGCCGCACCGGCGATCCTGCGCCGCGAAACGGCGGGCAACTACCCGGCAGCACTCGCAATCCTCAAATGCGTCTATGAAGGCCTACAGGTGCCTTTCGACACCGGCCTCAAGATCGAACAGCGCTATTTCACCGAGATCCTGCAGACCAGCGAAGCCTTCTCGATGATCCGTTCGCTCTTCATCTCCATGCAGGAGCTCGGCAAAGGGGCCCGCCGCCCCGCCGGAATCCCGAAAACGGAGTTGAAGAAAGTGGGTGTCGTCGGCGCCGGTTTCATGGGAGCCTCGATCGCCTATGTAACCGCCGCCGCCGGCATCCCCGTCACCCTCATCGACCGCGACATCGAAGCGGCGGCCAAGGGCAAGGGCGTCGGTGAAGGCCTGGTGAAGGACTCAATCAGTAAGGGACGCCTTACGCAGGATGACGGTGCGGCGCTGCTTTCGCGCATCGTCCCGTCCGCGGACTATGCCGACCTCAAGGATGCTGATCTCGTCATTGAAGCCGTGTTCGAAGACCGTGAGGTCAAGAAGGCCGTGATCGAGGCGGTTGAAGCCGTGCTGCCGGAAGGCGCCATCTTCGCTTCCAACACCTCGACCCTGCCGATTTCAGGCCTTGCCAAGAACTCCAAGCGCCCTGCCGATTTCATCGGCGTGCATTTCTTCTCGCCGGTCGAGAAGATGATGCTGACCGAGGTCATTCTTGGCAAGCAGACCGGCGACAAGGCGCTGGCGGTGGCACTCGATTACGTCGCCGCAATCAAGAAGACGCCCATCGTCGTCAACGACACCCGCGGCTTCTTCGTTAACCGCTGCGTCTTCCGCTATATCCACGAAGCCTACGACATGCTGATCGAGGGCGTCCCGCCCGCGATGATCGAGAATGCTGCCAAGATGGCCGGCATGCCGGTCGGCCCGCTCTCATTGAACGACGAGGTGGCGATCGATCTGTCGCAGAAAATCCTCAAGGCCACCGTCGCCGATCTCGGCGAAGCCGCCGTCGATCCTGAACATATGGCGCTGATCAACAAGATGGTCGACGAGCTCGACCGCCGCGGCCGCAAGAACGGCAAGGGCTTCTACGACTATCCGGCGAAACCGGCCAAGAAGTCGCTTTGGCCCGAGCTGAAGACCTTCTACCCGCAGATGAAGGCGGAAGACGTCGATGTCGAGGTGCTGAAGCAGCGCTTCCTCGTCACCATCGCACTGGAGGCAGCCCGCACCATCGAGGAAGGCATCGTCACCGATCCGCGCGAGGCCGACGTCGGCTCCATCCTCGGCTTCGGCTTCGCGCCTTATACCGGCGGCGTGCTCTCCTACGTCGACGGGATGGGCGTGAAGGCCTTCGTGGAGCTATGTGAAACGTTAGCCGTAGCTTACGGTGCACACTTCAAGCCGACGGCGCTGCTTGAGGACATGGCGGCCAAGGGCGAGACCTTCTACGGCCGCTTCGACCCTTACGCAAAGGATAAGGAGGCGGCGTAAGCCGCCTCTGGCACCTGTCATCAAAGCCAGCGGTGCTTTCGGCTGGCTTTCGATCTCGCGGCTACTTGGTCACGGTAAGGCTGGCCTGCATGCCCGCCTCGTAATGCCCCTTGATATTGCACAGAAGCAGGTAGGCGCCGGGAGCGAGCTTCGTTTTCAACTGCCCGTCCGCTCCCGGCTTTAGGTCCGAGACTTCGCCGATGCTCTTGAGCTGCTTTTCATCGACCCTATGCCTGGATGCAATCAACGGAACCTTCTGGTCCGGGGACTTCAGCTTGACGAGCACCATCTCGTGCTCCTCGGTCATCGCGTCGTTGTGAACCGCGAAGATCGTTTCCCCTGCCTTGATCGTGGCCTGGTCGAGCGTCAGGGTCATCGGCCCGCCGCCCTCGCCGCCTTCGGTCACTTTCACAGTCGTAGCCGCCCATGACGGCGAAGCGGTTGCGATCGCGGCAGATGCGGCGAGAGCGTACCATGCGTACCTGTTCATCAAATCAGCCTTTCCGTTGCAGCCCGCGCTTCATGTAGGCAGCACGTCTGACGCCAGCCTGAACGGCTGGTCCAACCGTCGCAGGCTCGGCAACACAAAGCCGGCCCCGGGCGATGGACGACACATCATTGGCCGGCGATGGAGGCCGCGATCTTCTCGGCCTCAAGTCCGATTTCCCGGAGAAGGCCGGTTGGAACGGCGGTGAAGCCGCAAAAGTAGAGGCCATCATTCGCCGGCTGGAGATCTCCGCGCGCGGGACCGTCGGCGCCGCCAAATCGTTGTTTGAAGTCGGCCAGCAGCGCCTCGAGCTCCGGCCGATAGCCGGTCGCAAGGACGATCGCGTCAAAAATGCCGGAGCGGCCATCCGCGAATTGCACCTGGCGATCGTCGGAACTCGTGACGGCAGGGAACACCTTGATATCCCCCGACCTGATCCGCTCGATCGTGCCGATGTTGATCATCGGCGTGCGGCCCCTTTCGATAATGCCGGCCAGCGGCCCGCCTTTTGCCCTTTCCACTCCGAACGCCCCGAGGTCCCCAAAACGCAGGCTGAGGATCGGCGCGTTCACCGCGTCGACTAGGCGATAGGGAAGGAACCGCTGGGCGATGGCAATGCTGGCGGTCGTCACGCCGAACAGCTCGAGCGGCACGACGTTGACCGGACCACGCACGGACATGGCGACATGAAGGCCGGCCTCGGCGCATTCGAGAGCGATCTCGCCGGCGGAGTTGCCGAAGCCGACGACGAGGACCCGCTCGGCTGCAAGCTCCGCGGCATTCCGGAACTCCGAGGAGTGCAGAAGCTTGCCCGAAAACAGCTCCTGCCCCTCCCAGGACGGCCTTATCGGCGCGTTCGAAAGCCCGGTCGCGAGGATGACATTGCTCGCCTCGAATGCCCCCTCGAAGCTCTCGACAATCCACGCCTTGTCCTTGCGGATCGTCGTCGCGCGCACGCCGAACCTGACCTCGATGTCGTTCGAGGAGCTATAGGTTTCGAGATACTCGATCACCTGCTGCCGCGAGGGATACTTCGGAAACCGCCGTGGCATTGGCATTCCCGGCAGAGCCGAGTGCATCTTGTGGGTATGCAGCCGAAGGCGGTCGTAGTGGCGATGCCAGGAGGCAGCCAGCGTGTCGCCTTTCTCAAGCACCAGAAACGGGCGTCCACGCGCCTGCAGCGCCACGGCGCAGGCCAATCCTGCCGGTCCCGCACCGATGATGATCGTTTCTGTATCCGTCATGCGAGCTCTTGGCTCACGATGCCAGTCATAAATGGGCCCTCGTGCTGACACCTAGGGCGCGGCGACCCTGACGACATCCGACAACACCCACTTCTTGTCAAAAAACTCCTTCGTCGGGCCGTAGGCGCGGAACATCAGTTCGAACTGCCGCTTCGGATCGGTCGGCACCCAATTGGTGTCCTTGCCCTTGGGGGCCTTGGGACCGAAATAGAGATCGACGGATCCGTCTCCGTTCTTCACCAGTTCCGGAATCTGCGACGAACGGCTGGCACGCGCAACATTCTTGATCAGCGCGTGCGTCTGCCGGTCATAGGCCGTCACCGACCAATATTGCTGGACGGGAACATTGCCAGGCACATGGAGACGATAGGTCTTGCCGCCGTCGAAGGCATTGCCATCCTTGTCGCGGATCGAGATCGCATAGAACTGACCGGCCCCGAGCCTCTTGATGCCGATATAGGCATAGCTGTAGGCAACGCCGCGATGATCGACCGGATAGGCGTCCTGTTCGGCGAAATCAGATTGCATGGCGTTGATGAGATCGGGATAGGCCGGGAAGGTCCAGCGGCTCTTCTCGCTGAAGAAGGGCGGCAGACCGGCATCGTATTTCGCCTCCAGTAGGGTCTCGGCCTCCTTGATGCCCTTGGTCAGCAGGGATTTGGTGTGGCGATCGGGCTCAAACGGCTTGTCTTTCTCTATGCCGATCGATTTCAGCTGGTCGATCATCACGCGGTCGCGGGAGATCCACGGCTCTTCCTGTACGACACGGTTCAGATTGTCGAAGAAGCTCGCGTCCCATCTGATCGTGGAATCGAACAGAACATCCTTCACGTCGGAGAAAACGGTCTCCGTCGGATTGGCGGCGGCCGACAGCGGATAGATTTTCAGCTTCTTGCCGTAGTCGATGGAGGCCTGGACATCGGCATCACCATGGCTCGCAAGGTTCGAACGAAACAGCATGTAGCCGCCGTAGACCTCGGACCGCAGCGGAATGAACCCGTCCGGCAGCTTGTCCGTGTAACCCGGCGGCAGGACCACGAACTTGCCGCCTTTGCCCTTGTCGTATCCGAGCAGACCGGCATCCTCGAGCGGCAATTGCCATGCGGTGACGATATTGCCGTTGAAGGAGGCCTTTTCCTCCGCCGGCGGCAGATCGAGAACGACGGGGCCGTCCTTCGTGCTGAAGAAAACCATGAAGTAGAGAGCGTCCGGATTGGGCGTCAGCGTCTGGTTCATCCAGTCCAGCGGGCGGCCCCAATAGATGACCTGTCCGACCTTGCCGGGCGTCTTCTCAAGCATCTCCTGCCGCATCAGATCGTAGTTGACGACGGGTATGCCCCAAACTGCCGCCTGGACTGCATTCCGCTCGATCTCCTGGTCGAACACCTGCCGTGCGGTCCTATCTGCCGAAAGTGCCGGACCGGCGAGCAGCAGCATGCATAGTAGCGCGATAGACCTCATGGCAGGCCTCCTCCGATCTTGATGCGTCATCCGGAGTGAATGCTTGCGGGGCTCAATACGGAAGTACGTTACGGTAAATGTGACCAGTATCCCATCTGCAGACTAGAGGCGGGTCCGACCATGCGAAATCGGGATATGCTGATGCAATATCCGATCGAGTGCATGGTGCCTCAACGGAGCAAAACAGCGCCGAGTTAAGCCATATCAATCACTTATCCGATCTCTCATCCTCGCTCCCCGGCCCCGTGCCTAAAATCCTCCCGCTTCCGTCGCCGGGGTGTTTCGCGAGACTTTCGCGGGCAGGCGGGAGCCGGCGCCCTGCCGGAGGCTGTAACGTGTAGTCGAAGGCAGGGAGGCGAAAGCCGGGCATCGGCATTAGACCGCTGCCATCACAAGTCTCCCCCGGATGTTCCAGCATCCGGTTTGGTTCAGCCATGCAAGTTCGGGCCGATCTGCTCGGACGCAGCGAGACGAGGCGATCGCCTGAAGGGGTAGGGATATCCCGAAGAACGCCGAAGGCCACGCAAATGCGGAGCCACAATAAATCTAACCAGTGAGGTTCCGCATTTGCGTGGGCTCTCCGGATCGATGGTCGAAAACATGGCGGCGGAGCTGCCGTGGAGGAGACGCATGCGAAGCAGCCTGTTCCTGAAAAGACTTCTCGCCCTGCCCGTTGTCGACGTGCTCGCCGTCGTCGAGGCCATGAATTTCGAGGATGGCGGACTGGTCGATGGCGAGGAAAAGGCGCGATCCGGCGGATGCGTCATCACACGGCTGGCCGCCAGCGAGTGCGGCTTCTGGAAAGATTGCTCCATCGCCACCTGCCGTCGTGCCCGGGCCTGCAGGGGCAGGCTGACGGCGGCACAGATGCACCACGATGCCGGCTATCACCCTTACTTCCCGCCTTGAACGCGCGCCAATGAGGACCGGCGCCAGACCATCCTTCGAATGATGGGAACGATGCAACAGACGACTGCTGACGACACGGAGGAGTTCCGCGATCTGGAACGTCGCCTGGCTGAGGCGGCGCTGCGGCAACCGGAACTCCGGCCGCGGCTCGCCGCCTTCCCCGGTCGCTACGGCCTGCCCGGCAGCGCCGAATTGCCGATCGTAACGGCGACCTTTGAAGGACCCCGGCGAGGCCCGTGCAGTGGCCGTCACGATAGCGGCTCGCATCGAACCTGCAGGTCGACCGGCGCCCCGCTACCCTCAGCCCCGCAGGCCAGGTGCCTCGTAACCGGTGCGCTCGACGTATTCCGTGTAGCCGCCGCCATATTGGTGGATGCCGTCAGGCGTCAGTTCCAGCACGCGGTTGGAAAGCGCCGCGAGGAAATGCCGGTCGTGCGAGACAAACAGCATCGTGCCCTCGTATTGCGACAGCGCCTTGATCAGCATTTCCTTGGTGTCGAGGTCCAGGTGGTTGGTCGGCTCATCGAGCACCAGCAGGTTCGGCGGATCGAAGAGCATCTTGGCCATGACAAGCCGCGCCTTTTCGCCACCCGACAGCACGCGGCACTTCTTTTCGACGTCGTCGCCGGAGAAGCCGAAGCAGCCGGCCAGCGCTCTCAGCGGCGCCTGCCCTGCCTGCGGGAAGGAATCCTCCAGCCATTCCAGCACTGTCCGCTCGCCATCGAGGATATCCATGGCGTGCTGGGCGAAATAGCCCATCTTGACGCTGGCGCCGAGGGCAACGCTGCCCTGGTCCGGCTCGGCGGAACCAGCAACCAGCTTCAGCAGGGTCGACTTGCCGGCACCGTTGATGCCCATGATGCACCAACGCTCCTTGCGGCGGACCATGAAGTCCAGGCCTTCGTAAATGGTTCGGCTGCCGTACTTCTTGTGGACGTTCTTGAGGTTGATCACGTCTTCGCCGGAGCGCGGGGCCGGCAGGAAGTCGAAGGCGACCGTCTGGCGGCGCTTCGGTGGCTCGACCCGGTCGATCTTCTCCAGCTTCTTGACGCGGCTCTGCACCTGCGAGGCGTGCGATGCGCGCGCCTTGAAACGCTCGATGAACTTGATTTCCTTGGCAAGCATCGCCTGCTGGCGCTCGAACTGCGCCTGCTGCTGTTTCTCGTTCTGCGCCCGCTGCTGTTCGTAGAACCCGTAATCGCCGGAGTAGCTGTTCAACGAGCCGGCGTCGATCTCGATGATCTTGCCAACGATGCGGTTCATGAACTCGCGGTCGTGCGAGGTCATCAGAAGCGCCCCGTCATAGGTTTTCAGGAATTCTTCCAGCCAGATCAGGCTTTGCAGGTCCAGGTGGTTGCTCGGCTCGTCGAGCAGCATGACATCCGGACGCATCAGAAGAATGCGGGCGAGCGCCACGCGCATTTTCCAACCGCCCGACAGTCCGCCGACATCACCGTCCATCATTTCCTGGGTGAAGCTCAGGCCTGCCAGCACTTCGCGCGCACGCCCTTCCAGAGCGTAGCCGTCCAGTTCCTCGTACCGTGCCTGGACTTCGCCATAGCGCTCGATGATCCGGTCCATTTCGTCGAGCTTGTCGGGATCGACCATTTCCACTTCGAGTTCACGCAACTCGGCCGCGACGACGCTGACAGGCCCAGCACCTTCCATGACCTCGGCCACGGCGCTACGGCCGGCCATCTCGCCGACATCCTGATTGAAATAGCCGATCGTCACGCCCTTTTCGGCCGCGACCTGGCCTTCATCGGGCTGCTCCTGCCCGGTGATCATGCGAAAGAGCGTCGTCTTGCCGGCGCCATTCGGGCCGACGAGGCCGATCTTCTCGCCTCTGTTGAGGGCTGCGGAGGCTTCGATGAAGAGGATGCGGTGGCTGTTCTGCTTGCTGATATTCTCGATGCGAATCATGTCTGCGTGGATTCCGAAAGCGTTGCTGCGCCCCTCGATCATGCCGGCCGGGGCTTTTTGCGGCTCTCGCTAGCACGTTCGCGGCGCAATGGCCAATCCCAGGCCATGCAAAGAACTCTACGTCAGGAAAATGAAGGTCGTTTGTCGACCGGGCGGAACTGCAACGGGCGACAGAACTTTTCCACAATAGGTCCTCGCCCCTTGATCAGCCGATCAGCGATCATTTATGCGTTATCGGCGCGCCGGCGGGCGTTTCGCATATGTCAGGGATTATCAGATTATGGAAATTTTCACCTCGGCCGGCTTGCTGGCGCTCTTGCAGGTCATTCTCATCGACCTCGTGCTTGCCGGCGACAACGCCGTCGTCATCGGTCTTGCCGCCGCCGGATTGCCGGACGACCAACGCAAGAAGGCGATCCTCGTCGGTATTCTTGCTGCCACCGTGCTGCGTATCGCGCTCGCCAGCGTTACCGTCCAGCTTCTCGAGATCATCGGCCTGCTGCTGGCCGGCGGTATTCTCCTGCTCTGGGTCTGCTGGAAGATGTGGCGCGATCTGCGCAACGGCAGCGGCGAAGTGGAGGGTGCCGAAGGCGACGCGGCGGCGCCGAAGAAGACCTTCTTCCAGGCAGCCAGCCAGATCGTCATTGCCGACGTGTCGATGTCGCTCGACAACGTGCTCGCCGTTGCGGGGGCTGCCCGCGAACATCCGACGATCCTCGTCATCGGCCTCATCCTGTCGATTGCGATGATGGGTATTGCGGCGAACTTCATCGCGCGCCTGCTCAACCGCTACCACTGGATCGCCTATCTCGGCCTTGCCATCATCGTCTACGTGGCGCTGAGCATGATCTATCGCGGCGCCCTCGAGGTCTGGCCGCACCTCGCGCCGGTGGCCGCTGCCGCTTTGGGCTGAACCGCCATAGGTTCGAACGGCCCTCAGGGGCCGTTCACGAGCTGCAGGACGAGGCGGCGAATATTGCCGCCCTCGCTCATCTCCGCCTTGTCGAAATCGCGGCCCTGCTGTCGCTGTCGCGCCGAGAGTTCGCCGAGCCGCTTGGTGAGTTCGACCCGGATCTTGCGGCAATCCGGGTCATTGTCGGCGGAAAAGCCGACGCTCATCGCCTCGATGTCCCGGACCATCTGCTCGATATAGTCCCCGTGCACCCGCTCATGCGTTTCGATGCCGGCAATGAAGGTCGCCCAGCTTGCCTGGGTGGCAGCGCGAAGCTTGCCGGTCGGCTTCGGCAGCGTGTAGGTGATGATCAGCTTCGGCCGCGCCACGGCAAGCACGCAGGCATCGCCCCGGCGCTCGTATTTTCTGGTCCAGGTCAGCTTGAAAGTCGTGTGCGCCACCACCCGACCGCCGGCAAGCTCGGGACCGTGCTCGCCGATGGAATCGTACAAGGCTGCGCCGGAACTGCCCGTCACCGCGTAGGTCCGCACCTCTTCGATCGGCTGCCATTCCGCCTTCGCCGCAACCGGCTGAAGGACGCACGCCATCAGCAACCAACGAACCAATCCTGCCTTCACGCGAATCCCCCGGACAATCCTGCTCCGACCCTAGTCGGCAGGCGTCTCGCATTCAACCGGCGATCCGGATGCGGCACTAGGCACGCTTTGTCGGGATCGCCCCCTAAAGGTCTGTCATAAAACCCAAAAAAAGCCTGAATATTCGAGAGTGATCACGCTATCGAATGGATCGCGTGTCGCTAATCGAAATCCTCTGGCAACGATTTCACCGTATGATGCACCATTCGAACAAGATGTAAGACGCCTGCCTGTGGGGGCAGTTCATAGATTGGGGTCTGCTGTGACAATCTATCTGCCTATCGCAGAATTGTCGGTGAACATCTTCATCATTCTCGGCATGGGAGCAGCCGTCGGCTTTCTCTCCGGAATGTTCGGTGTCGGCGGCGGCTTCCTGATCACGCCGCTCCTGATCTTCTACAACATCCCGCCGGTCGTTGCCGTCGCCACCGGCGCCAATCAGGTCGTGGCCTCCTCCATATCCGGCGCCATCACGCATTTTCGGCGTGGATCGCTCGACCTGAAGCTCGGAACCGTACTGCTGATTGGGGGTCTCACCGGTGCGACAATCGGCATCTGGATCTTCTCGCTGCTCAGGCGGATCGGTCAGCTCGATCTCATCATCTCCTTGCTTTACGTCGTCTTTCTCGGCACGGTCGGTGGACTGATGCTGGTCGAGAGCGTCAGTGCCATGCGCCGTGCGGCGAAGAACGTGCCGCCGACACCACGGCGCCCCGGTCATCACCATTGGGTGCACAAGCTGCCGCTGAAGATGCGGTTCAAGAAGTCGAAGATCTTCCTCAGTGTGATCCCGGTCGTCGCGCTCGGCTTCGGCATCGGCATCCTGACATCGGTCATGGGCGTCGGCGGCGGCTTCATCATGGTGCCGGCGATGATCTATCTCCTGCGCATTCCGACCAACGTGGTCGTCGGCACGTCGCTGTTCCAGATCATCTTCGTGACCGCCTACACGACGGTCGTGCAGGCGGCGACGAACTTCTCGGTCGACATCGTGCTCGCCTTTTTCCTAATGATTGCCGGCGTGATCGGCGCGCAGTATGGCGTGCGTGTCGGACAGAAGCTGCGCGGCGAGCAGCTTCGCGCGCTTCTCGGACTGCTGGTGCTTGCCGTCGGCCTTCGTCTTGCCGTTGCGCTCGTCGTAACCCCAGCGGACGTCTACTCCGTCGTCATGGGAGCGAATTGATGCGCCGCTTCCTCGCTGCTCTTCTATCTATCGTTCTCTTGCTGCCCACCGCAGCAATGGCGCAGATGCTGCTCCCGGGCCAGGCCGCGCAGAGCAAGACCGAAGGGCTGGAGATCGGCACCTCCACCAGCGAAATCGCCATCACTTCGGATTTTCGGGGCGCGGACCTGACGATCTTTGGAGCCGTGACCAACACTGACAGTCTTCTGTTGGCAATCGGCCAATATGACGTGGTCGTCGTTCTCGAGGGGCCGCGAGAAAACGCGACCGTGCGCCGGAAGGAGCGCGTGTTCGGCGTCTGGATGAATACGCGATCGATGACCTTCGAGGCGGTGCCGCACTCCTATTCGATGTCGAGTTCGCGCATGCTTGACGACATCACCACGCCGCTCGACCTCACCGATAGGGGGATCGGCATCGACCACATCCCGCTGACGCCGGTCGGCTTCGTCGGCAACGCCAGCAATCTCGGCGAATTCCGGCAGGCCTTTCGCCGACTGCAGGAAAACGGCGGCCTCTACGATCGCGACCCGAGCGGCGTGCGTTTCGTCAGTTCCAGCCTTTTCAAAGCCAGCCTGCGGTTGCCGGCAAACATTCCGAACGGCGTGCATACCGTGCGAGCCTATCTCTTCAAGAGCGGCAATTTCATCACTGAGAAGTCGGTGCCGTTGCGTGTCATCAAGACGGGCATCGAGCAGATGATTACCGACGCGGCTCACTCGCAGCCGATTGCCTACGGCCTGGTTTCTGTCTTCCTGGCGCTCATTACCGGCTGGGGTGCCAGCGTGGTGTTCCGCAAGGATTGATCAGGCGGATTTCGTCTTGCGGGCGACGACGCTGAGATAGGCTTCGGTGAGGCGCGCGAGGACGGACGGCGTACGGGCAGGCAGCTTCTTGCCGAGATGCTTGGCGCGCAGCTCGTCCATGAATTCCTCCCAGAGTTCGGTGCCCCCCTCCTCCAGAAGCTCCGCCCGAATGGAGAGTTCCTCGGTAACCGGAAGATTCCTGCGACCCCACGCACCCATGTGCGCGAAGATGGGCACGAGTTGGATCGCCATTTCGGTCAGGCTATAGATTGCCTTCTGCTTGTGCGTCGGATCATCCTCACGCGTCAGCAATCCCCTGTCGACTAGGCGGCGGAGGCGGTCGGCCAGAATGTTCGAGGCAATTTTCTCCTGCGAATTCTGCAGCAGTTCGCGAAAATGGCGCCGATTGCCGAACATGATGTCGCGGATGACGATGAGGCTCCAGCGATCGCCGAGGACCTCGAGCGTCAGATTGATCGGGCAGCCGGAGCGATGAGCGTCGTCCATTAGCACCTCCAAAAACTGCTTGCATTTTGCCATCAGTCAACCAAGCGTTCAACCAGTTACGAGTTGCAACCAGTTTCGAGGAGGACGAAGGGATGAGAAAGCTTATCGTTTGGAATCCGATGACGCTTGACGGCTATTTCGAAGGGACGAAGCCGTGGGATATCGATTTTCACACTCTTGTCTGGGGTCCCGAACTGCAACAGTACTCCGAGCCTCTTGGCGAAGAGGGCGACCTGCTCGTCTTCGCCGCAAGACATATGAGGGCATGGCCGCCTATTGGCCGACCGCCACGGACGAGGAAGGCGAGAAGATCAAGACCTATATGAACGGCATTGCCAAGATAGCCGTATCGAGGTCGATGCCGACGGCCGACTGGAACCACCCGCGTCGTGAGTGAACCCGTCTCGGAACTCAAGAAGCTGAAGGCCGAAACCGGCAAGTCGATCTTCATTTTCGGCAGCGCCGAACTGGCGGATTCGCTCCTGAAGGAAGGCCTGGTGGATGAGATCCGCATGTGCCTTGTGCCTGTCATCCTCGGCGGCGGCAACCCACATTTCAAACCGGGAGACTGGCAGCTTCCGCTGAGGCTACTGGACAGCACGACGACGAAGAACGGCGCAGTGATCCTTCGCTACGAGCCGGTCCAAGCATGAGCGTCAATGGCTGCGGCCCTGCCGCAGCCACAGCGGGATTGGATCAAGCATTCGGCAGCCCGCCCCGTCGCTCAAGCGCAGTCTTGCGGATGGTCTCTGCGATCTCGGGGCTGCTGCTCGACAGCATCTGGAACTCCACCGCATAGAGCGACAGCAGCGACACCTCAGTTGCGGCACTGACAGTTGCTGATCGCGGCTCGCCCGTGATCAGCGCCATCTCGCCGAAAAAGCTTCCGCTGCCAAGTTCCACCGCATGATCGGGGGTTGCCACGCTGACCCGCCCCTCGACGATGAAGAACATCTGATCGCCAATATCACCCTTGCGACAGATCACGCTACCGGCAGGGACGACGCGCGGTCGCAGCGCCCGCACGATCTCGACGAGTGCGGCAGCGCCGAGCTTCTGGAATAGAGGTACGGCGGCGACCAGTTGCCAGTTGCGAACAAAGTCCTGACGGCGAACCTCTTCGTAGAAACCGGTGGCGAGGATACCGGCCCAAAGCGCAAAAATGCCGATACCGCTCATCATCACCAGGCCAGCCAGTATCCGCCCTCCGAGGCTCTGCGGGATCTCGTCGCCGTAGCCGGTCGTCGACAACGTCACGACGGCCCACCACATCGCCTGCGGGATGCTGCCGAACTTGTCTGGCTGGACGTCGCGCTCGATGACATAACCGGCCAGCGCGGCACCAAAGAGAACGATGCCGAAGACCGACGTGACGCCAAGCAGATTGCGCGATTCGTTCGCAACCACCTTTGCCATCAGCCTGAAGAAGCTCGAGTCCCGCAGCGGCTTGAGAAGCCAAATGGCGCAATACAGGCTCCGATCGCGGGATCCAACGAACAGGAATGCAACGACCGGAACCAGAACGGCAAGCAAATCGATCACAAGGGCCGTCACCCCGCTCGACGGGCGTTGTCGACGTGAGAGCAACGTCCCAACCAATTGGAGCACATAGACCACCCAAATTGCCGCAAGCAGCAACTCAAAGGCCAATTGCTCTTCCGCGGCGAGATTGGGCGTCGTCAGCGCAGCAACGATCAGGAGACCAATTGCGGCGAACAGCGCGTTGATCGGCGTCGAAATCTTCGAGAAAGGCACTGCCGACATCAGACACTCCCAACCGCGCCCGGCATTCTTCGACAATAAATGCCTTTGGGCCACGCGCAAAGTACACTTGAACCAACGCTCGTGCGGCCTCCCAGGGCCAGGCAGTTTGGCAAGGGAAGCGGGCCTGACGGCCAAACTGTTCTTCGAGCGGCGAGGTTTCGTCGTTTTAACGCAGCAAAGCGTCGAAAAGCGCAGGCGGGCGCTGACAAAATTCCGGATTGGAAAAGCTGCTCTCCTAAGCGGCACTGCCGCCATTTGCAGGTGGCAACTCGCATTCCGCTAAAAACCGCTCGTTAATATTTACGAGTTAGTAATCTCTCGGAAACGAGAGGTTCTTGTAATGCGTATCCGTGCCCTCCCCGCTCTCGTGCTTCTGGCACTTGTTGCCGGCTGTGCGACCGCTCCCAAACAGACCCGAAACATCTGCGCGGTCTTCGAGCAGCGCGACGGGATGTTCACGAGCTGGCAGCGCGCGGCGGAAAAGACGGAGCGCAAGTATGGCGTTCCGGTTCCGATCCTGATGGCGACCATGTATACCGAGTCCGGCTTCCAGCCCTATGCGCGACCACCGCGCACCAAGCTGTTCGGCTTCATTCCGTGGACGCGACCTTCGACGGCTTACGGCTATTCGCAAGCGCTCGACGGCACCTGGGATCACTACCAATCCGCCACCGGCAGCTGGGCCGCGCGCCGCACCAACTTCGCCGATGCGATCGACTTCATCGGCTGGTACCACGCGCAAAACAGCCAGGTGACCGGCATTCCCCTGAACGATGCCTACAACCTCTATCTCGCCTACTATTCCGGCCCGAAGGGTTACGTGCGCGGCGACTGGCGCTCGAATGCACAGCTGCAGAAGACGGCGCAGCGGTTCAACAACATGGCAGTGACCTATCAACGGCAATTGCAGGAGTGCAATTAAGGCCTTCACTGGGAACGTCCAATAGAAACACTATACAACACGAACCAAACAAAATTGGGTCGATCTTCGTACATCTGCAGTATTGTTTGACAATACATTCGGGACCATGGGATTCTTTCCGAAATAGAATCAGGAGAATAGATGGCCGAGCGCTACTTATACGATTACAACTCGCACCGGGCGGTCATGTATGAGGTTGGCGACTATCTGTATGCGCTTTCTGGCAACAAAGCGGAACACTGGATCTCCGGCGACTACATCTTCAACACGAAGACGCAGGCGATTGCCTTCTGGATTCTGGGAAACGATGTGTACGGCCATCTCGGCCGTGGTGAGCTCACTCGCCAGCCGCTCTACTATTTCGGCGAATAGCGCGACGGCGGTTTGCACGCCTGTCGCCTATCGCGCGCTTAACCCACCAGGTTGCCAAACCTGACTGAGTAGATCCGGTCACGCCCAAGGAGGTGGGCGATGAGCGCAGTGTGATCGAACAGGCCCTTCATCGCCTTGTGGCGAAGGTCGAGGCCGCCGGTCAAGACGCCGAAGGCCGGCATCAGCAGGCGGGCGCCGTCGGTGGCAAAGCACGGCCGGCGGACGGATTTTTCGCGGCGGCGGACGGTTGCGGCCGGATGCAGGTGCCCGGCGATCTCGCCCTGCTGCAGCCCGCCTCTCGGCTCGTGGCGGAAGGTCAGACCGCCGTAATGCATCTCATCGACGGAAGCACCCGGCAGATCGACAGTGCCGTCAGGATCATGATTGCCGTTGATCCAGATCCATTCGCGGCCGCGCGCCATTTCCGCAATCAGGCTGCGGAACGACTCGGGCAGATGCGCCGAGCCGACGCGGTCGTGGAAATTGTCGCCGAGCGAGACCACCAGCTTCGGGTCGTAGCGGGTGATGACGGCCGAAAGCACAGTCAGCGTCGCCAGCGTATCGTAGGGCGGCAGCATCATGCCGCGACGGGCGAAGGCCGCACCCTTTTCGAGATGCAGGTCGGACACGACGAGAATGCCGGCATCGGGCATGTAGAGCGCGCCGAGCGGATCGCAGACGGCGGCAACGCCGTGGACCGAAGTCTCGACGCCCGGTCGCGCGGCCAGTCCGTTCAGTTCACGCGCAAGCGCCAGGCGGTTCATCACTCGGGTCAGTCCTTGGTCTCGGAAGCTCCTTTTCGGGTCGCTCCCTATCTCCGTATCGGGCATTCCGGATGGTAAGCCGGCGCAAACCTATCCGGGACTTATTCTAAGCCAGCGCCTCGGCGATCAGGTCGTCGGCGGCTTCCGCCAGCACGGCATCATGCGCCTCGCCATGCACTGGCTCCTTGCCGATCTCCAGCATGACGGGGACCGCCAGCGGCGAGATGTGGTCGAGCGCGCGATGCGTGATATGGCCCTTGATTCGCCTCAGCATATCGCCAAGCCGGGAAATATCCAAAAGCCCGCTTGCCGCATCCTGCCGCGTCGCCTGCAGCAGAATGTGATCCGGCTCGTGGGTTCTCAGCACATCATAGATCAGATCGGCCGAGACCGTGACCTGGCGCCCGGTCTTTTCCTTGCCCGGGTGACGGCGCTCGATCAAACCTGCAACCACGGCACAATTGCGGAAGGTTCGCTTCAAAAGGAAAGATTCGTCGAGCCAGCTTTCGAGATCGTCGCCCAGCATGTCCTCGTCGAAGAGATCGGCAAGACTGAGCCGGCCGTTGCGGATCATCAGCCCCATGTCCTCGAAGCCCCAGATGCCGAGCGAATAATCCGTCGCGACGAAGCCGAGAGGCTTGGCGCCGGCTCGCTCGAGGCGCCGGGTCAGCAGCATGCCGAGCGTCTGGTGCGCCAGTCGTCCCTCGAAGGGGTAGATCACCATGTAGCAGCGGCTTCCGCGCGGAAAGGTCTCGATCAAGAGCTCGTCGCGCTTCGGCAGCATCGACTTTTCCTGCTGGATCGCCAGCCAGTCGCGCACCTGGTCCGGCAGGCGGCGCCAGCGGTCGGGATCTGCTATCATCGAGCGCACCTGGTCCGCCAGATAGGTGGAAAGAGGAAACTTGCCGCCGGCATAGGATGGGATCTTCGGATCCATCGAGAAGGCCTGCGAGGCAACAGCCTCGTTCTCGCGGATGCCCTCGAAACGTAGCACCTTGCCGGCGAAGATGAAGGTGTCGCCGGGCGAAAGCTGCTCGAGGAAGTATTCCTCGACCTTGCCCAGCGTCGCACCGCCGCGGCCGATCCTGCCGCCTTCGCCGCGCTTGACCATGCGCAGGTTGAGCATCGGGCTTTCAACGATGGTGCCGAGGTTCAGCCGGTATTGCTGGGCGACCTGGGGATTTGAGACGCGCCAGCGTCCTTCCTTGGTCTTGCGGATCCGGGCATAGCGCTCATAGGTGCGCAGCGCATAGCCGCCCGTCGCGACGAAATCAACGACGCGCTCGAAGGTCTCCCACGAGAGATCGGCGTATGGCGAGGCGCTCAATATCTCGTCGAAGAGTTCCAGCATATCGAAAGGTTCGGCGCAGGCCATGCCGAGCACATGCTGCGCCAGAGCATCAAGCGCGCCCTTCCCGACCGGCGGCGTGTCCTGCGCGCCGATATAGTTCGCGTCGAGTGCTGCCTGGCATTCCATCACCTCGAAGCGGTTGGCGGGCACGAGGATCGCCTTCGACGGCTCGTCCATGCGGTGGTTGGCGCGGCCGATGCGCTGGGCAAGCCGCGAGGCTCCCTTTGGCGCGCCGACATGGACGACAAGATCGACATCGCCCCAGTCGATGCCGAGGTCGAGCGTCGAGGTGGCGACAACCGCCCGCAGCCGGTTTGCCGCCATCGCGGCCTCCACCTTGCGGCGCTGGCCGACATCGAGCGAGCCGTGATGCAGCGCGATCGGCAGGTTTTCCTCGTTCACCGTCCAGAGTTCCTGGAACAGCATCTCGGCCTGCGACCTGGTATTGACGAAGAGCAGCGTCGTGCGGTGGTCGAGGAGCTGCTTGTAGACGTCGGGGATCGCGTATTTCGCCGAATGGCCCGACCAGGGAATGTGCTCCTCGGTCGACAGGATCGAAATGTCGGGCTTGGCGCCGCCTTCGACGATGACCAATCCGGCGTGGTGATCCTCGCCTTCCCGCTGCGCGACTAGCCATTTCTGCAGGTCCATCGGGTCGGAGACGGTAGCCGAAAGGCCGATCGTCTGCAGGGCGGGTGCCAGCCGGCGCAGGCGGGCAAGGCCGAGCGAAAGCATGTGGCCCCGCTTCGAGGTGACGAGCGAATGCAGTTCGTCGAAAACGACGTATTTGAGGTCCTTGAAAAAGCGCTCTGCCTCGCGGCTGGCGAGCAGCAAGGCCACTTGCTCGGGGGTGGTCAGCAGAATGTCGGGCGGGCTCAATCTCTGGCGCTGGCGCTTGGCAACGGGCGTGTCGCCGGTGCGGTTTTCGACCGTCACCGGCAGGACCATTTCCTCCACTGGCTTCATCAGGTTTCTCTCGATGTCGACGGCAAGCGCCTTCAGTGGCGAGATGTAAAGCGTGTGGATACCGGTGAAGGCGGAGCCCGGGAGGATCTTGCCGCGACGCGTCAGGTCGGTCAGCGATGGCAGAAAGCCGGCGAGCGTCTTGCCGGCGCCGGTTGGCGCGATCAGCAGCGTGCTGTCACCAGCCTCGGCGCGGGCCAGCAATTCCAGCTGATGGGCGCGTGGACGCCATCCCTTGTCCGCGAACCAGCGGGTGAAAGGCTGAGGCAGGACAACGCGGGCTTCGGAATCGATCTGGTCCACGGCCCTAAAGGTAGTGCAGCGGCTGCAGAAATAGAATGGCAGACCTTGTAACTACAGGAAGCGATGCGGGTGGAAGGGCTTCGGATCGGCAAACGTGTCGTTGCCGGCCATCTGCTCGGCCAGCAGCCGGCCACTTGCCGGGCCGAGCGTCAGGCCGTGATGGGCGTGGCCGAAATTGAACCAAACGCCGCGATGGCGCGGCGCCGGTCCGATCACCGGGCGCATGTCGGGCAGGCAGGGACGCAGGCCGAGCCAGGGCGTGGCCTCCACTGGCTCACCGAGCGGGAAGAGCGCGCGGGCCTGAGCCTCGTCGCGGCGGAGCTGGATGGTATTCGGCGGCGCATCGGGCGCAGCAAATTCGATGCCCGTCGTCAACCGGATACCGCGCGCCATCGGCGCCAGCACGTAGCCGGCTTCCTCGTCGACGACGGAGTGGCCGAGCGGCTGGCCTTCGCGCTGCGCATAATGCCGGTGGTAGCCGCGCTTGACCGCCAGCGGCAAGGAATAGCCGAGCTTGCGGAAGATCAGGCCGGATTGCGGGCCGAGGGCAACGACGACCTCGCCGGCTTCGATGATCTCGCCTTCGGCTGTCGTGATCGACCAGCCGTTCTTCTCCTCGCGAAGAGCGGAGGCGTCAGCTCGGACGACCGTGCCGCCGGCTGCCGTGAAGAGGTTGGCATAGGCTGCCGTCAGCGCCTGTGGATCGGTTACGGTCTTCGGGTCGAGCCAGTGGACGGCGCCGGCGATGCTTCCACCGCGCGCGGCGAAGGCAGGCTCCATCGCCAGAAACTCGCTGGCATCGAGAATACGGATCGCCAGACCATGGGCGGACAGGCCCTCGGCTTCCGCACGGGCAGCCTCGAAACGGCGCGGGTTCTTGTAGAACGACATCCAGCCGCGCTCGCGGATGAGGTCGGAGGCGCCGGCGCGGCCAATCAGCTTGTCGTGTTCGGTGACACTGGCTTCGATCAATGGCAGCAGCGCCCGTGTCGCCTTTTCCAGATTGGTCGGCGAGGAATGCCACCAGTAGCGCGCCAGCCATTTCGCGATGCGCGGCAGGTAGGCCGGATCGTAACGGACATCCGATGAATTGTTCAGCGCATACTTGGCAATCGCGCCGAGCTGTCGTGGGAAGGCGTAGGGAACGACGGAGGAACGCTCGATCAGTCCGGCATTGCCGTAGCTGGTGCCGCCGCCCGGTTCGCCGCGGTCGGCAAGCACGACGGAGCGGCCGCGATCCTGCAAATGAATGGCCGCACTGACGCCGACAATGCCGGCACCGAGGACGAGGATATCTGTTTTCATAGGATGGACTTGATCAGAAGGCGCGGAGGCTTTTGGCCTCCGCGCGATTGGATCGGCAAGCGATCAGTAGATGTCGAAGGGGAAGTACTTCTTGGTGATTTCCTTGTACTTCCCGTTCGCAACGAGCGCGTCGATCGCCTTGTTGAAGCGCTCCTTCAGCTCGGTCTCGCCCTGGCGGATGCCGATGCCGGCCTGCGTTTCCGTACCGGGGACGTCGCCGAGCAACTTGCAGCAATCCTTGCCTGCCTTGTTCAGCCAGTCGACCACCACGAACTTGTCGGAGATCAGGGCGTCCATACGACCGTTCTGCAAGTCGGCGACGGCTTCATCCTGCGTCGGATACATCTTCGCTTCGGCGCCGCCCTTGGCGTAGACGTCGTTCAGGTAGTCGGCCTGCGTGGTCGAAGCCTGGGCGCCAACGGTCTTGCCCTTCATGTCATCGACCGAAACGCCCTTGAGCGGGCTGTCCTTCGGCACGGCAACCGCAAGCGGCGTCGTGTAGTATTTGTTCGTGAAGTCGATCTGCTTCTTGCGTTCCTCGGTGATGCTCATCGACGCGATGATGGCGTCATATTTCTTGGCCAGGAGCCCGGGGATGATGCCATCCCAATCCTGCGCTACGATCGTGCACTTGGCCTTCATCTCGTCGCAGAGCGCATTGGCCATGTCGACGTCGAGGCCCTTCAGGCTGCCGTCGGATTCGACATAGTTGAATGGAGGATAGGCACCTTCCGTTGCGATGCGGATCGTGTCCTCGGCGGATGCGAGGTGCGTCGCCGCAAGCAAGGCAGCGGCCGCCAGGAAAATCGTCTTTCTCATTGCTGTTCCCTTATTGGAATTGTTTTTGCCCAACGGGGCCGACTTTAGCGAATCCGTCCCGCTTCACAACCCCGGACGACCAAAATGCGCACGTCTATCCGATCCTTCGCATATAGCCGCTTGACAGGTGCAATAATCATAGATATTTTTTATCCACGAATTGAGGATGGTCTGATGAAACTGGGTGATGGAGTCGAGCAGGCGATACACAGCGTTTCCATGCTGGCCGGCCTTTCCGAAGGCGGGGTGCTCTCGGCCGCGGCACTCGCAGAGTTCCATGGCGTTTCGACGAGCTATCTTCTGAAGCATCTGCAGGCGCTTTCCGGCGCAGGTATCGTGAGCACGGTTCCGGGGCCGAAGGGCGGATACAAGTTGGCGAAGCCGACAGAGGAGATCAGCCTTCTCGACATCGTCCTTGCTGTCGAAGGGCCGGAGCCGGCTTTCCGCTGCGGCGAGATCCGCCAGCGCGGGCCGAACCAGCTTCCAGGGCGCTATTTCACCAAACCGTGCCAGATCAGCGCGGCGATGCTGAGGGCCGAGCGCGTCTACCGCGCCGAACTCGCCAAGACCAGCATCGCCGACATCCTGGTGCAGCTCGCTGCTGATGACGACGGCGGGATCGCCGCCCGCGGCTGCGCCTTCCTTGAGATCAATGAACGCAGAGCGGCTCGCTGAGCCGCAGAACCCTAAAAGGAGAATGAACCATGCAAGCACGTTTCAACTTCGCCAAGGCCGCGCCGGACGCTTACAAGGCGGTCGCCGCCCTCGAGCAGTATGTTCAGGAATCGGGCCTTGAACGCCGCTTCATCCATCTGATCAAGCTGCGCGCCTCGCAGATCAACGGCTGCGCCTATTGCGTCGACATGCACGTGAAGGAATCCCGGCATGACGGGCTTAGCGAACAGTGGATCAACCTGATGTGCGTCTGGCGGGAATCGCCGATCTATGACGCCAAGGAACGCGCCCTTCTCGGCTGGGTCGATGCCGTGACCCGTATCGCCGAAACCGGCGCACCGGACGCCGATTTCGAAGCCCTGAAGGCCCACTTCACGGAAGAAGAGATCACCAAGATCACGGTCGCGATCGGCACGATCAATGTCTGGAACCGGCTGGCAGTCGGCTTCCGCTCGCAGCACCCGATCGACAAGCCGGCACGGGCTGCCTAAAGCGCGATGTAGCGATCGGCGCGGTGGTTGACGGCCACGAAGAGGTTCAGCACCACCGCGCCTAGAACGGAATAGAAAACCACCGGTGGCGTGGTGACAAAGAAGGCTGCGGCCAGCACGCAAAGGTCGATCGCCATCTGCACGAGGCCGGCGCGGATGCCGAAACGCTCCTGCATATAGACGCCCAGGATGCCGACCCCACCGAGGCTGGCGCGGTGGCGATAGAGCGCCAGAAGGCCGAAACCCAGCAGCAGACCGCCGAGAAGAGCCGCCCAGGCCGGATGGATGGCGGAAATGTCCATGACCTTCGGCTGCAGGCTGGTCATGAGCGATGTCAGGCCGATCGCGATAAATGTCTTGACCGTGAAGGCCATGCCGAGCCGCGTCCACGAAAGATAAAAGAAAGGCAGGTTGAGCAGGAAGAAGGCGAGACCGAAGTTCACGCCGAAGGCGTAGTGGAGCAGAAACGCGACGCCGGCGGTGCTGCCGGTCAGAAGGCCGGCGCTGGCCAGAACATAAAGCCCGAGCGCCGCAATAAGGCTGCCGGAGAAAATCCCCTGGACGTCTTCGACCGGCGTATGGCGAGTGGCGCTGGTATTCCAGAAACCGAGGGCATTGAAGAGCTGTGCCATTGTCGTTGATCCCCAAACGGCAGACATGTTCATATGCGCCAGGGCGAGACCCGAGCGTGACGAAATGTAGGTGATGAATGGTCCCGGGTGCCTCGAAAATCCTGAAAGAACCCTACCGAATTAGCCAGGATTATCAGGCGTTTTCGCAGTGCAATCAAGCGAAATACGTAAGCAATGCTGACCTATTATTCACTTCGCAAGAATCGTTCCGCTATCCCGCCTTGCGCGTAAGGAACAGGATACCTGAAATGATGTTTGAGCCATCTTTGCGAATGGGCGTCTTGCTGACGGCGATGACCTCGAGACCGTGGCGGGCGCAGAGCGCGCGTATATAGCTTTCGGAATGGGCGTAGCGCAGCGACGGCGCGAGATGAAAGCCATCGCCCTCACCCGCGTCCTCGAGCGAAAATGCGAAATCGGCGCCCGGCAAGACAAGCGCTGAAACCGCCTCGAACACACTCTCGAGATTGCCGAGATACATCAACACATCCGCGGCAGTGACGAGGTCGGAACGATGCGTCGCTCCCTCGACAAAGAGGCCCGTCGCTTCCGGAGCCAGCGACAGATCGGCTTGCGCCAAGTGATCGTAGATATGCTTCTCGGCAGCCTTGGCGAGCATGTTCTGCGACAGATCGAATCCCTCGAGGCGCGCAACGCGATCACGGATCTCCGGTCCGAGTAAGCCGGTGCCGCAGCCGAGGTCCACGGCCAACGCATAGTTCCTGCCGGTCGTCGCGACGAGCGCCGCAAGCTTGGCGGGAACGCTGTAATCGAGCTTCTCCACCAGTGACGTCTCGAAGCGATCGGCATAGTCGTCGAACAATCGCTCGACATAGCTGCTCGGCGGCTGGTCCGGCATCTCGAAGTCGCCAAGCAAAGCGAGCTTGAGCTCGGCTCCGAAAATATCGTCCGGACTGACCTCCAAAGTGCGCCGGTAGGCGTCGATCGCGCCTGACTTATCGCCGGCCTTTTCGCGGTAGCCGGCCAGCCGATACCAGCCGGCCGCCCAGCCCGGCACGAGTTCCAACGCCTGCTCCATCAATTCGGCGGCGGCGTCCGGTTCGCCGCTTTCGTCGAGCATCTTGGCGTAGTCGGCGCGGCGATCGGCGATCACGTCGCCTGAAGTGAGCTGGTTGGGCTGCATGGTGAAGACCTATTGGGATAGGCCCGCATTTGGCTGCGGTCACAAAAAAACTCAAGTCCTATTTCAGAGGCGGAGACGCCAGACCTGAAAAAGGCTTGCGAGCGGCGTTCCGCGCCCGTATTTCAGGGACAAACAGGAGATGGCGCATGTCCGATCAGGTGAACAAGTTTCTCGGCGATTCCCTCGGCCGCACATTGGTCAAGCTTTTGGTCGTATCGCTGATCGTCGGCTTCATCATGGCCGTGTTCGGCTGGGCGCCGCTGGATTTCGTCTACGGCTTCCGCAATTTCGTTCTGGAAGTCTGGCATCGCGGCTTTGCCGCTTTGGGACGCGTCGGCGATTATTTGTTGCTTGGTGCGACCGTCGTGATCCCGGTCTTCGTCCTCATCCGTCTCTTCAGCTATCGGCGCTAATATGACCTCTCTAATCCTCTCGCGGCGTGGGCTACTACACATATCCGGCCTCGTGCTGGTCGCCGGTGTTGCAAGCTGCACGACCGCGCCCAAGTTCGCTTCCACGCCTTCTGATGGCGAAGACGAAACGGCGGACGCTCTACCGCTAGTCAATCAGTTGCGCGCCAAGAACGGATTGCCGCCGCTTTCGGCGGATCCTGCTGCCAAGGATGCCGCGATGTTCCAGGCCAAGCGCATGGCATCGGCAGGCAAGATGAAGCACGTGATGGGGATCGGCGACGGCTTCGGCCCGCGCGTCAAGGCAAGCGGCGTACAGATGCCGGCCGCCGAAAACATCGCGGCCGGCCAACAGTCGGTGCCGGCCGTTGTGACCGCCTGGATCAACTCTCCGCACCATCTGGAGAACATGCTCGGTCGTTACAATGGTCTCGGCGTTGCGGTAGCACGCAATTCTGCTTCCAAAAGCGTGCCCTATTGGGCAATGGTGCTTTCCGGCTGAGGCGATTCTGCCTCCTTCCTCAGAGGCAGACATGGATACGCACGGTCACGAGAACAGGCTGGCATTCGACGTGACGCACCGACTGGTGCTGTCGATTGCAATTCCGATGACGCTCGGCTTCATGACGACGCCGCTCCTTGGCCTCGTCGACACCGGCGTCGTCGGCCACATGGGTCAGCCGGATGCGCTGGCAGGGCTTGCGATCGGCGCCATGCTCTTCGACCTTATCCTCGGCAGCTTCAACTTCCTGCGCGCCTCCACGACCGGACTGACGGCGCAGGCCTTCGGAAGGCACGACCGGCACGCCCAGCAGGGCGTCTTCTGGCGAGCGCTGATCTCCGCGCTCGGCTGCGGCATAGCGCTTCTCTGTCTTTCGCCACTGCTACTCGCAGCCGGGCTGAAGCTGATGGGACCGGAGAGCGCCGTTGCGGCCGCCACCAGCACCTATTTCTCCATCCGCATCCTTGCCGGCCCGGCAGCGCTTGCCAATTACGCGATCCTCGGCTTCGTGCTCGGCCGCGGCCAGGGCACCGTTGGCCTGTTGCTGCAGACGATCATCAACGGCATCAACATCATACTGGCGATCTATCTCGGCCTCTGGCTTGACTGGGGCGTGGCGGGCGTCGCCTGGGGTACGATGGTCGGCGAGACAGCCGGTGCGGTCGTCGGCTTGCTGATTGTCCTTCGCGGCTTCGATCGCGCGCATCGGCCGACACGCACGGAGATCTTCTCCCGGCATCGCCTCGCCGAGCTTTTCGCGCTGAACCGCGACATCCTGATCCGCACCTTCGTGCTGCTCGCCGCTTTCACTCTGATGACGCGGATCGGGACGAGCTTCGGAGCGGTCACGCTGGCCGCCAACGCCGTGCTGATGAACTTCTTCCTGCTCTCCGGATATTATCTCGACGGACTGGCCAACGCGGCAGAGCAGATCACCGGACGGGCGATCGGCGCGCGATACCGGCCGGCCTTCGAGCGTGGCCTGAAGCTGACGGCGCTCTGGTCCTTCGGGCTTGCCGGCCTCATTTCCGTGTTCTTCCTGCTGGCCGGTCCATGGTTGATTTCGGTGCTAACCACCTCGCCGGAGGTGAAACAGGCGGCCAAAACCTACCTGCCCTGGGCCGCCGTCACCGGACTTACGGGGGCGCTGGCCTTCCTGATGGACGGTGTCTTCATCGGCGCCACCTGGTCGACCGACATGCGCAACCGGATGCTCATGTCGTTTGCCGGCTATCTCATAGCGCTGGCCGTTTTCGTGCCGCTGTTCGGCAATCATGGCCTATGGCTGGCGATGAACGGCTTCCTGCTGTTTCGCGGTGTCTTCCTGGCGATGCTCGTGCGGCCGCGGGCGGATCAGACGTTCCGTCCTGCCCAGTAGTCCGTTCTCGTATCCCTGAGGTCGCGGATGGATCTGACCTGCTCGCGATCGAGCAGCTTCGACAGGCCGCGAACGATCGTACCCGGGAGGCCCGGCCCCTCATAAACCATGCAGGAATAGAGCTGCACGAGATCGGCACCGGCCTTGATCTTCTCGAGCGCGGTTTCGGCGGACGAGACGCCGCCGACGCCGATGATCGGCAGGCCTGGGCCGACGCGTTTGCGCATTTTGGCGAGAACGGCGGTCGATTTGTCGAACAGCGGCTTGCCGGAAAGCCCGCCGGTCTCCTTCGCCTGACGCTGGTCCCTGAGGCCCTCGCGGGAAAGCGTGGTGTTCGAAACAATCAGGCCGTCCAGGGCATGCGACAGCGCTTCGGCGGCGATATCGTCCAGCCCCTCTTCCGTCAGATCAGGCGCGATCTTCAGGAAGACGGGGATCTTTCTGCCTGCCTTTTCGGCTTCGGCATCGCGGGCAGCAAGCACTGCCGACAAGAGCGCGGCGAGGCTTTCGCGCGCCTGCAAATCGCGCAGGCCCGGCGTGTTCGGTGATGAGATATTGGCGGTGAAATAGCGAGCGACCGAATAGAACCGGCGGATGCCGAGAACATAGTCGACAATGCGGTCCTCGCTGTCCTTGTTGGCGCCGATGTTGACGCCGATCATGCCGTTGCCGCGAATGACCGACAGGCGTGCGAAGGCGGCATCGTGGCCTTCGTTGTTGAAGCCGAGGCGATTGATGACGCCTTCATCCTCGACCAGCCGGAAGATGCGTGGGCGCGGGTTGCCGGGCTGCGGCTTCGGCGTCACGGTGCCGATCTCGGTGAAAGCGAAGCCGATCTTCAGCAACGCTTCCGGAACCTCGGCGTTCTTGTCGTAGCCGGCCGCCATGCCGATCGGATTGACGAAATCGAGCCCGGCAACGCTCTGCCGCAGGCGCGGATCGGGGGCGATCCGGCAGGCCGGCACGGCGCCTGCCTTCAGTGCGGCAATCGACATGCCATGAGCGGTTTCGGGGTCGAAGAGGAAGAGACCCTTGCGGGCGGCGTGCTTGAAAAGCTCGATCATGGCGCAAGATCCGGAAAGACGTGCTGGCCGGCGACATCGAGCGGCAGCGGCGCCTCCCATAACACGGCCGACATCGGCAATTCCGCATAGAGGTGTGGAAAGAGAGCGCCGCCGCGCGAGGGTTCGAAGACGAGTTCGTCGCCGAACTTGCTGCTATCGACGGCAACGAGCAGAAGCCCCGCCTGGCCGGCGAAGTGAAGCGCCGCCGTCTGCCTGACCTGGGCGGCTGTCGAGAAGTGGATGTAGCCGTCCGTAAGGTCGATCGGCGCGCCACGAAAAACGCCGGCTGCCCTCGCCTCCTGCCAGAGCGTTTCCGTCACGATCTTGTAAAGCGTGGATGTCAGGGTCATGATAACCTCAGAATGGCTGGTCTTTCCCGGGCTTTGCCGCAAAGCGGCGGCGATGTCCACGCCTCGCCGCGAAAAATGCGGTGGCCACCGAGATTTCCGGAGGAAACCATGAGAAATATCGCAATCGGCCTTTTCGCGCTTCTCCTGCCGCTCGGCGTTCATGCCGCTGAAACCGACGCATTGCGCTTTCAATTGGAGCGTAGCGGCGACCACTTCGTGCGGCTCGACAAGCAGACCGGCGCCATGTCGCTTTGCGAGGAGAAGGACGGCGCGCTCGTCTGCAGGATGGCCGCCGATGAGCGGGCGGCCTATGAGCAGGAACTCGACCGGCTTTCGGCCCGCGTCACGGCGCTGGAGAACAAAAGCATCGTCAACAAGGCGCTTCCCTCCGACGAGGAGATCAACCGTTCGATCGGCATCATGGAGCGCTGGATGCGGAGCTTCATGGGGATAGTCAAGGAATTCCGAAGCGAGGAGGAGCGCAACGCCCTTCCGCAAAAGACATGATTTGATATAGTCACCTCCGAATGGAGGCATGTATCGTGCGGAGGCACGAGGCATGTCTCGGCGATCGAGCTCTTGGGAGGGAGCTATCGATGCAGGAACAGACAATCATCATTGCCGACGACCACCCGCTTTTCCGGGATGCGCTGCGCCAGGCAGTGATTGGTATGGAAGGCCATCCCGAGATCGTCGAGGCCGGCGATTTTGCCGCAGCGCGCATGGCGGCTGGAGCACATCCCGAAGCGGACCTGATGCTGCTCGATCTATCGATGCCTGGTGTCAGCGGCTTTTCCGGCCTGATGGCGCTTCGCTCCGAATTCGCCGGGCTGCCGATCGTCATCATTTCCGCGACGGATGACGCCACGACGATCCGTCGCGCGCTCGAACTCGGCGCATCCGGCTTCATCTCCAAATCCTCCGGGATCGACGACATTCGCCGCGGTATCCAGACGGTCCTTGCCGGCGATATCGCGACCCCCGAGACTTATCGGGACGGGCAGGAACAGGATCCTGACGTCGCCGACCTGATCCACCGGCTGCACACGCTGACACCGCAGCAGAGCCGTGTGCTGACGATGCTGGCGGAAGGTCTTCTCAACAAGCAGATCGCCTATGAGCTCGGCGTTTCCGAGGCGACGATCAAGGCGCATGTCTCGGCGATCCTGCTCAAGCTCGATGTCGACAGCCGTACGCAGGCGGTGATCCAGCTCGGCAAGATCAACATGGCCATGGTCGCCTGAGGCGAGACAGGATTTTATTCCTTTCTTCTATTTACTCCCGCTGGGCTTGCGGTTAATATTTCGTCGTTGAACGATGGCGCAGGCGCGCAGGAATCAGGCGACATGCTGTCACACGAGCAGATTTGGGGGGCGATCGACAGGCTTGCCGAACGGCATGACCTGACGCCTTCAGGTCTTGCCCGGCGCGCGGGGCTCGATCCAACCTCCTTCAACAAGTCCAAGCGGCTCTCCGCCGATGGGCGGTTGCGCTGGCCGTCGACGGAATCGATCGCCAAGGTGCTGGATGCAACGGGCGCCAGCATGGAGCAGTTCCTGACGTTCATGCGGCCGGCAGGGAGCTTTTCCAGTCTTCCGGAAGGCGGCTTCCCGCGGCAGGGCAGCTCGATTCCGCTGCTCGGCTTTGCGCAGGCCGGTGCCGGCGGCTTCTTCGATGATGGCGGCTTTCCGGCTGGGCAAGGCTGGGACGTTGTGGAGTTCCCGGCCGCACCCTCGCAGAAGGCAGGCGTCTATGCGCTCGAAGTCCAGGGCGAGAGCATGATGCCGCTCTACCGCGACGGCGACGTCTTGATCGTCGAGCCTGGCGCGCAGGTTCGACGCAATGATCGCGTCGTCGTCAAGACGCGCGAAGGCGAAGTGATGGCGAAGGTACTGTTGCGCCAGAGCCCGCGATCGATCGAATTGATGTCGCTCAACCCGGAGCATCCCAACCGAACAATTGAACTTTCCGACGTGGATTGGATCGCCCGCATCATCTGGGCCAGCCAGTAGGAAGATATTCCATGCGTCCTGCGGCAATTCTGACCGCTGTTGCAGGGATCGGAATTGTTGCCGACCTGATTGCGGCCGGCGGACAGCGGCTTAGCTCGGCCATTGATCCGGCGGAAACGGCAGCGCCGATGGAAGCGCAAGTGCCGCCCCCCGCTCCGACGGCTCAACCGACCTCAAATCCCGAAGCCAGCATGAATGCGCGGCGTGTCGACGAGGCCAGCCAGTTCTACCCTGCGGTCATCGACGGCAAGCCACTCGAGCGCATCGCGCCCGTTGTGTCGGAGCAACCGGCAAACCCTGCCAAAGACAGAGGCGTGAACCTTGTTCGCCCGATCGCGGAAAGCGCCGGTGTCCTGGCGTTTGGCGACCGTCGCCTGCAGCTTGCCGGCATCGACCCCACGCCGGCGGACAAGACATGCATCGACAGCGGGGGCCGTGAGTGGCCATGCGGGATGCTGGCAAAGACCAATCTGCGGCTGCTGCTGCGCCTCAGGGCCGTCCGCTGCGATCTCGACAGTGCGGAATGGACCGGTACCGTCACGGCCGCCTGCAGGATCGGCACGCAGGACATTTCACAGTGGCTCGTCGAAAACGGCTGGGCAGAGGCGGCGAAGGGATCTGCGCTCGCCGAGGCCGGCGAGAAGGCAAAACAGGCGGGCAAAGGCATCCATGGCAACGACCCTCGCAGCCTCGCAGAAACCAGCGGTCCTGAGGATCTGCCTTCCGATCTGCCGCCCGACGGCTTGTAATGTCGCTGGGCAACTCCTAGACTCTGGCCTCACTTCGAAGGGATCATCGAGACATGAACAAGCCGCTTTCCGCCCATGACGCCTTGATCTACGTGATGGTGATGGCATCCGCCGTCGACAGCACGATGAACGATCGCGAGATGGAGCGCATCGGCCAACTGATCGGATTCCTGCCGGTCTTCCGTGATTTCGACGACGAAAAGCTGATTTCCATCGCACGCGATTGCGCGGGACTGCTGGCTGGTCCCGAAGGGCTCGACATCGTGCTCGAAACCGTCAAGGACACGCTGCCGTCGCGCCTCTACGACACGGCCTATGCGCTCGCGGTCGAAATTGCTTCCGCCGATCTCTCGGTGAAGGCGGAAGAGCTGCGCCTTCTCAGCCTGCTTCGCGACCGCCTCGGCCTCGATAAGCTCACTTGCGCCGCCATCGAGCGCAGCGCGATCGCGCGCTTTCGCAAGGGCTAGGTGTGTGGTCCCGGAATGAGATGGTGCGGATTGATTTTGAAGATTGACGGGTCCCTTGTCCAGGCGTTGCAGATTGCTTGATAGGGCGTTCGCCATCGGAGCGCCTTGAGGTGTTTGGCGAAGTTGTAAGCAGTGACGAAGGCCAAGACATGGGCCTTGAGACTTTCCAGGTCGTCATAATGGTAGACCTTGACGGTGGCGTCCTTGA
>NZ_KB897842.1:0-81367 GCF_000377185.1 Rhizobium sp. 42MFCr.1
AGCTGGACGGCGGATCGCTTTCGAACGTCCAGCGCCACAGCCGCTGATAGGCGCGCGGGCCCGTCAGCACGTAGGACGGAAAGGTCTTGGAATTGGTGAAGGACAGATAGATCGTCCAGAGGATGAAGCCGTAGACGAACACAAGCGTGATGGCGAAACTCGGCGCGAGCACGATCTTCGGCAGCGCGTCCTGCAGGCGCGCGCGGATGGAAATGGGCGTTCCACGGTGCGGCGTGAGAACGGTTTTATCGGTAGCGATGGTGCTCATGGGGTCATCTCCTCCAACGAGATCGTCCGTGGCGGAATCTTCCCCGCCGACACCGGCGGGGAAGACCGTGGGAGGCCTTGATTACTTGGCGTCGTCGATGGCCTTGACGAGCTCTTCGACCGCCTGGTCGGAGGTCTTGATCTGGCCATGCACGAACTTCGAGACGACGTCCTTGTAGGCATTGGCAACCGCCGGAGGCGCGCCATAGCCCTGGGCCAGCGAGCCGTACAGCGTGCCGCCTTCATTGGCCTTCTTCAGGTCGGCGATACCCTTCTTGCCGCAGGCGTCGAAATCGGTATCCGGAACGTCGGTACGGGCCGGAACCGAGCCCTTGACGACGTTGAACGCCGACTGGAAGCTCTTCGACAGCGTTGCCTTGGCAAGCGCCACCTGTGCTGCCTTGCGGTCGTCAGGCACGTTGAACATGCCGAACATGTCCGAGTTGTAGATCACGCTGCCGTCGGTGCCCGGGAAGCGGTAGCACAGGAAGTCGGTGTTCGGTGTCTTCTTGGCGGCGACGAACTCGCCCTTGGCCCAGTCACCCATCACCTGCACGAGCGCATCGCCCTTGATGACCATGGCGGTCGCAAGGTTCCAGTCGCGTCCGGAGAAGTTCGGGTCGACGTACTGGACGATCTTCTGCAGGTTGTCGAACGACTTCTTCATCGTGTCCGACTTCAGCGACTCCTCGTCGAGGTCGTTCATCGCCTTCTTGTAGAACTCGGGGCCGCCCGTCGACAGCACGATCGAGTCGAACATCGTCGCTTCCTGCCAGTTCTGGCCGCCGAGCGCCAGCGGCGTCACGCCGGCAGCCTTCGCCTTGTCGAGCAGCGCGATCAGGTCGTCGAAGGTCTTCGGCTCGGTGCCGCCGATCTTGTCCATCACACCCTTGTTGATCCACAGCCAGTTGACCGAGTGGACGTTGACGGGGGCTGCGACCCACTTGCCGTCATAGACGGAGAACTTCTGCAGCGCCGCCGGAACCGCCTTGTCCCAGCCCTCGGCCTTCGCCGTCTCCGTCAGGTCCCCCATGACGCCGGCCTGGGCGTAGTCGAGAACGGTGTAGCCGAGCATCTGCGAGGCCGTCGGATAGGTGCCGGCCGCAACCATCGCCTTCAGCGCCGTCATCGCCGCATCACCGCCACCGCCGGCAACCGGCACGTCCTTCCAGGCAAACCCCTCCTTCGACAGATCCTCCTTCAACACGTTCAAGGCCGCAGCCTCGCCGCCGGACGTCCACCAGTGCAGCATCTGCACTTCCTTCACATCCGCAGCCTTGGCAGCACCCAAGCCCGCAACACTCATCGTCACCAACGCTGTCGTCAGCAAAAACTTGCGCATCGTTTCCTCCCGGTTTGCAAGTTCATAAAAGCGGAAAATCCGCGGTCAAAAAGCCCCTGCGCTCCCCGCGCGAAAGACTCTACTTATACGGCGCGAACGCCGCATGGGTTAATTTAAAACGTTATAAACATAAGCAAGTCAAGTGTAGCGACGCTCCTTTCTTTGTCGGAGGCAGTATCATTTACTGCCTGTTTTTACTTGTCTTTCAGACGCAGCCCTATTGCTTGGAAAACGGAAGCCGATTATTTAAAACGTTTCCATAATAGCATTGCTTTCGGCGCCGATATCGCGCTAGTGTCCGGCCAATCGACGCTTTGGAGGAAAGTCGAGCGTGTCTCGCATTACAATGCCGCCCACGACCGGAGTGACCCGCAGGAGCGGCAAGCCGACGTTGCGCACCATCGCGGACATCGCGGGCCTTGCTGTGACGACGATATCGCGAGCCCTTTCGGACGACCCGGTCATCAACCACGAGACCCGCAAGCGCGTCCGGGAGATCGCGCTGCAGGTCGGTTACTCCCCAGATCGAGCGGCCCAGCGCCTGAAGACCGGCCGCACGAACGTCATCGCCATCCTTCTTGAATCGCATGAGGAGATCCTCGGCTACGGCACCTCGATCATGTCCGGCATCGCCGCTGCTTTGCAGGGCACCACCTACCATCTGATCGTCATGCCCAACCTGCCGCACACGACCAATATCGAGGCAGTCAACTACATCATGCGCAATCACATGGCCGACGGCCTGGTGATGTCGCGCACCGAACCGTTCGACCCGCGCGTGCGGCTGCTAATGGAGCACAATTTTCCGTTCGTCACCCATGGCCGCACCGAACTTTCCACGCCGCATCCTTATGTCGACTACGACAATTTCGCGTTCGCCTATGAGGCAACCAAGCGGCTGATCGCCAAAGGGCGTCGTAAGCCCGCTTTGATCGGCGGTCCGATGCAGTTCAGCTTCGGCAGCCATATCCTGCACGGCTTCATGACCGCGGTGCGCGAAGCCGGCTGTGCCTACGAGATTATCTCCGAGATCGACCTCGATCATCCGGCGGGCGCGATTCGCGACCGTATCGCCCGACGGCATCGCGAAGCCGATCCACCCGACGCCTTCATGTGCGGCGGCGAAGTGTGCGCGCTTGCCACGATCACCGGCATGAGCGATTGCGGCCTCACCCTTGGCGTCGAATACGACATCGTCGCCAAGCAGACCTCGCAGTTACTTTCCGCCATCCAGCCGAAGGTGGAAACGATTTATGAGGACCTTACGGCCACCGGCGAACATATCGGCCGCATCCTGAGGAAACGGATCAGCGGCGAGACGGATATGGACCAGTTGCAGATGCTGCTAACGCCGCAGCCGCCTTTCTCCGGCGGTACCGGAAAATAGATGACATCTGCTACTCGATCTCAACTGGCTACGCGGTAGACCTTAGCCTCGTGACTTCGGCGGTTACTGCAAGCGGACACCCTATTGAAGCTCGGATTTCTGCTCGAAATCGACAATGACACCGTGTCGCAATGCCTCTTCTTGAGCTGCACGAAGAGCCTGCTGGATGAAATAGACGACGAGGTCATAGTCCGGGCTCTCCTGCGAGGCGATTTCCCACGCGATGTTCAGAGTGAATATCAGTTGTGGGGCGATCGTATCGGTCACGGCGGCGTATCCCGGAAGCACGGAGATACTAGGGTGCGCCCGCACCCAGGGCAACATCAACGGTTGAGCGTGCCGTAGGAGAATGTCACCAGCGACCTAGTGGGATTTACTATGGCCTTCACAAGGACGCCCAACGATTCAAGAGACGCGCACGTGCTGGGCGGCTTGAGAAAGAGTGGCGACCCCTGCAGGAATCGAACCTGCGACAACCTGCTTAGAAGGCAGGTGCTCTATCCAGCTGAGCTAAGGGGCCGCATGACCGAATTCGCACCCGGTCAAATCTGCGGATGAACGCGGATCAATGCGTCCAGGGTTGCGTCCGCGTATAGCGGAAATTGTCAGGATAAGCCACGATCTGGCGCTGCGGATCCTTCGGGGCAATAACCCGGTACTCGATGCCGTTACGCTTCGCGTAAGCCTCAGCGAGTTCCTGCGTTTCGAAGGTCAGCTTCAGCTGCTGGCGCATATCCGAGGAAGACGTATAGCCCATGATCGGATCGATGGTGCGCGGCGTCTCCTGATCAAACTCAAGAACCCAAATATGTGTCTTTGCCTTGCCGGACTGCATCGCGGTCTTGGCTGGACGGTAGATCTTGGCAGACATTGCTGCAGGGCCTCCGATTTAGCGGCTTTCGCACTTGAAACTTCATTCTGCCCCACAAGGCAGCTACTCTTGACGCAAACCATCGCACGAAGAGATGAATTTTGCTTAGCGGCGAATCCCTTTCTTTTCAAGAAAAAAGCCGTACCAGTCGCAGCGCTGTTCAACCGTTTCCAACAGGCGCCTTCCTCCCGCGATCATCGATTGTCATGCTCATATCGATCGCTTCACACCGCAAGCTTGAGGAAAAGAATGCTCACACCAAGGTTGGGGATAGGCGATTTAGATATTGCGGGCGCGGGGCGAACCGTGTATTGGCCTCCCTCGTCGGCACGGAGTGTAGCGCAGTCTGGTAGCGCATCTGGTTTGGGACCAGAGGGTCGGGAGTTCGAATCTCTCCACTCCGACCACTACCCTTCCCCTCCACATGAAGACTTGTCGGACTTTCGCAGGACATCCTCCGATCGACGCTTCCGAAAACTTCGATGCCGTACTGGGGCCTCCGCGTTGTCCCAGGAATCATAAGTCTAAGATTTCCAGTTCTGAATGGCCGGTTCGGCGAGGCACTTCACCTAGTCCTGATCGGCATTGTCAGAATTTGAGCGATCCGGATCAGCGCCACGGAGAGCCTGCACGCTGGCTGCGGCAATAAGACCCGTAAGGACAATCCCGCATAAGCCGATCACCAGAGCCAGCACCCGCGCGATTGTCTGCTTTGGTACGAGGTCGCCGTAGCCGATCGTCAATCCCGTAACAAAGGTGAAGTACAGGGTGTCGCCGAGCTGCCATCCTTCGATCCATCCGACAAGTGCGCCTGACCCGACGATGACAACAAGAACACCGGAGAAGATCGGCCACAATATTCGAAGTTGCTGGAAGAGAGAGGCGAAGAACCGCCTTCTCATCCTCCTCGATTTAAACTTGCTCTCTGTGCCTCGCGTCATCGGCGCCGCTTTCCTTGCGCTTCCAAGGTGCCTGATTGAGTTTGCTTTGGCGTCGCTGCAGAGCTATCGCGCGGCGCGCCTAGAAGTAGCCTTTCGATCACGTCGGTCCAGCTGGAGGCAAGACAAACAAGGTGAAGGCGAAGATCGCGTAGAGGGCAAGTGCCATCACTCCTGCGTACCAGGCGCCTCGACCACCGTTCGACAGAAGCGTAGCGGCCACGGTGGCGACGATCATCATTGTAACTGCCCCGGGCCAGAACTGCAGCGTCATTGGTTCCGGTCCGATGACGTAGCTGACAATGACCAGCAGCGGGGCAACGAAAAGCGCGATCTGGGCGGCGCTGCCGAGCGCGATCCCAACGCTGAGATCAAGGCGATCCGCACGAGCTGCCGAAAACGCGGTGGTCATCTCCGCGGCCGCACCAACAAGGGCGACCACGATGAAGCCGACGAACGCCGGTGTCATTCCCAGATGTTCAGCCGCAACCTGAACCGACCCGACGAAAATTTCACTGACCAATGCGACCAGCACGGTTACGCCGACGAGAATGGCGATGCTGAGGCCAAGCGGCCAGGTAGCCTGCTCTTCGTCCGCGTGACCGGCACTGGCGAAAAGCTCCTTATGTGTTCGCAAGGAGAACAACATGCCCAAGGCGTAGACGGCGATGAGGATGACCGACAACCCGAGGCTCACGTTCTGAGAGATGGCGAGCGGTGGCGGCTGATCGACTTCACTGATGATCGACGGCACCAGAACGGCAATGGTTGCCAGGAAAAGCAGGCAGGCCTGGAAGCGAGCATTGACGCGATTGAACTCCTGCAGGTGATGCTTCAACCCGCCGAGTAGAAATGCGCCGCCCAGCATGAACAGGGTGTTTGTAACGATTGCGCCGGCCAGCGATGCCTTGACCAGCAGATATTGTCCCGTCCGCAGGGCCGAAAGCGATATCACCAGCTCGGTCAGATTTCCGAGCGTAGCATTTAGCAGGCCGCCGACCGCGTCGCCCGTTCTCGCCGCAACCGCCTCGGTTGCACGGCTAAGGAGCGTCGCCAGAGGAATGATTGCAAGGACCGATATGAAAAAGAGCAGCGTATGACTGTCCGGAACCAGGTGCTCCAGGACGATGACGATCGGCACCAGCACGATCAGCCAGAGAACGGGCGTGTGTCGCAGTTCTTGAAGAACACTTCTTCCGATGCCAGCAGATGGAGAAGATCGTCCGTCGGAGCTGCTCATGTCGTTTCTCCCATCATAAGATAGTCTCGTTTGCAGGCGATGCATTCTCGGTAGGAGTACTCATCCGAGAGGATCGCGATCGGCAGCCGAATCGAGCGTCTGCAAAGACCGCCAGCAAAGCAGGCGTTTCCCAACAGCGTTAGTCTCGGGGCGTTCATCCGAGCCTCCACACTCCCAGGGGGCGGCCCATCAACTGCTGGCGCGCGGCATCGTTTCGACGCCGCGGCCTCTTTCCGATCAGGACTTAATCTTGAAGACACCGAGGTTGATAAGTTGAACACGTCTGTTGTTCGACCCTTTCACGTCAGTGCCTTCGATCGGTAAGTGTTCCCCGACACCGATCGCGTAAAGGCGCGCCGGATCGACGGCAAACGTCGTCGATAGTGCTTCTTTGATTGCAGCAGCACGCTGTTCGCTGAGATCGAGGTTATGTTTTTCGTCCCCGGTCGCGCTGGCATGACCGACCACGAGGAACTTGTAGTCCCACAGGTTCGGATGATGCAACGCGTCGGCGATCAGCCCGAGGGTGCGATAGGAATTCGGCTGGATGGCGACAGAGTCGTTCTCGAAATCGATCTCGACCACCATCTGCGGCAGTTTCCCTATCCGCTTCCAGTTCGGAAGCGCAGACATCGGCTGGTTACCGCCGTTGATAGCCTCCTGTCGCAATATCTCGAGGTCGATCGCAGGAGCCGCCGCCCTGAGTTTACCGAGTCCCTTGACGATGCGCTCCTGGGAGACCTCCTGCGCCGACGCAAAGCCGGAAAACAATACGCCCGTGGCCAGAACGAGAATGGCTTTGGAAATAAGACGTTTCATCGGTTTACCTCCAACCCGCATCGGTGATGACCTGATTGCATTCCTTGCTGACGCGCTTTTCCTTTTTCACCAGACAAGCCAGCACGAAGCCGTCACCCTTGATGCCTGAGCAACTTTTGGACATGTCCCGCTGGCAGACCCGCTCGTAGGCGGTCTGCGCGTGTTCTCGCTGGGTTATCGATTGGAACACTGATGTCAGCGAGCCTTTGCAAGTGGGCGACACTTTTGCCGCGTTCTGCTGCAGGCAGTCGGCGATCCGTCCGCTGCCGAGGTTCAGTCCCTTGCACAGTTTCTGGATGTCCGTGCCGCAGTCGGCGGCGAGCTTCGTGACCGCATCCGCATAGCTCAGCGTCTGCGCCGGCGCATTCCCGGCAAATGTCAGCGTCGCCAACGTGAGCGCCGCCGTAAGAATTCCGCGTTTGAACATGTCGCCCTCTCCCTGCCTCGACGATCTAGGCGGTGAATGTTCTCACGAAGCGCTATGATTGGGGACGTATATTACGGTAGCGCACACCGCAGAGCACTCACTTCGGCGGCGCGGCAGTACCTGCTTCGTGCGCCCGGATCGCCTGCGCGGCAGCCACCGCGCCACCCTCCTTGTCGTCACCTCCGACCTGCACCGTCGGTTGGGCGAACGTGATCCCGTTTGCCAGGAACAACTCGCGAATCTTGGCGTAGGCCTTGCGGCGTATGTAGGTCTGCATGCCGGGAACCGTGGTCATGGCGAAGCTCAATACGATTCCGTAGTCGGCGAACTCCTCGACACCCTTCATCTTCAAGGGCTCGATAAAGAGCGGCCCGAGTTCCGGGTCATCCTTCAGCTCCGCTCCGACCTTTTTGGTCAGCTTGCGTGCCTTGTCGATATCGGTGTTGAAGCCGACCGTGATCCTGAACTTGTCGATCACCCAGTCGCGGCTCATGTTCTGGACGGCTCCGAGTTCGCCGAATGGCACGGTGAAGACCGGACCGCGATGATGACGAAGGCGTACCGATCGCAGGCTGAAGCCCTCCACGGTTCCTTTGTAATCCTTGGCCTGGATGTATTCCCCAACCCGGAAGGCATCATCCAGCATGTAGAACACACCGCTGATGACGTCCTTGACGAGGGTCTGCGAACCGAAACCGATGGCAACGCCGAAGATGCCGGCTCCCGCGATCAATGGCCCGATCTGTACGCCCATCTGGGCCAGCACGACCAACGCCGCCATGACCGCGACAACAACAGCCAATGCATTGCGAAAGATCGGAAGAAGCGTGCGGAACCGTGCCCGTTTGGCGGCATCAGCGGGCGCAAGGGATGTTGCGTCGGTCGCCACCCGCAACGTTCTATCGATCCAGCCTCTGGCCAGTTGCCAAAGAAAATCAGCAACCACGAGGATCAAAACACTCTTCAGGCCCCCGTAGAAAAGGGCAGCGACAACAGGATCGCGCTGACCCAATGTGTCCGGATTGAGACGCCAAACAAGTGCCAGCCACCCGACGGCGAGGAAGATCACCGCCGCGCGTGCGCCACGGACGATCAAGACACCACGAAGGCTACCGGGATCGCTTACGAAAGACCCTGCCACGCGGCCAACGGCGTTGAGCATCGCCGGTAGTACGAGGACATAGACGCCGATCCAGAAAAGGCCTCTCATGTCGAGGCACCAGATGATCCACAGCGCGACGAGGAAGGCAACCACAGCCGCTTTCCACGGCCGAGATCGCTGCGACGTAGCCCACACCATCTCGATCGCGACAAATAGCCCAACGACCGACAAGCAGTAGCTGATTGCATCCCTAACCAGCGGCGGAACGCCCAAAGGTTCTCCGATTGCCGCCGTGGCAACGGCAAAGCAGACAAGCCCGAATAGGATCATCAACCGTGTGCGCAAGAACGGCGTGATACCGGCGGCGGACAAAAATGCGACCGCCAGCCGAAACGCGACGAATGCCGTGAGATAGGCAAGCAAGGTGATACGGGCGAGAGGCGGCCATTCCACGGCAAAGAACAAGATCGCCATTGCCCCCGCGAAGATTCCGACTGGGGCCAGTCGGCCAAGGAGCGTTTCGCGGGGCTTGGCTAGCCTGCGGTACAGCCCCTCGACGAGGAGGCCGAGAGCGACCAGTCCGCCGAATATGACGAATACGGGCGCATAGCCTCGGCTTACGGCGTCATGCCGTGTCCTGGCAGCGGCGGCCGCCACTTCCGCTGGTATCGCCGGTATGGCCGTGATGATTTCGTGAACGCGCGTCCGCGCCGCAGACTCCCAGCTGACCAAATCGGAGGCGCCTGCGGATGAAGCGGGGCTCTGAGGTGCACCGACCTCCTTGCGACTGTTCAGCCAGGCCTGCACCTCCGGGTCCTGAAGAAGGCGCACAAGTTCGTCGATCTTCTGCTGTGGTGCGGCCGCGGGAGCTTGCGCCACGGCATTGAATGCGAAGAGAAGTCCGGCGATGAGAGACAGGATCCATTTCATGCTGGTTTTCCCCCTATTGCGTCAGCGTCTGCGGCTTCAGGTCGCCGCCAAGCGTATCGTCGGCCGGCCGTGGCTTTCTTCTCTCAGCAAGCGGCTGCTCGATGATTGTCGCCGGAACCGCGACGGCTGTAGCCGCAACCGTACCGATGTTCGTCACCGTGCCGCCGACCACGGCTGTAATGCCTTGGCCGAGCGTGACATTCGAATCCGTAAGTGTCTGGCCCGTCATGAGTCGCTGGCCGATAAGTTGGACGATTTCCGGACTTTCGGCAAACTTGCCGTGATTGAGCCCGTCCTCGGTCTTTACTTTCGTCAAATCGATCGCGGCGATGCCCGCTTTTTCGAGCTTCGACCGATAGGGCTCTTCCGCAGGATTGATGGCGCCGAGACGGGAGACCCGCCCCGTAATGAAGCTCGAAACCGCGAGAGCCTTATCATCCTGGGACACGAAGATCGTGAACTTCGGACGTGGCTCGCCCATTTCGGCGAACTGCTTGGCAAAGACTTGGATATCGATATCGGGGGAAGCGAGGATCACATTGTGAATTTTCGGATCCACACGGCCGTCGCGTATCCCCATCTGCCGCAGCGATTCCATCGCCAGCCAGGTCCCCATCGAATGTGCCATGATGGTGATATCCTTGACATTGGGATCGGCAGCGAGCGTGCGAAGGGCCTGCTCCAGTCCCGTGCGCGAATAATTCGTGCTTTCCTTGTCATACTGGTAGGCGGTGATTTCGGCTCGCGACGGCCATGTGAACAGTACCGGCGTCGCCTCCATCCTGCTATCGTGCACGATCTGCGCCAGCCGGAAGACGGAATCCTCGTAGGTGTTGTTGAAGCCGTGAATGAACACTAGCGCATGTCCGCCGTTCACATGCTGCGCGAACCATTCGCGCCCTTGCGCGATGGTGTCTATCTGCTGAGCATTCGTCACAGCGAAATCGGTTGCCGGATCAGGTGGGAGACGCTTCGGCCACTGTACCGTGCCCGGCTCGCGCTTCGGCGGAATCGAGACTGTGATTTGCGTCAGGTGCGGCTTGGAACTGCGCTCCCCATTGAATAGCGTCGCCGGGTCCCCAGACGGATCGCGTGTGGTCGCAACCAGCATCGCAACCTTGGACGTTGGTGGAGCGGAAGCCGACAGCGGAACCGGCGTCATGACACCGTCCGGATGTCCGCAACTCGTCAGAAAAAAGAGAAGAAGAGGGATACTGCGTTTCACCATGCCTGCATTCCAGCTATTGCCCAGGGGGATGGGCGATCTCAAGCCTGGAGGCTAGCAGGTGGCGTGCGGCGAGGCCTGTAGCATCGCGTAGTATCTGTCGGGACGGACGCCGCCGTGGTACGAAATTGCCACGCCAGCGAGAGGATGACGGCAACGGCTAGTTGGTCACTGCCGGCTGAACCTGATCGACCGCGGCACCGGCAGCGCGCAGCCCGGCGAGGACGCGCTCTTGGTCTTGCGGACGCGCCAAGCGCATCGAAATCTCGCGCTTTACCACCGGCATCAGCGCAGGGGCCTTCGTGTCAAGCCAATCGAGTTCCCTTTTCGCCTGCTCGATCTTTCCGGACGCGCCAAGGATGGATGCCAGAACCATGCGGTGCATCGGATTGTAGTTTAGATCAGACATTCGCGACCACAGTTCTGCTGCCTGAAGGTCGCCTCTCATGAAGGCGCACAACGCCATCCCGACTTCGTAGTAACCTTGCGGACCTGCGTTCCTGCTGACTGCCTTGGAAACGAGATCGCAGCCCGTATCCCACTTGCCCGCCATGGAGAGACGTAAGCCGTATTCGCCGGCCACCTCGGTGTCGTTGGGATTCAACTGATAGGCCGCGGCACCCGCCTCGAGGGCGGCGTCAACGTCATTGCGAAAGAAGCTGGTCAGCATCAGCGCCTGCAGGACGCGCGGGTTCTGCGGATCAATTACAGCCGACTTTTTCGCCAGCTCCGATGCCGTCTCCAATATCTTTGGCGACGGTTTGGTTCCAAGCTTGTAGGGGAAGCGTACCTGATCGAGGTAAGTCAGCGACAAGAAAGCAAGAGACGTGGCGTCGCTCGGAAACTTCTCTGTCACGGACCTGAGACATTCCTGTGCTGTCTGAAGCGCTTCCGCCGTCATGCTTCTGCGATAGTTGTAATAGGACAGGCTGCAATCATATGCGTCCCATCCACCCGCCCCATCCGGGGCTATGTCGGTCTGAAATACCACGCCAAAGGGTTGGGCGACGGCGGTCGCGATCTCCTCTGCGAGAGCGGTCTCGACTTCAAACACGCTCTGTATTCGAAGATCGGAATCGTAGTGGTTGGCCCAGATGACGGCGCCGTCGGAACGACGCACCAGGCGCGCCGTGGATCGAACACGATCGCCATCTTGTCGAACACTTCCCTGGAGGGCGTATCGAGCATTCTGGAGGCCGCTCACAGCGTCCTGATCATTACCGGACGCATCGACGACCAGAATGTCCTTGAACTTCACGAGCTTCGACATGATTTCATCGGTCACGCCGCCCGAAATTCCCGAAAATCTGCTGCCACCCGCAATATCCTCGAAGCGATCCACGGCTATCGTCGGTCGGCTGTTGATGGAAGCAACCTCCTTGGAGGCCGGCTTTATGCCAAGGAAAATGGCCCCTGCAGCAATCGCGGCCGCCATTGCCGCGCCAGCTATCAGCCAGCGTTTTCCAGCGGATCTGGAAGCCGCCGGTGCTGCGACAACCTCACTTGATGAAGGCTCGACAGAGACCGGAGAAGGCGGTGCCATCGCCGCGTCCGCTGTGTCGCCACGGCAATGCGACGAAGCTTGGAATATGGGAACATATCGGCCCTTGGGAATCGTGATGACAACCGGCTCGCTGCCGCCAGCCATCAAATAATAGCGCTCCAGCTCCCGCCGGATGCGCCCAGCCTCGATCCGCACCGCGGGATCGCCCTGAGCATCGAAATTCTGCCTTCCGAAAACGACCTCCGCGATCGTGTAGGCCTTGAGGTAGTGGGATCGACCGGCGAGCGTCTCCGTCACGACATACACCAGGAACCGCCGGGCTCGCTCAGGGAGGTGAACACTCTCGCTTCCGAGGATGCGCTCCAGCTGGTCTTGCACTTCCTCGGCAGATGGCGCTACAGGGGCCACGTCGCCTGACCTTGCACTTGCCATCGAATTCCCCTCGATGCTGACTAAGCACAACCCAATGCGTATGTTGCTAGCAGATAAACATGACCTATACGTTGTGGCAATACCGGGTTCACAATCGTTCGGGCAACACTTTCCCTTGGCGAGTGAGGACCACATGCGTTGGCTCCGGGTGGGCTCAATCGCAGCCAACATCACATATGTCGCCGTTGGTACCGAGGTATTCTACCGTATTCTACGCCGCTCATCTGGAGAACCGTGATAGCGTGTCTCCCAGCGACCAATACGCAATCACTGCTGTCGTTTGTGCACCAGGAGGGGACGGTGGCGCGAATGGGCAAGTCATTCAATCGTCTAGGCGGGCTGCAAGATGCGGTCTGGCGCGCATGTTGTTAAGGTTACCGGCATCCCAGCGCGAGGCTGTGCGGTTAGCCGCCAATGGGCGACCGTTGCTTGATGAAGTGCTGGGTGCCTATGAGGAGGCGTGCCTCGCACTCGAACGGTTCCGCAAGGAGGCCAGCGCCGAGCTCACCCTGGTCGATGAATATGAGGAACTTTGTGTGGAGTTGGAGGGCGACGTCATGCGCGAGGTGTTCGGCGCACGTCGCTAAACCGCCCTTCTCACGCCGGGCCTGTCGAGGAACAAGACACCCGCTGCATTCCCGCTTTTCGGGAGAAATTCGGCGCTGCCTCAAGCAGCCCCGTGTCACCGCGTGGCGCGAACGCCTACTTTTTCTTGGTCGTCGTGGCGCTCATCACCTTGTCGCCAGGCTTGATGCCGAGCTTGGCCGTTACACCGGCATTGAGTTCGATCACGTACTTCACCTCCGTCATCGAATCGATGATGTCCTCGGAGTACGGCACCGCGTTCTGCTTGATGTTGCGGATCGTGCCCGTCGAGTCGACGAACAGCATGTCGAGCGGCAGGATGGTGTTCTCCATCCACATCTGCACCCGCCGCGAAACGCCGAAATCGAAGATCATGCCGGCGTCTTCGGCCATGTCCTTGCGATACATCAGCCCGCGCTGGCGTTGCTCGTTGGTGTCGGCTATCTCAACGATGAAATTCAGCCGCTTGCCGGACGCCGTCTGGATAATCAGCGGTTCCTTGTCGAAGGTTATCGGCTGTTGGGAAAGGGCCGGCACGGCGAGAATGAAAAAAAGCGCCGCGATGGCGCTTCTGATCCAGTGAGCTGCAGACATACGCATCAGTGCGCGCGGCTCACCGGGCTCGGCACATCGGGATGGATCTCAGCGGCCATCAGCCCCTTGTCGCCATCGCCGTAACGGACGAGCACCACCTGCCCCGGACGCAATTCCGTGAGACCAAACCGACGCAGCGTTTCCATGTGGACGAAAATATCCTCCGTCCCCTCGCCCCGCGTCAGGAAGCCGAAGCCCTTCGTGCGATTGAACCACTTGACCAGCGCACGCTCGAGCCCGCTCGTCGCCGTCACCTGCACATGCGTGCGGACCGGCGGCAGCATCGAAGGGTGTACAGCCGTCGACTGGTCCATGGAAAGGATTTTGAACGCCTGGTAACCGCGTTCGCGCCGTTGGATGAGCGCAACGATCCGCGTACCCTCGAGAATTGTCTGGTAGCCGTCGCGACGCAGGCAGGTCACATGAAGAAGAACATCCTGCATACCGTTGTCGGGAACGATGAAACCGAAGCCCTTGGCCACGTCAAACCACTTGACGACGCCAGTGATTTCAATGAGATCGACCGCTTCCCCCGCGAGTTGATCGAGGTCGCTGAATTCCTTTGACGAAATTCTGTCAGCCATATCGCCAGTCCCTCAATACGCGTCACACTGTTACGGTTAACTGATTCTTCACATCAAGATTAACATGTTGGTAACGGATTAGCGCAAGTCCTACTTTTCGATTATTCGCAGTTGCCAATCATACCCCGCTATCTTGCCCGAAGCTGGTGTTCCGCCACATAAGATTCCGACAGAATCCAAGACCCCGCATTAGAGAGGAAATAGAATGCGTTATCTCCACACCATGGTTCGCGTGAAAGATCTGGACGCCTCCCTGCATTTTTACACCAAGCTCTTCGGACTCGAGGAAATTAGGCGCACGGAGAACGAGAAGGGCCGCTTCACGCTCGTTTTCCTTGCAGCGCCCGGCGACAAAACCGAGGCCAGTGCCAAGGGCGCGCCCTGCCTGGAACTGACCTACAATTGGGATACCGAGGACTACACGGGCGGCCGCAATTTCGGTCACCTCGCCTATGAGGTCGACGATATCTATGCCACCTGCCAGAAGCTGATGGACAACGGCATCACCATCAATCGTCCGCCGCGCGACGGTCACATGGCCTTCGTGCGCTCCCCGGACGGGATCTCGATCGAGATTCTGCAGAAGGGCGGCAGCCTCCCGACAGCCGAGCCCTGGGCTTCGATGGGCAATACCGGCGCCTGGTAAGTCGAGGCTTTTGCGAGGCTTGCGGCTTTGGCGATTTCGGACCTGCGTGTCCGCATCGCGCTTGCCGCAGGCCAGTGGCGCGGGCACTCTCCAGCCGACTCGAGGCGAACGATGCGTTTTGGCGCAGCACTCGCCGTCCTCTGGAGAATGCTCGCGTGCTCGCTGTTGAAAAGCGGATACCTTTCGGACCTGCCCTTCTCATCGCCACGTCAGCGCTGGTGCTCAGCGGCTGCGTGTCAAACAAGAAGGCCGCCGACGCTGCCGCTGTCGTTTCCCCAGTCGAATCGACTGCGGCCGTTCAACAGGCCACCGCCTCGCCCACCGCCCAACCCGGCTATCGCGACCCTATGGTGGCGAATGTATCGGGTCAGCAGCCGGCACAGGTTCCGGCCGCGCAGTCGATGGCAGTAGGATCGACCGCTTCGGCTCCCGCCAATATCGGCGGTCTCGCAATGCAATCAACTGGGATCAACGCGCAGGCGATGAGCATCTTCTCGGCACACACGCTGCCGCAGAACAACCCGACATCGACCCAGGTGCAGCCCGTCACGGGCAACGCCTACACGCCGGCTGGTGTCAGCCCCATGCGCTCGAGCGTCTACAGCAGCCAGCTTCCTGTCGATCAGCCCCAGCAAACGCAGCAGACTCAACCCCTGTTGCCGCAGCAGTCCTCACAGAACACGGCCATACGCGGCGAGCCGGTTCAGAGTGCCTCGCTCTCGACCGGAGCACTGGCAGGCCAGACGATGAATGCGCTCTATAGCGCGCCGAGGCAAAACCTGCTCGGCAGTCTCTCCGGGCTACTGCAAAAAGCCTCACTGCCCGGCATGACGCGAATTGCGCCCAACGGCCTGCATCTTCAAAACGACAAGGTAGAGGTCGGCTGCTTCAAGCCGAACTTGTTGAATGTGATCAGGGCGGTCGAAACGCACTTTGGCAAGCCGCTCGTCGTCACGTCGGGATATCGCGACCCGGACCATAATCGCATGGTCGGCGGCGCCGAAGAATCCATGCACAAGACATGCGACGCGGCCGATATTCAGATCGACGGCGTGTCGAAATGGGATATCGCAAGCTATATCCGCTCGCTGCCTGATCGCGGCGGTGTCGGTACCTACTGCCACACGAACTCCGTACATCTCGATACCGGAAAAAGCCGCGACTGGAACTGGGGCTGCGGTGGTGGGACGGCTGCATCGCCCCTTGCTCGCGCTCTGTGACGCTCACGCTTCGCTGCCATTAGCGTTACGAAAGCTCGTGTGAAGGATTGGGAACATCGATCCATAGCGTTTTGATTCGGCTGCAATAAACGCCATTTCGCTGCCGCAAAAGAATCCTGTCATTATTTTGAAAAAAATCCAATTTGCTGCTTGCGGGATTCAAAGTGCCTGACTATAAGGGCGCCACCACGAAGGAAGCGCCCTTCGTCTATCGGTTAGGACACCAGATTTTCATTCTGGGAAGAGGGGTTCGACTCCCCTAGGGCGTGCCATCGGTCATTGAAATCATTTGGCTTTTGACGTTTACACGATATCCTCGTAACATTGTTGTGCGTCGCGTCAAATGCTAGTGAATCTGGAATGAAATCCGGTCGGTCAACCGACGACGCGTAGCCCTTGAGCCTGTAGCGCCCTCGCCTTGACTCGCGACTCGGCGACACGCCTGCTTCCTCCAGTCGGCCTCCTCAGCGTGCGCAGAACATCTGGCATCCGAGCGTCGACGCTGCCATAAATGAGCTTCATCGAGGGAGGGATGATTATGCAGAAGAACGCGCCGGACTTCAGCCTTGCGGGCAAGGTGACTTTCGTGACGGGAGCGAGCCGTGGCATCGGTCGGGCTTGCGCGCTTGCCTGTGCCGCAGGCGGCTCCGATATTGTCTTGGGGATCCGCGATGTCGCGGCGTCGGCAGGCCTGGTCGCCGAACTCGAGGGCATGGGACGAAAGGTCCTCCCTGTCGAATTGGACATTCCCAACAGGGTCCATATCGCACAAGCCGTCGACGCGGCGCTTACGAAGTTCGGTCGGATCGACGTACTCGTCAACAACGTCGGCGTGGCTCCGGGCAATCTTGCAGAACTCGTTGAGGAGAAAGACCTTGACGAAATACTTGATGTCAACATCAAGGGCACGTTTCTGATGACGCAGGCGGTGGGCCGTCAGATGATCAAGCGCAACAGCGGCCGGATCATCAACATCAGCTCACAGGCCGGCACCGTGGCACTGCGCGGCGAGGCAATCTATTGCATGAGCAAGGCGGCAATCAATCACCTCACGCGCTGTCTTGCAGCCGAATGGGCACGCTATAATGTCACCGTGAATACCGTATCGCCGACGTTCATCCACACGGATGGTACGGCACCTTTTCTATCCGACGCCGACAATTACAAAGCGACGCTTGCTCACATTCCGCTCGGCCGGATCGGTGAAACCGATGATGTGGTGGGTGCCGTCGTCTTCCTTGCGTCACCAGCTGCGAGCCTAGTCACCGGCGCGAACCTGCTCGTAGACGGCGGATGGTCAGTCGCCTGATGCCGAGGTGCACAATGCTATGCAGACGAGAACGACGATTTTCCGTGGGGCGTGTCGGTTTCTTTGAATTTCAGCCTGGATTCGACGACGCGTTGGTATCGCTACTCATGCTGAGTATGGACCAGCCTTGCTTCGGCCTGCCCCACCGAATAGAGTTGCCGGATGGCTAGGCAGGTCCTCTTCGTACAAGGAGCCGGCGAAGGCGTCTACGATTGCTGGGACAGCAAGCTCGTGACCAGCCTCGAGCGCGAACTCGGCGAAAGCTATACCGTCCGCTATCCCCGAATGCCCAATGAGGACGATCCAAGCTACGCAGCGTGGGAGCCTGCGTTAACGAGAGAACTCGCTTCGCTGGACGACGGGGCAATTCTCGTCGCTCACTCGGTCGGCGGCACCATTTTGATCCATGTGCTTGCCGAACAGCAGCCGAAACCGAGGTTCGGAGGGCTATTCGTCATCGCTGCGCCCTTCATCGGCGAAGGCGGATGGCCGAGCGACGGCATCGGCGACTGCAAGGACGTCTCAGAGGGTCTCCCGCCCGGCCTTCCCATCTATCTCTATCATGGCGCCGCCGACGACGTGGTACCCACTGCCCATGTTCATCTCTGTGCGAAGGCGATTCCGCACGCCGTCGTCCGCACACTCGACCGCAGGGATCACCAGCTCAACAACGATATGAGCGACGTTGCACGAGACATACTTTCAGCCGGCTAAGCTGTCAGCACGCCGAAGCGCGCGCCGGTTCTCTTTTCCAGCAAGCTGAACGTCTTGCCGAACAGCCATGCCGTTCCTATTTTCTTGTCAGATGCGCCCTTCGTCTATCGGTTAGGACAACAGATTCTCATTCTGTAAAGAGGGGTTCGATTCCCCTAGGGCGTACCAAACCACTCGATTCCAGATTGCCGAATGGCGCATTGGCGCGAGTTCCATTCATACACGAAATCAGAAGCCGCTGATCAGTTCTACCTTCGAGCCGTCGCTGAAGCGCGAGAGCCGGAACGCTTTCGGGTCGACGACGGGCGCCCGGCCCGTGACGATATCAGCCATCAGCCGTCCCGCTGCCGGTCCAATGCCGAAACCGTGGCCGGAGAATCCGGTCGCGATATGAAAGCCGGGAATGGAATCGACCGCCGAGATGACGGGCACGGCATCCGGCGTGACATCGATGTAGCCGCCCCAACGCTGTGCGATTTCCGCCTTTGCGAAAACCGGAAACGCCTTCTTCAGACTGTCAAGTGCATCCAGCGTCAACTTCTTCGAGGGCACCGGATCGAGAACACGGTGATACTCGAACGGACTTGCGTCATCCATTGACCAGCGCCGCGGAATGCGCAGCTCGTCAAAGAAGCGGCCAGCGAGGCGGAAGGAAAGCGACTTCCACTCTGCCCGCAAGGCCGGCAGAAACGCAGCAGCATGGCGGAACGAGGCCGGCACGATATCGACGATGTTGTCGTGGCCGCAGGCCACTGTGTAACCACCGTCCTGCCGCTTGCGGATAGCGAAATCCTTGGCCCATATCGTTTGCGCCGGCCCGTCTTCCAGCGGCTTCGTGCGCATAACGCTGTTCAGCACCTTCAGTTGCGGCAGATCGATGCCGAAGCGACCGGCAAACAGGCTGGACCACGCGCCGCCGGCCAGGACCACGGCCTTGCAGGCGATCGCGCCGCGTTCCGTCACGACACCGCTAACGGCCCCTGCCGAGGTCTCGATGCCGCGTACAGCGCACTCCGTGAGAATGGTCGCTCCCTTGTCGCGTGCCGCTTCGGCGATCGCCGGTGCCGCCTTCTGCGGCTCCGCCCGCCCATCGGCCGGCGTGTAGAGCGCTCCCGCCATATCGACACTTGAGCCGGGAACCGTTTCACCGAATTCTTGCGCCGTTAGCATGCGGGATTCGATCTGGTAGCCGTCCAGATTGGTGCGCCAACGCTCGCGCTCCGCCACCTCCTTATCATTGGCGCAGGTGAAGATGATGCCGGTGCGCTTGAAACCCGTATCGCGCCCCGTGCGCTTGTCGAGGCCATCCCAGATTCTCAGCGCCTCTGCCATCAGCGGCACCTCGCGCGGATCGCGCATCGAGATCCGCACCCAGCCCCAGTTCCGGCTCGATTGTTCCTTCCCAATCCCGCCTTTCTCGCAAAGCGTCACGCGCAGGCCGCGTTCGGCGAGTTCCAGCGCCGTGGAGCAACCGACAATGCCGCCGCCGATCACAACGACGTCGCACTCTTTCGGAAGCTCCTCGTCGCCATGGACGGGAACAACATAGGGACCGGGCATGAGGGATTGTCTCCTGGCTGGGACTCAAGATCGTTTGGCTTGTGTAGCCCTACAACCCCGCCCCGATTTTAGGAACCCTGCCCGCGCTTCGTCTGCATATCTTACAGCTTCAGGATCGCTTGAAGGCAAACACATCAACTGGCTCGCCCAAACCACGCAGAGGGAACGCGCCGAGGCTTTCCATGCCTTCCTTGCACGAAGCCATCTCGACGAAGGCCCTGGAGAAGAGCACCGGCCGCTTGATCTCTTTCGTCAGGCTTTCCAGACGCGATGCCACGTTGACCGCAGGCCCAATGACCGTGAAATCCAACCGGCGGCGCGAGCCGATGTTGCCATACATGACGTCGCCGACATGCACGCCGATACCGTAGCGCAGCACCTCGCGACCCTCGCGCGCATTCTCCTCGTTGAGCGCAGCGACCGCGGCGTCGGCCTCCTTGATCGCCGTCAGGAGGTTTCTGCAGGCCATCGGATCGGTCAGCGGGAAGATCGCCAACATCCCGTCGCCCATGAATTTTAGGATCTCGCCGCCGTGTTTCTCAATTGGCTCCGACATCGCGTCGAAATAGCCGTTCAGCAACTCGATCACGTCATCGCGCGGCCATTGATCCGAGATCGTCGTGAAATCGCGCAGATCGCAGATCAGGATCGCCGCACCGACGGTGGCCCCGCTGCCACGTGTTGTCGCCCCAGCAAGGATCTGTCCGCTGGCATGCGGCCCGACATAGGTCTCCAACAACGTGCGCGCGAGAATGTTCTTGAGGCGGATCTCGGTCACCAGTGTCAAGGCGGGCAGAAGATCCTGGAGGAAAGCAATGTGCTCGTCAGAAAAACCGCCGGGCCGGTCGCTGGTGAAGGTCGCGATGTGGCGCTTTCCGAGTGTGTGCTCCATCGGCCAAGCGATATATTCCGTAAGCCCATCACGTATCAGTTCGTCATAAAATTGATGGTGGCCGTCTCCGTCTCTCATAGCCTCGAGGTTTTTGCGAACCTCGATCGCGCCGCTGAAGATCTCGTTGACCGGACTGTTGCGAAACTGCGGTGTCCTCTCGACGCCATAGCCGAACGTATCGATCTTGGCCTCGGCCAACCCGGTGCGCCACAGGATACGTGCTCCGAGCCATTGCGGATGAAGCGTCCTGAAGTGCAACGATGCGCGCGCTACCGGTACGCCTTCGTTCCGGAGCCGCTGGCACATCTGCACGAAGATGTTGTCGATGAAGCGCTCGTCACGCGTTTCCGTGACCAGCCAATCGATGATCTTTCGCCGACGCGAGGGCCACACGCCCTCACTCTGATCGTTGAAGGACAAAGGCACGTCCGAAACGGATTGCATGGTTATACTCCACAAACACGGTCGCGTCCCGATTGAGGAAGGACATCATTCATCCCCTAGATGGTGCGTGACTCTGCAGATTGAAATGGTTGCGTCCACCGGAGTCTGAGTCACCCGGCTTCTAGCCGAGCATACGCCGGGTCTCCACAATCGTCGCAGCGCTCGCTGCCAGCGGCCTGTATTCCAGCCCGATCGCGCCTCGGTAGCCATGTTCGACAAGCCAATCGACCCGTCGCTTAAGGTCGACATTTCCGCTGCCGGGCTCATTCCGTCCCGGATGATCGGCTACATGGACGTGGAAAACTCGGTCGATATCATCGCCGATCACCTCGGCCGTGTCCTCTCCCATGACGGCGGAATGATAGACATCATAGACAATGCCGATCTCGGAACGCCCCGTCGCCCTTACGATCTCGAGACCTTCCACTGTTGAATGAAGGAAATAGCCGACGTGGTCGATCAGCGTGTTGAGCGGCTCGAGGCCGAGGCGAACCCCACTGCCCTCGAGAATTTCGCCGGCGGCGGTCAGGGTTTCGATCAGCGCTGCCTTCTGCTCCTCGCGAGACTTGCCGGCAAGATCATCACCTGCCTGCGCAATCAGGGTGTGCGCGCCGAGGCGTCTTGCCGTTGCGATCGAACTTTTCAGACCTTTCAGAAACGCTTCCTTATTGGTTCTGTCTGTCAGGGCAATCATCGGTTCCGCCACAAAACTCGTGAGTTCTATGCCGGTTTCCGTCAGCGCCCATTCGATGCTGCCGATATCCTTGTTCGTCCACTTCCAGAATTCGACTGCCTCCACGCCGTGCGCGTGCGCAAGGCGGATCCTGTCCGCGAAGTTGTCGGCGTCAGCTGCGAACAGCCATTCGATGCAGGCGGAAAGTCTCATGGCGGCCTCGCTGAATCGGGAACTCTTTCGCCGACAATAGTCGAGCCGCGGCAAATGGCAAAAAGCTTCCATGCTCCGTTTCTGACTTGACGTCATATTCAAGATTGCTAACGTGCGGGTGCGTATTAATCTCCCAACTCCGCCCGTCATCATTGACGGGCGTATCTTTTCCGGCTCGATCCAGAAAGTCAGGAATGGCGACAGAGGGACGATGGCTGCGGTGGGCGTATCGTTTGGCAAAGCACGCATCGTAGCGCTGGTGGCCAGCTTTCTGTTGGCACTTACCCAGATGGCCCTCTCCCAGCCGCCCGCTGCAACGTCGCATCGTGTCTGTGTCTATTCCCTCGACATGCCGAACTCTGGCGAGCGCCTATGTATCACCCGCGAAACTTACGGGCGCGATCTCTGCGTCGCGATCGATCACTTCGCGCGGGAAAACGACCTGCCGCCGGAATATTTCGCCCGGTTGATCTGGCGGGAGAGCCGTTTTCAGGCAGGCGCCATCAGTCCCAAAGGCGCGCAGGGCATTGCGCAGTTCATGCCTGGCACCGCAAGGCTGCGCGGATTGAGGGATAGTTTCGATATCCTCGAATCCCTCAAGGAATCAGCGCGCTACCTCGACGAGCTGCGAATACGCTTTGGCAATCTCGGCCTCGCTGCCGCGGCCTATAATGCCGGCGAGCAGGGCCTCTCCGACTATCTCGATACGGGCCTGCTGCCCTTCGAGACACGCAGCTACGTTCTTGACATCACGGCGAATACGATCGAGCAGTGGAAGAACGATCCGCCTGTCGAGGCTGCGCAGTTTCTCATTCCGGACAAATCCTTCATCGATGGTTGCATAGAGCTTGCCAGCAAGCGCCGCCTGACCGAAACCGCCTCGGTCCAACAGGGTCAGTGGGCGCCATGGGGCGCCCAGCTTGCGGCAAATAGCAACGATGCCGCAGCACTTCGCCTATTTACCGCAGTCGCGCGTCAACTTCCCGCACCTCTCGCGAGCGAGGAGCCGGTCATCGTGCGCATGCGGGATCGCAGCTTTGGCTTCAGGCCGCGCTTTGCTGCTCGTATCGGCAGAGAGACTCGCGCTGAAGCTGACAAGGTTTGCATGACTGTCCGTGCCGCCGGGGCAGCCTGCACCGTCTTCCGAAACTGAGACCGTTTCGGCCCCTGCTGAGGATCGGCGACGGCGAATTTTCCCGTGGAGCCATGAACTTTGGCGCGAGTTGTGCGTTTCCCCGGAGGGAGGAAAGAGCCATGCACAGCACGCAAAACCGACAGATTAGAAATCCGGGGCCGAGGGGCCGGAGCATCGCCAACCAAGGCAGGCGGAACGGTGCCGATTCCGCCGAAGAGCGCAAATTGCACAAGCTCCTCGGGCGCCACGTCCCTGAACACGAAATTCAGGCGAATATCACCAGTAAGCCACCGAAACTTCGATAGCGGCAGCGAAAATATCAGAAGACCAGAAAATCCGGGGCCGTCTGCTGGGAGGTCAACTTAAGCGTTCCATCAGGCTGGACCACGTATTTCTCGAATGTGCGGTAACCCCATTTTCCCAGGAACGTGTTATTGATCACCGTTCCCGGCGGGTACGGCGAGCGCACGACGCGTCCATAGGTCAGGCTTCCCGGCACAGGCCCAAGCGGCGGTGCAGTCGTGTTGCAGCCGGCAAGCGCTATCGCCATGATTATTGGGGTATATCTCATCTCTCCCTCCTGAGCCGAAGCCCAAGCTGGCCGCACAAGAATGCGGCCAGATTTATTCAAGAGCGCGCCAATCGATAGCCGGCGAGACGCCGTTAGCCTTGTGGCGTCAACGTCATGGACGTTCCGGTAGCGGCAACGTTGAGGCCGAGCTGTCCGGTCACGCTCAGCGTCTGCAACTGCACCGAGCCACTGGTGCCGCCGACGAGGATGTTGGCACCAACACCGGCGACAAGCGTCGCTTCGGCCGATGCGCCCTGGTAAAGGCCGCCCAGCGAACCGCGATGGTATCCCGTCGTCGGCGCAAACACCGCCCACACAATCCGGCCGCGCGTGGTAAATCCGACATCAACGCCCAGTTTGCGGATCGCACCCGCGTACCGATCCTGCGTCTCGCTGCCCGATGTCGGGCTGAAAACGCAATCAACCGATTTTGCCGAACCGAGGACATAACCGACACCGCCACCGACGTCACAGGTCAGAATCCCGATCTTGACGCCGTCACTCAGGTCGGGCTCGGGCTGCTGATAAGTGGTGACCAAATCGGCAGCACCGACGCTCGTGGCCAAGGCTTGCATCAGCGATACGGCAGCAACTGCGGTTGCAATCTTCTTCATCATTTTCTCCTTGTATTGCACGGAGATAGATAGCGCATCGCTATGATTTACCAAGGCCGCTGATGCATGGCTGCCCTTCCGATCTTGCACGCTAATTGAGCCAATTCGTGAGCATCCTTGCCAGCGCACGGCAGCGCGCCGCCCATCTAAAACAGCTCGATCACAGCCAAACACAAGGGCTCGCCCGATCCGCGACCTCAGACCGATTTTGGTGAGACAGTTCTGCCTTGAGGACCGGGAGAAGTAGGCCCGAGAAAACCGCCGTGCATAGGTGGGACGGCCAACGCGGCAAAATCAGGCTGGGGCGTCTAGGGCGGATGGCGGCAGAAACGCCAGGTTCCCGAGAAAAAGCCTCGCTTCACGCGAGGCCGATTCTCTATTCGCAAACCGTTCTATACCTGGTGATATAGTGGTGGTGGCTTCGGTGCTGGTAAGGCACCCTCCAGCATACGTCGCGGCGGGCGTAGCGCGGTCCGTCATAGTCGTAATCACGGTACCTTGGGCCGTATCGGTAGTAACGAGGCGGTGGTGAATCATCATAATACCTGTGGCCGCCGGAACCGAACTCGAAATAGACACCTTGGGCGTCGGCAGGAGCACTCACCAGTACTGCTGCGAGGCCGGCCATTGCGATGATCAACCGTTTCATGGTCAGTCTCCTTTCTCTGGAGATCAACGCGGCAGGCCTGCATATGGTTCAGGTTTTTGAGGTCCTATAGGACCTAAGTCCTACAAGAGCCGGCTGAAAAGACGACAAAGGAAAAGCCCCGCGGTGTCGGCGGGGCTCTCTAATATCGTTGCACTTCAAAACAACGTGCCTAGGGCGGCACGACCTGAGCGAAAAACGCCGGTGGTTCGCTTCTGTTCCCAACCATTGTTCGTTTTGTCCACTAAGATCGATCCGCACACCCGCGCGCCACGTCGATCAGCGTGTGCAACTGTTTCTCGTCACGGACTCCCTGGCGATAAAACTCGATGATGATTGAGGCGATCCGATCGGATTCGTCGAGGACGCTTCGATCCCCTGCTCGTTGCGGATGTGATCGAGCACCCGAAGGCAGACTGACAGATCCATGGAATGTAGCGGCTCGTCGCGACGACTGTAGCGCTTATGTGACATGGTGGCTCCCCTTCCTCGACAAGCAGAAAGGAGCCCCGCAACAAGCGGGGCAGATGACAGGGACTTTTGGAAAGGCCAAGGCGGGTGTGCGGATCGCCTTGGAACTGTGTCTAAAACGCGGCGCCACACTGTTGGTTCCCACAGTCTTTTTTTCCGTGTGAAAGGACCGGCGGTGGCTCAAGTTCGCCAGAACAGCGTCATTGGCTGGCAGTCTCGGCACTGGTGTTGCTGGAGAATGGCGAAACACATTCGCGCCTCGGTCGGCCGTACGGCTGGTATGTATTGTCGTTTGCCCGATAGGACGCATAACGCGCAAAGCACCACGCGAGATGGTCTGGGTTTCCACTCACCGATCCAGTGATCTCCATCGATGGGGCGGCGAAGGGCGACACGCAGATGCGGATTTGACCGCTGTAGGAGCGATAGGTGTCACGGGCACGATCATAGGACCGGTATCGCGACGCGCACCATTGTTGATGCTCGTTACGCAGTGACGCCGAGGCGGCGTCCGTCGATGCGTCCTCGGACGCGGAATTTGCTACCACGTCCGCCTTGGGCTTGGGTGCTGCGGATGTAACGGGATAGGCCGCTGACACAAGGGGCGCAATCCGCTCGAACTTCTGACTACGTGCATCAACCCGCTCGGGAGATGCAGTCCAAAGGTTCGGTGTATCCAGATTCGCGAACTGCCGCCCATCAGGCACGGCGAGGATGTACGTGGCGGCCGCAGCCCCGATGAAACAGGCCCCGACAGCCGAGGCAATGCCGAACAGCATCGTTGCAATCGCTCTCATGACAGCTTCCCTACCCTCATGACTGATGCATGCGCCCTCTGCGCTCGATCTGCGGAGCCGCACGACGCCTTAAAATGGCGCCTTGCGGATGCCCCATGGCGAGGCGGCGCAGGCCTGGTCGAGATAATCGCGATCAGCCAAGAAACCCGTGCGAGGGAACTTTGTTCCGCGTCACTATCGTCTTGCCGGCAATACCCGAGCCAAGCGCCGCCGGCGGCGTCTATCCGATCGCCGCTGCCCAACAATCATGGATAGTTTCTTGTGTTCCATGTCTCTTCTCCGTGGACGACAAGGCGCACGCAACGTACGGCATCGAGCCGCAGCGTATGTCCTTGACGTCAAATTTGATTGGAGTTGGTTGAGCGCAGCATAGCCGCGCTCTCGAACCAGGATCAGTTGAGAACCCGGATAGCCTTGCGCGACGAAGGCTCGACGATCACACGCTCGTCGTTCACGACCGCGTAGCAAAATTCGGATTGTCGGGAACAGGTGTTAGGACAATGGTCTCCGGAAGCGGCTGACCGACGACGATCTTTTCCTCGACGACGACCCGTGCCTGCGGAGCCGGGACCTCGCGGACATTGGTGACAAAAGTCTGCGGCGGCTCAAGCATGGCGCCAACTGCCGCACCCGGAATTGGTGATGGAATGGCAGCGGGCGAAGGTCATCTAACCGATGAGGGCGCGCAAACCATTGCTGGAGAGGCGACGGGAGGATCCCGTGCAACGAGGGCGCGCAGCCGTCGGACGGATCGCCCTTCGGCAGGCGCTACCGCCCGTCAGTAACTGCAGGACCGGCCGTCGCTGGGTCTGAAGCCGTCGGAGCAGGCTCGATTCATTGAATCTCCCGGCTCATAGCCTGACGCATTGCCCATCGAGTTCGGGGGCGTCCCGCAGGCCGACAGAAGCGTGGAAAGACTGATCATCGCTCCAGCTGCTACAAATGCCCGAAATCTGCTCATTCATGCTTCTCCTGGCTGCAGCGGTTTACGAGAAAGAGATGTTAGACGAAAGCGGCCCCGCGCTAAACCGCTGTCCCCTGCTTCCATTCAAGCTTCACACAACCCATGCGCCGATCAATGCCTTCGCCTCGAACCGGTGGCTGCCAATTGACACCGTGTCAAGCTGAAAGCTCGTCATCTCAAAGTCGCTGACGCAATTATCGTCCATTTCATCGCTCGCCGAACCAGTCTCTGGTTTGCAACCCACCGACACGATTACGGATTCTGACATTTGCTGATAATCTGGGAGCCGCCACGGTCAGGCCTAGCCGGCCTCGCCCTATGCAACTATCGCGTTCTTTTCCTCGCGATGGTCTGGCCGAAACGGTCATGTTGGGCGTTTTTCAGGACCGGCATGGGTCAAACAGTGAGGATGATTATGAGTATCGTCACAATAATGCGTGGATCTTCGCTCGTCTCATCAGTGCTCGCCTTGGCAATAGTGGCGTCACCGGTGGCGCTTCCCCGTGAAGCGATTGCCCAAACCGACATCAGCATACACATCGGGATCGGTAGCAGCCTCAATAGAGGTCGAGGGATAACCTGTAGTCAGGGTGAACGACTGCTTCGCAATCGCGGCTTCCGCGATGTTCGTCGGGTCGACTGCCGTGGCAGGTTCTTCATCTATCGTGCGTGGCGAGGCAACACCCGCTTCGAGATCGCAATCCGTCGAACTGACGGCCGCATTGTCGACATGCACCGCATTAGCCGCCGGCGATAGCTGCAAACCTCCACGCTGCTCTAATGAGAACTCGCTGCTTTAACGCCGACGGGATGCACGCGCCTGTGTCCAGGCGCGGGGCTTGGATGACGGAAGCCACTTTCGATTTTGTGACAAAGTTTGTGACAGAATTGGCAGAATGGCCAGAACTCCCGCTTGGGAGTTTTTTTCTAACTGCTTACTTTTCTTGAGGTTTTTGGTGGGTGATGTAGGGCTCGAACCTACGACCCGCTGATTAAGAGTCAGCTGCTCTACCAACTGAGCTAATCACCCGTAACCGCCGTGTTGCGCGGTGTGAGGGGGCGTATAAACAGGATCGTTCGGCTTGTCTAGCGCCTGCCTGAAAATTCTTTGGTTAAATGCGAAGATTTTTGCGCATGGCTGAAATGCAATGAAATCAAAGGTCCAGCGTTCCGCTTGCGATGCGCACAGCCTGCCCGCCGATCCGGGCATTTGAGATCGTTCCGCCTTCAACATCCATGTGCAGATGAATGAAGGATGGCCGGCCCATTTCCACGCCCTGCTCGATCGTCATGCCATGGTGCCCGTCCGTCAGACGGTCGAAATAGTGAATGGTGCCGGAGAGCGCGGCGGCAGCCGACCCGGTCGCAGGGTCCTCCACGATCCCCATGCCGCTCGCAAACATCCGCGCATGGAATTTCGCCACATGGTTCACGCCGCCCCGGCAGTAGATATAGGCCGAGGCAAGCGCGCCATCCACGAAGGGAACGGTCTCTTCCCAAAGTTGCGGGTCGAACTCCATGTGCTGCGCGGCGCCGACGTCGTGCACCGGCACCATCAGGTACGGCACGCCGGCGCTCCACAACGACGGTACGTGGTTCTCAAAGCCGATCTCGGTCGTCTTCAACGACAAAGCATTGGCGATTCCAAGCTTGTCGAGCGGCATCGTGATCTGCTGCGACTTCCGCGGCAGGTCGAACTCGGCAAAACTCGCCTCGCCTTCCCGCAGGCGAACGGCGCAACGCACCGGTCCGACATTTTCCTCCAGCACCGAAACGAGATCGATGCTCGAGCCGCCATGCGCCTGCTCGGCGAGAGCGATCGCCGTTCCAACGGTCGGATGCCCTGCAAAGGGAAGCTCCCGCCCGGGCGTGAAGATGCGGATTCTCGCCGTGTAAGCGGGATTACCCGACGGCTGCACGAAGACCGTTTCCGAGAGGCTCATTTCCTTGGCGATCGCCTGCATGGCGTCATCGCTCAAATCGTCACCATCGAAGATAACGGCGAGCGGATTTCCGGCGAGCTTGCGGTCGGTGAACACGTCATAGACGCTGTAGCTTCGCCCCACATCGGCCTCCTGATGGTCTCGATCCTCGTTTCGCCAACCTGCCCGACCGGACGACCGAGCGCAAGGCGTTAAGCGCCGCGCCGTTCCCGGAAGTACCAGTCGATGACGGGGAGCATCGCAATATTGTAGGGGTGTGCCTTCGGGTCGGCCGAACGTATAGCAACCGCGCCGGCAATCTCCTTGTCGTCGGCAACCAGCATGTGTGCGTGGATCTTCTCTATCATGTCATCGGCGGTCAGGTCGAAGCGGAAGAGACGCAGCACAGTCACCGTGCGCCTGACATGGCTCGCGTAGTAGCGATCGCCGGCCTTGGCCTCGTTGAGGTCAAGCCCCGTCTCCTCCATCACCTCGCGACGCATATTGCCTTCGACGTCGCAACGACCTTCGCTGACGTCCTCGGGTTCGAGGGAACCGGCAGCGAAATAGACCTGGCCGGGATTGGCCGTATGGCTCCCCATGCGGATAGCCACCAGCGCGCCGTCCGAGGTTTCGAGGACCGGATAGGCGAACAGATGGATGCCGCCTTGCCGGCTCGGTTGGCGACGCCACCACATGAATGTAGAAAACGGGATGACATGGCCCTCGCCTGCTATGCCGGCATCGGTTAGAGCCAGCCGCTCCTGAAAGACCATGCGGCCGTCGAACAGCGCCGGGTTTGCAGCCGTTTCCTTCGCCCAGTTCTCCCGGATCGCCTCGTGCTCCGCGACATAAAAGGAATGGTCCCCGGCGAGAACGCGAAGGTCCAGCCCAGCAATCGGAAATACGGTCTGCTCCGGCGGCCAGCCGGCGAAATCCTCGGAGAAATGCAGGTTCATATCAAATCCAGTGTCATGACAACGGGGCAATGGTCGGAGGCCTTTGGCCGGTCCCAGCCGGTGCGAGGATAACGCTCGACCTCCTGGCCGGGCGGGAAGGCCGTGCGGTAAGGCTGTCCATGTCGAACGATCTCCGGCAGGCGTCCGACATTCGTTCTGGCGAGCGCCTTCGAGAGCCAGATGTAGTCGAGCTGACACAGCCATTGCTCTTCGGGTCCACGGGCATGGTAGAGCGTCCAGCGGTCGAGCGGATCACGGCGGCGCACGACATTCTCCAAAAAGCCGTCGCGACTGAAGACGTCGAGCGCGCTGATGCTCTCGACCTGATGCTCGAAGCGGTAGCCCGTTTGGCGGCGCCCGATGACGTCGACGCGCTCCTGATAATCGTTCATGTCACCACATATAACGAACCTCTTGTCATCGGTATGACCGTGAAAGCGGTCCTCGATGATACGGCGAACCGCCAGCGCCTCGGCCCGCCGGATCGGCATGGTGCCGAGCCTGCTGTCGACGCCATTCGTGCGCGGCCCGTCCATCGACTTGAAATGGACCACGTAGAGCGACAGCGCGACACCACCGATCTCGAGCTCCAGTTCCAGGCAGTCGCGCTTGAAGATCTTGTCGTCGATGCGGTTGGTCAGCGCCAATTGGTCGTTGAAAAGCCCCAGATCGCGATAGGTGAGCATTGCATGGCTCTTGATCTGCTTGAGCTCGATCTTCTGCCCGTCACGTGTCTCTTCCCGCATCAGGACTGCGACGTCGATCCCGCGGCTGTCGTTGCCCTCGACGAGATATTTTTGCCGGTAACCGTTGCCGACCATCCTGAAGAGATAGCCGTATTCGAAGGCTTGCAACGCCTCCATGTTGTCGACTTCCTGCAGGCAGAGAATGTCGGCGTCGGCGTCGGCAATCGCGAGCGCCGTCATCTGTCGGGTATCGTCGGTGGAAGCGATCACCCGCGCCTGCTCGAGCTGCTGGTAGACGCCTTCACTGCGCACTTCGAAAAGCTTGATGACCCGGTCTTGGCGCAACTGGTTGCGGAAGCCGGTAAAGTCGAAACGCGTCATGAGGTTTTCGACGTTGAAGGTGGCAATGCGAAGCGACATCGAACATTTCCAATTGGCGTTATGCCATTAGTAGTGGCTAAGCCCCGCTTCGGAAAGACGTTTCGCGATCAGAGACGCCAGGCGGCGCGCGCAACGACCCACACGCTTTCGCCGACCCGCAATCGCTCACGGTTGAATGCGCGAAGCACCTGTCCGTCACCAAGCAGCAACTTCACGGCGTAGCGTTCGCCTTCGTAGAGGATCGACTCGACGCGTGCTGGAACGCCTTCACCAGCAATCAAGACGTCTTCCTGGCGCACCAACACATCCACTCTCGGCTGGTGCCTCGCCTCGTGAGACAGCATGGACTCGAGAGCGCTCCAATCGAGAAGCCTGATGTCACCAACTGGAGATGAAAGCGAGAGGATCGCACCGCGACCGATCAGCCCACCGACCAGCCGGCCCTCTGGCCGGGCGTAGATCTCCGCAGGCGGCGCAGCCTGCAGAAGGCGGCCCTCGGACATGACCGCAACATCAGTCGCAAGGGCCATCGCCTCGCTCTGATCGTGCGTCACATAAACCATGGTCGCTCCGGAGCGCTGGTGGAATTCGCGGAACGTTTCCTCCATCTCTTGCTTCAGGTGCCGGTCGAGATTGGCGAGCGGCTCGTCGAGCAGCACGACATCAGGTGACGAGACAAGGCAGCGGGCCAATGCCACGCGCTGTCGCTGGCCGCCGGAGAGATCGGCGGGACGCCGCTCGGCATGGTCGGCGAGCCTCACCGTCGCCAGTGCCTCGCGGACCTTCTGTCTGTAGGACTCGCCGGAGATGCCGCGCACTTTCAGAGGATAGCCGACATTGTCTGCGACGCTCATATGCGGCCACAGCGCATAGGATTGAAACACCATTGCCATGTTGCGCCGTTCCGGTGGTAGCGACCTCGAGGCGTCTGCAAGCAGCCGCTCGCCAAGATGGATAGAGCCGTCGGTTGGCGCCTCGAAACCGGCGATCATGCGCAGAACAGTTGTCTTGCCGCAGCCAGACGGTCCGAGCAGCGCCAGGAAGCCGCCATGCCGCACTTTCAGGGAGAAGTCGGCGACCGCCGCGCGCCCGGTACCGAAGTCCTTGGCAAGATGGTTGAGGATCAGTTCCGCCACGGTACGACTCCTCTCGGCAGGCGTTTTGCCATCAATTCCAGGAGAAGCATCATGAAGACGACCATAAGAACGACGAGCACGGAGAGCGCCGACGCGAGATCGGAACTACCGCTGTCGTCGAGATTGTAGATGGCGACGCCAAGCGTCTGCGTCCCGGCCGACCACAAAAGCGCGGAAATAGTCAGCTCATTGCAAGCGATCAGGAAGACCAGGATCACCGACGCGCCGGCAGCGGGCGCGATCAAGGGCACGATGATGTCGGCGAGCCGCCGGAAGAAGCCCTCTCCCGAAAGCTTTGCCGCCTCCTCCAGTGCCGGATCGAGCTGATGGAACGCACTGACGACAGGCTTCAGGCTAACGGCAAAGAAACTGGAGAGGTAGGCGATCAGAATGATCCAGATCGTTCCGTAGAGCGTCACATGCAGGATCGGAAGCGGTGCGGCAAACACCAGAATGAAGCACACGGCCATGACGATGCCGGGCAGCGAATAGGGAATCTCGATCAGGCTCGAAACGATCCGGCCCAGCAGGTCCTTCCGCCGGGTCAACGCGTAAGCCGTCAGCACAGTCACCAAGAGGAGACATAGCGCCGTCCCCGCCGCGAGAGAGAGCGAATTGGCGAAAGCCGTGCGCGTGACCGCCTGACGGAAGAGAATTTCGTAGAAGGCGCTTGCCGACAGGGTCTTGAAGGTCAACGGCACGCCATAGGCCGGCACGAGTGCACCGGCGAGGAGAGCGAAGAATGGCGCTACCAGCATGAAGAAGATGCAGAGCCAGAGCAGCGGCTGCAAAAGGAGCTTCCAGCGCCCCAACTCGAAGGCCGCGGTCGCGCCCGAAAGCCCGAGGACGCGGTAGTCGCGTCCGCGCAGGGCGCGATCCTGAATGGCAAGCCCGGCAACGGAAATGATCGCGATCAGTGCCGAAAGCACTGCAACGTCGCCGAAAGTACGGCTCGTAAAGGCGGAGAACTTAGTGAAGATAAGTGTCGGAAGCGTGTAGATCGAGGCGGGTATGCCGAGAATGGCGGGAATGCCGAAGTTGCCTGTACAGGATACGAAAGAGATTGCGGCACCGGCAATGATGCCCGGCAACGAAAGCGGCAGGATGATATCGCGGAAGACCCGAAAGCTGCCCGCCCCAGCAAGACGCGCCGCCTCGACACCATCGCGAGGCAACGCCATCAGGCCTGCACGGAGGGCGAGATAAACGAGCGGCGCGTGCTGTACTCCGTAGAGCAGCGAAATGCCCCCGACCGAATAAAGCGGCTGCGGCGATCCAAGCGGAGGCGCAAGGTGCAACGCCTTCAGCAGTGGGCTTGACGGCCCGGACATCTGCACCCAGGCAAGCGCCGTCACCTGCGGCGGGATCATCATCGGCAGGACGAACAGGAAGCTTAGCGCTCCCTTGCCGCTGATATCCGTCAGCGTCAGCAGGAACGCGAAGGCGCAGCCGATGGCAAGCGAGATCAGTGTGCCAAGAATGGCCGTGGCGAGCGTGTAGTAGGTTGCCGACCAAAGGGCAGGATCGCTGAGCACCGCGCCGACGCCGCCCTTTGCGAGCGCCGCAATGCCTGTCATCGCGAGCCGCGCTAGCGGCAGCACGCTAAGTATCAGGACAATGATAACGACAAAAGGAAACAGCCAAGCAGGCTGGCTGTTTCCAGGACGAACATATCCGCGCATCTGCTTTCCGGCGGCGATCAGTTCGAGCCGTAAATGCCGGAAAAGGTCTTGAGGTCCTGATCGGTAGTCTTCAGCGCCTCCGCGGCATTGACTGGCAGCACCTTGATGCTGTCACGAGCCGGGAAGCCTTCCGGCAGCTTCATGCCGTTGCGGGCGGGGATATAGCCGAGCTTGAGGAAGCCTTCCTGCCCCTTTTCAGAGAGCACGTAATCGACGAATTTCTTCGCCGCATCGGCATTCTTCGAACTTGCGAGAATACCGACCGGCTCCGTGACGGCGGAGACGCCTTCCGTCGGGAAGACGAATGCGACCGGCGCGCCCTTGGCCTTTTCGCGGATCGGCATGTAGTCGACGATCATGCCGAAGGCTTTTTCACCCGAGGCAACCGACTTGAGCACAGCACCGTTTCCACCTGCGGCGGTCGCGCCATTGGCGGCAAGATCCTTGTAGAAATCCCAGCCGAGGCTGCTGACGCCGGCCAGCGTCTGCGCATGAATGAGGGCTGCACCCGACGTCAAGGGGCTCGGCATGGTCACGAGACCCTTGGCTTCGGCCTTCGTCAGGTCCTTCCAGCTGGTCGGCTTGAACGCGGCAGAGGTGTTGTAGACGATGCCTGTCGTGATCAGCTTGGTCGAATAGTAGTAGCCGTCACCGTCGTAGAGTGCCGCGTCGTAGCCGGCAGCTTCCGGCGACTTGTAGGCGAGCAGTTTGCCGGCTTTCTTCAGACGCTCGAGCGTCACCGTGTCGGCGATCAGCAGGACGTCGGCGACGGGATTGTCGGCCTCGATCTCCGCCTGCAGCTTCGCCATGATCTTGGGCGTGCCATCGCGCACCCAGTCTACCTTGACGTCCGGATTGGCTGCCATGAAGCCATCCACGGTTGCCTGCGCGTCCTCGTTCGGCTGGCTCGTATAGAGGACGAGATTGGCGGCGGAGGCTGGGATTGCAAGCAAGCTCGCTGCGAGTAGCGCGGCGGCGGAAACGATCGTCTTCATGATTGGTCCTCGGTGGTGGGAGACCCGTTCCTTAGCCATCGCGGATAACATGATTGTGACAGTCGGCTTCGGTACCAAGACGTCGGACATCTGCCCTTGACCCACCTTCCCCGCCCCTATCTTCTACCGCACGTTTTGACTTGTGCATTTTGGAGGAGCGCAAATGGAATACCGGCTTCTTGGCCGTTCTGGCCTGAAGATTTCGACCTTGACGATGGGCACCATGACATTCGGTGGCCAAGGCTGGGCAAAGATGGTTGGCGATCTCGGCGTTACCGAGGCACGCAGGCTTGTCGACCTGTGCATAGACGCCGGCGTCAACCTGATCGACACTGCCGACGTCTACTCGCAGGGTGTTTGCGAGGAAATCCTCGGCGAGATCATCGGCGGGCCGCGCAAGGACGGCGTTCTCATCGCCACCAAGGCGCGCTTTCGCATGGGAGACGGCCCGAACGACACCGGCCTGTCGCGCTATCACTTGATCGGCGCCTGCGAGGCCAGCCTGCGGCGCATGAAGACTGACGTCATCGACCTCTACCAGCTTCACGAGTGGGACGGGCAGACGCCACTGGAGGAAACCATGGAGGCGCTCGATACACTCGTGCGCCAGGGCAAGGTCCGCTATGTCGGCTGCTCCAATTTCTCCGGTTGGCATATCATGAAGGCGCTCGGCGTCAGCGCGAGGGAAAAGCGGGAGCGGTTCGTCAGCCAGCAGATCCACTACACGCTCGAAGCACGCGATGCGGAATATGAACTCCTTCCGATCAGCATCGACCAGGGCCTCGGTGTCCTCGTCTGGAGCCCGCTTGCTGCCGGCCTGCTTTCGGGCAAGCATCGACGCAACCGGGCAGCACCTGAGGGTTCGCGGCAGTTCTCAGGCTGGACCGAGCCGCCGATCCGCGATGAAAACCGCCTCTGGAATATCGTGGAAACGCTGGTGGCGATCGCCGATGAGCGCGGTGTCTCGGCAGCCCAGGTGGCGCTTGCCTGGCTGATCGGCCGCAAGGCGGTCACGTCTGTCATCATCGGAGGGCGCACCGAAGCCCAGTTCAAGGACAATCTCGCCGCGGCCGAGCTGAAGCTGACCGAGCAGGAGCGCAGTCGACTGGACGCGGTCAGCCTGCCGCCCGTGCTCTATCCGTATTGGCACCAGCTGAACACGGCCAGCGACCGGCTGAGTGAGGCGGACCTCGAATTGCTCGGCCCACACCTCAATCGATAGTTGGCTCTGAAGAGGTCGGCGGCTGATCAACCGCCGATTTCACCGGCGATCAACGCACCAAGGCGGCTGATCCCCTCCTCGATCATTTGATCGTTCGCGCAGGAGAAGCTGACGCGGAAGGTGTTCTCACCCGAACCATCGGCGAAGAAGGCCTTGCCCGGGACGAAGGCGACGTTGGCCGTTTCCAGCGACTTGGCTAGCAGCTTCGCGCCATCCATGCCATCAGGCAGCGTCACCCAGATGAACATGCCGCCTTCGGGCTTCGTCCAGCTCGTGCCTGCAGGCATGTACTTCTCAAGCGCCGCCAGCATGACATTGCGGCGGTGACTATAAACCGACTTGATCTTGGCGACCTGTGCATCGAAACCGCGTTCCGCGACATGCGCGATCGCCATCTGATTGATCGTCGAGGAGTGCAGGTCAGCCGCCTGTTTCATCAGAACAAGCTTGCGGATAACGGGAGCGTTGGCGACGATGAAGCCAACGCGCAGGCCCGGCGCAAGCGTCTTCGAGAAGCTGCCGCAGTAGATCGTGCGGGTATCGTTGATGTGCCCCTTCTTCGCGATCTCCGTCGCCAGAATCGGCGCGATCGGCGTCCCATCGTAGCGGAGTGATTGATACGCGGCATCTTCGATGACTGCGATATCGAGTTCCTCTGCCAGGGCAAGAACCTTCTCTCGTCCAGCCTGATCGACAGTCTCGCCCGTCGGATTGGCAAAGTCGGCCGAGAGATAGGCGAACTTCACCTTGCCGCCCGCGCTCGCGGCCTGCGCCTTGTAGGAATCAGGCGTGCGGTTGCCGTTCGGCGTCAATTGATCGTAGGCCGGCTCATAGGCATTGAAGGCCTGGAGCGCACCGAGGTAGGTCGGCCAGGTGACCAGCGCCGTGTCATTGGGCGAGAGGAAAAGCTTGCCGAGATAATCCAAGCCCTGCTGCGAGCCAGAAACGATGAAGACGTTATCGAGTTCGCAAGGGATGCCGATGGCGGCCATCTGCTTGACCAGCCATTCGCGGAGCGGCCTGTAGCCCTCGCTGACCGAATACTGCAGCGCCGAGTTCACGGCCGAGCTATCGAAGATATCGACGTAGGCCGCCTTGAATTCCTGATCGGGGAAAAGCGCCGGATCCGGAATACCACCGGCAAAGGAAATAATATCTGGGCGGTCAAGAAGCTTCAGAAGCTCGCGAATCTCCGAAGCACGCATACGGGAAGAACGCGTCGCGAATATGCTTTCCCAATTCAGCATGGGCATTTCCTCGTAATTTTTTGTCTTTAGGCGACAGAACCACGCAACAAATAATAAGTCAACATTACTGACCTATTTGTTTGCTACCATGACAATTTTGGGAAGCGAAGGTCACTTCCGTGATCAGAAGCCAGAACTGGCTAAAATCGATCTTTTCAAGACCCACTCCGTGGCAGTAGTGTCGCCGCCACTATCAAATATGCTATGAAGGTGCCAGCAATGCCCGCGTCGTCGAACACTCCTGAAATCAAGATCGAATTCCACACGTCGCCGGTCTCGGACGCCGACCGAATTCAGGCCCTGGAGTCGCCCGGCTTTGGCAAGGTCTTCACGGATCATATGGTTCTGGCTCGGTGGACTCCTGACAAAGGGTGGCACAATGCGAAGGTAACGCCCAGGCGGCCCTTGGAACTCGATCCTGCCAGCGCGGTGTTGCACTACGCGCAGGAAATCTTTGAGGGCATGAAAGCCTACAGGGCGGACGATGGTCGCATTCTGCTCTTCCGGCCTGAAGAGAACGCCCGCCGCTTCGCCCAGTCAGCCATCCGCATGGCGATGCCTCCCGTGCCGGACGAACTTTTCCTGAAGGCGGTGGAAGAACTCGTCCGTGTTGATAAGGACTGGATTCCATCGGGCGACGCCAGCCTGTATCTTCGCCCCTTCATGTTCGCCAACGAGGCATTCCTGGGTGTTCGTCCGGCTCAGGAATATATCTTCTGCATTATCGCTTCTCCGGTCGGCGCCTACTTCAAAGGTGGAGCAAAAGCGGTCTCCCTTTGGGTCGAGACCGAATACACTCGGGCGGCCAACGGCGGCACCGGTGCTGCAAAATGCGGAGGAAACTACGCCGCAAGCCTCATCGCGCAGGCCGAGGCCTCGAAGAGGAATTGCGATCAGGTCGTCTTTCTCGATGCGGCAGAGCACCGCTGGGTCGAGGAACTCGGCGGGATGAACGTATTCTTCGTGATGAACGACGGATCCGTCGTCACGCCACCGCTCGGCGGCACGATCCTGCCGGGCATCACCCGCGCCTCGGTTATCGTTCTCGCCGAAGAAAAGGGCTTGCGCGTCGAGCAGCGCCCCTACTCGTTCGCGGAATGGCAGGCCGATGCCGTCAGTGGCAAGCTCGTGGAAGCCTTCGCTTGCGGCACTGCAGCGGTACTCGCGGGCATCGGCCTGGTGCGACACGCTGGTGGCGAATTCCTGATCGGAGACGGACAGACCGGGAAGCTCACCACCGAGCTGCGCCAGGAGCTGGTCGGCCTGCAGAAGGGCGTGACGAACGATGAGCGTGGCTGGACACGCCGCATCCTGGTCTGAGGTCAGCGGCCGCAAGTAGTCGGCCCAGCAATTCAGAAAACTCGAAAACCGGGCAACGCCCGGGGCAACGCCCGGTTTTTTTGTGGCCGGACCAGAGGAAGAGCGCAGAGAGGCGCGAGGCTTCGGCCGGTCGCAAAATCATCAGGGGCGGCATGGAAAAAACACTCGTTCGCCCCGCTTCCGACCGGGAAACGGGGCGAGTCTTCTGCGATACTGCAGCTCGATCGTACCGCGCTCAGGAACGGAACAAGGAGGCGATCTGCTCTTGTGTCGGCAGTTGGCCTCTGGGTGTCAGCTTGTCGACCACTCCGGGCAGGACTGTCGAAAGTTGATTCAGGAGTTCTTGCTCACTGATTCCCGCCTGGCGTGCGAGATCGCTGATCGTCTTCGACCCAAGCGCATCGTTGAGGCTGCCCGGCGCGATCGGTTTGTTCTGTCCGGGCTGGACCCAGGAATCCACCGTATCGCCCTGCCCGGCCTCCGTCAGCTTGCCGAGAAGACCACCGAGACCGCCGAGCCCACCAAGAAGCCCGCCGTCACCAGCTTGGGGATTAGCCTGCTGAGCGGCTGGATCCGTCTGGCTGCCTCCAGCACCAAGAAGCTTTCCCACTAGTAACGCGCCAAGCGCGACCATGATCGGCTTCGAGATACTTCCGCCCGGAACGGCGTCATCAAAAATACCCATGACATCCTCCTTTTCGGTTGCTTCATTTCATTGAACAACAACTGTAGAATGAAAGAACAAGGTTCTCGCGAACCTTGAATTCCCCGACGAGCTATTTAGCTTAAACGGGAAGATGGTCTGAATATTCAACCAATCAAGGAGGGGAATGGCAGATGTCTGTTATCGGGTGGATTATCCTTGGATTGATCGCAGGATTCATCGGCAGCAAGATTGTGAACAAGTCGGGCGCAGGCATGCTGATGGACATCGTCCTCGGCATCGTCGGAGCGATCGTCGGTGGCGTCATCTTCAGCTTCTTCGGCGCATCCGGCATAACGGGCTTCAATATCTACAGCCTCGTTGTCGCCGTCATCGGCGCGGTCGTGGTTCTTTGGCTGTACCACGCCATCAGCGGGCGCCGTTCCATCTAGCTCGCTCTTTTGTATCGACGGAATGAGCGCTGCCTCAAAGGCGGCGACCTTATGCGTGTAACTCCGGCCTTGGGTCATTGGGCGAACGATCATGGCAGACGAGAGTACATCTTCATTCTATGACGACAACGCGGCCACCTATGCTTCGCGGCAACGCACGCTGCCGGTTCGACGCCTAGACGCTTTTCTGTTGATGCTGCCGCCAGGTGCAGCCATCCTCGATCTGGGATGCGGCGGCGGACAGGACAGCGCCTACATGCTGTCAAAGGGCTTCGATGTCACGCCAACGGACGGATCGCCGGCGATCGCGGAGCAGGCCGAAACCTTTCTTGAGCGTCCCGTCGCGGTGTTGCGCTTCGAGGATCTGGACGAAGAGGAAGCCTTCGACGGCGTCTGGGCCGAGGCCAGCCTGCTGCATGTCCCCCGGGCAGACCTCCCTGATGTGCTGGAACGGATCCGCACGGCGCTGCGGCCCGGCGGCGCCTTTCACGCCACCTTCAAGGCGGGCGAGGCCGAGGGGCACGACGGCTTCGGTCGCTACTACAACTATCCGTCGGCGGAACTGCTTTCGGAAATGCTGAGCAATGGCGGCTGGCACAACATTGTGATCAGCGAAGGCGATGGGACCGGCTACGACGGAAAGCCGACCCGCTGGCTTGCGGTACGGACGCAAAAATAAGGCCGGAGCTTTCGCCCCGGCCCTGCTGACTCAGCAGTGTGAAACCGCTTAGTTGACGGACTTGTCGACCAGCTTGTTCTTGCCGATCCAAGGCATCATGCCGCGCAGCTTCGCGCCGACTTCTTCGATCTGGTGGCTGTCGTTCATGCGGCGGATGCCCTTGAAGCGCGAACCCCCTGCCTTGTACTCCTGCATCCAGTCGGACGTGAACTTGCCGGTCTGGATGTCGTGCAGGACGCGCTTCATTTCAGCCTTGGTTTCAGCCGTGATGATGCGCGGGCCGGTGACGTATTCGCCCCACTCGGCCGTGTTCGAGATCGAGTAGTTCATGTTGGCGATACCGCCTTCATAGATCAGGTCGACGATCAGCTTCACTTCGTGCAGGCACTCGAAGTAGGCCATTTCAGGCGCATAGCCGGCTTCGACCAGCGTTTCGAAACCAGCACGGATCAGTTCGACGAGACCGCCGCAGAGAACGACCTGTTCGCCGAAGAGGTCGGTTTCGCACTCTTCGCGGAAGTTGGTTTCGATGATGCCCGAACGACCGCCGCCAACGCCGCAAGCGTAGGAGAGAGCGAGTTCGAGAGCGTTGCCGGAAGCGTTCTGGTGAACGGCAACGAGGCAGGGAACGCCGCCGCCCTTCTGGTATTCGCCGCGAACCGTATGGCCCGGGCCCTTCGGCGCGATCATGACGACGTCGAGCGACGCCTTCGGCTCGATCAGGCCGAAGTGAACGTTGAGGCCGTGTGCGAAGGCGATTGCAGCGCCGTCACGGATGTTGCCGGCGATTTCGCCCTTGTAGATGTCGGCCTGCAGCTCGTCAGGCGTTGCCATCATGATCAGGTCGCCCCACTTGGCAGCGTCGGCAACGGTCATGACCTTGAAGCCGTCGGCTTCTGCCTTCTTGATGGTTGCCGAGCCAGCCTTGAGAGCGATCGCCACGTTGGCATGGCCGCTGTCCTTGAGGTTCAGCGCGTGCGCACGGCCCTGGGAGCCGTAGCCGACGATGACGACGTTCTTCGACTTGATGAGGTTGAGATCTGCATCACGATCGTAATAGACGCGCATTTGAATTTCCTTCCCTTTGCTTGTCCTGTGACTTGTAAGAGGGGATCAGCCGACGAGCGGCATCTCCGCCAAAACCTTTTCCGTGCCATAGAGGCGCAGGAAGGCGGAAACCGCCCTCTCCGCCTGACGCGCGGTATCCTTGAGACCCGGCTCGCCGAGCAGCATGCGAACATGCAGATCGGAAACGATCAGGCCATAAAGCGTGTGATATGCCTCGTCGGCATCATGGAAGCGCAGCAGCCCAGCGCGCTTGCCGGAATCGATCAGCCCCATGGCGCGGCGATCGATCTGACGGCGACCCCGCTCCAGAAGCAGCTTGCCGAGCTTGGAGCCGTCGCGATGCGACTGGCCGATGGCGAGACGGTTGAGCGCCAGCGAGACATCGCCGGCGAGAACTTCAAGCAAATCCTTTGAGAAGATGACGAGGTGGTCGTGGAGGCTCGCCGACGTCAGCCGCTCGCCATTGCGCTCGAAGGTGCGCACCTTGCTCGCCTGATAGGCGATCATCGCGGACAGCAGGCCGTCGCGGTCGCCGAACCACTTGTACAGGCTTTCCTTGGAGCAGTTCGCCGCGCGCGCAACGCCCGATGTCGTCAGCGCCTTCTCGCCGCCATCGACGAGCAGCTGCAATGCCTGCTCCAGGACGGCGTTTTGGCGCGGCGAAAACTCGCTGGGCTCCAAATTATCGACGGACACGGCCTCACTCCCAATAGTACCGTACGGTACGGTTCGCAGGCTTTATGCTGCAAACCACTGTGCGCGTCAAGCGGCATGGCACGAAAATTTCAGCGTCCTTGTGCGCTATCGGCGCGACCGTCGCTGCCTACAGCGCACTACTCAGGCGTCGTCAGAAGGCTCGCGTGCCGCCTCGACGTCTCTCACCGGGGACATGCCATAGACGCGGCTGTATTCGCGGCTGAACTGCGACGGGCTCTGATAGCCGACACGATGCCCCGCCGTCCCTGCATCCAGCCGCTCGATCAGCATCAGACGCCGCGCCTCATGCAGCCGCAGCTGCTTCTGGTATTGCACCGGCGTGATCGCGGTGATCGATTTGAAATGGTGATGGAAGGACGACACGCTCATGTTGACCTGCTCCGCGAGGTCCTCGATGCGCAGCGGCTGGGCAAAATTCTGCCGCAACCATGCGATGGCGCGTGCAATGCGGTTGCCGTGACTGTCGGCGACCGCAATATTGATCAGCCGGCCACCGTCCGGGCCGGTAAGAACCCGATATAGAATCTCCTGCTCTATCAGCGGCGCCATCGCCGCGATGTCCGTTGGACTATCGAGCAAACGTAGCAGCCGCACTGCCGCGTCCAAGAGCTCTGGCGTCGCGACATTTACGACGATCCCGCGTCCTCCAACGGGCGCGGTTGGCCGCGGGATATCGGCCCGGCTCAGGAGATCGAGAACCTTCTCGCTGTTGATGGCGAGCGTCAGGCAGAAATGCGGAACCTCGGGGCTTGCCTCCACCACTCGCCATGTCACCGGCAGGTCGAGCGATGTCAGCAGGTAGTCGCCAGGCCCGTAATTGATGACGTCGGTACCGAGGCGCAGGCTCTTGGCGCCCTGGATAACAAGGGCGATGCAAGGGCGGTAGCTGCCGTGGCAGGGAGCGCTCGGTGAAGAGCGCCGACTGATCCCCACGCTCTCGATTGCGGTCCTGCATTCCCCGTCATCGCCAAGATGGCGCGCGGCAATGGAGACGATTTCTTGGTAGGGATTGAACGGCAGAGTCATACGAGCGAACCCTTTATGTATCGCCTCGGAGAGATGCGCACTATCTAGGACAGCTTTGCTCCCGCGAGAATAGGCCCGTCTGTCACTTTTGCAGGATCGTGCAAGAAGCTCGGAGTATCGCTCTAACGCATCGACATCGATCCGGTGCATGGTCTGCCATCACCCAGCAACCCGAAAGGAAGTCTTAGATGGCCATTGCAAAAGGCTATGCTGCCACCGACGCGTCCAAGCCCCTTACGCCCTTCACCTTCGAGCGCCGTGAACCCAATGCCGATGACGTTGTGATCGACATCAAATTTGCGGGCATCTGCCACTCGGACATCCACACCGTCCGCAACGAATGGAAGAATGCGGTCTATCCGATCGTACCAGGCCACGAGATCGCCGGCATCGTCTCGGCTGTCGGCTCGGCCGTCACCAAGTTCAAGGTCGGCGACCGCGTCGGTGTTGGCTGCTTCGTCGACAGCTGCGTTGGCTGCGCAGCCCGCGACCTCGACCGCGAACAATATATGCCCGGCCTGGTCGGCACCTACAACGACTTCGAAGCCGATGGCAAGACGCGCACTCAAGGCGGTTACTCCGACTCGATCGTCGTCAAGGAAGGTTACGTCATGTCCATTCCGGACAACCTTCCGCTCGACGCCTCGGCCCCGCTGCTCTGCGCCGGCATCACGCTCTACTCGCCGCTGCGTCACTGGAATGCCGGACCAGGCAAGAAGGTCGCAATCGTCGGCATGGGCGGCCTCGGTCACATGGGCGTCAAGCTCGGCGCGGCCATGGGTGCTGACATCACCGTCCTCTCGCAGAGCCTTTCCAAGAAGGAAGACGGCCTCAAGCTCGGTGCCAAAGAATACTATGCGACCAGCGACGAGGAGACGTTCAAGAAGCTTGCCGGTACATTTGACCTGATCATCTGCACGGTCAGCGCCGAGATCGATTGGAACGCTTATCTTGGCCTTCTGAAGGTGGACGGTGCATTTGTGGTCGTCGGCATCCCGGAAAACGCGATCCCGGTTCATGCATTTTCGCTGGTCCCGGGCCGCAAGAGCATTTCCGGCTCGATGATCGGCTCAATCAAGGAAACCCAGGAAATGCTGGACTTCTGCGGCAAGCACAACATCGTCTCCGAGATCGAGACGATCAACATCCAGCAGGTCAACCAGGCCTATGAACGCGTTCTGAAGAGCGACGTTCGTTACCGCTTCGTCATCGACATCGCCTCGCTGGCAGCTTGATAATGGGAAAGGGCGGCCTTGAGCCGCCCTTTCTATGCGCTGCTATCGTCGCGCATCGTTTCCTTCTGGGTGATCAACCGCGCGCTGTGCTGGCCGCTCAGGTAAATCCAGAGCCAACTCCAAGCCACGGCAAAACGCGAACGCGTCCCGATCAGGAAATAGATGTGGGCGATGCCCCATATCCACCAAGCGATCCAGCCTTTCAGCTTGATCCGACCGAAATCGATGATCGCGGCACTTTGACCGATCGTCGCAAGGCTGCCCTGATGACGATATCGAAATGGCGGGAGTGCCGGCTTTCCCGCGAGACGCGCCCGGATCACCTTTGCAGCATAAGCGCCCTGTTGTTTGGCAGCCGGTGCAATCCCGGGCACGGGAGCACCTCCCTCCCGCGTGACAGACGCCGTATCGCCGACGACGAAAACATCCGGAAGTCCCGGTGCCGTCAGATCCTTCTCGACGACGACGCGGCCGGCCCGATCGGCCGGAACATCCAGCCACTTAGCGGCGGGTGAGGCCTGTACGCCTGCAGCCCAGACGATCGTGCGGCTCGGAATGAACTCCTCGCTCGTCTCGACACCGTCTGCCGTGCACTCCAGGACACGCTCGCCGATATGCAGCTCGACGCCGAGTTCCTGAAGGGCCTTGCTGGCATAGTCAGAAAGCTCCTCGGCAAAGGTCGGAAGCACGCGCCGCCCCGCCTCGACCAGCACGACCCGTGTCTTGCGCGTATCGATATTGCGGAATTCGCGCGGCAGGGTCCTGCGTGCAAGCTCGGCGATGATCCCGGCAAGCTCGACCCCCGTCGGCCCGGCGCCGACGATAGTGAAGGTCAATAATGCGTCGCGCGCAGCGGGATCGGCTTCGGTCTCCGCCCGCTCGAATGCGAGCAACATGCGCCGGCGGATCGTCGTTGCATCCTCCAGCGTCTTTAGGCCGGGGGCCACCGACTCCCAGTCGTCTCGCCCGAAATAGGCGTGCGTTGCACCCGTGGCGAGGACGAGCGTGTCATAACGCAACGTAGTGCCGTTACGTAAGGAAACTTCCTTTACGTCAGTATCGACACCTACGACTTCGCCTAACAGCGTCGTCACGTCCTGGCGGTCGCTATAGAGATGGCGAATGGGCCAGGCAATCTCGGAGGTGGAAAGGATTGTCGTCGCCACCTGGTAAAGGAGCGGTTGGAAGAGATGATGATTGCGTCGGTCGATCAGCGTGATCCGGACGCCCGCACCCTTCAGATCGTTGACCAACTGCAGGCCGCCGAAGCCGCCGCCGACAACCACAACATGGTGTTCGCTCATGAGCTGCCTTTCCGTGCCACTTCGTTATAGCCAATGTCGTTGGTCGCGCGCGGCTTTCAATCACTGTTTGGGCATAGCTCGCCTGCTCTGGGCGGTAGTCACGAATGCTCAATTTGGTGTCGGGGTCACTCAGTCTGCATAGGCAACAGGGATCGATGTCCCGCTTTTCAGCAATTCCATCGATATGGACGCTGACACATCGAAGAGTTCGATCTTGCGGACGATCTGCTTATAGATCACGTCGTAGTGCTCGACGCGTGGGAGCACGATCTTTAGAATATAGTCGTGGTTGCCGGTAAGCCGATGCGCCTCGACGATCTCCGGTATGCTGCTGATCGCCCGGCGAAACGCCTCGATCCACTCGTCGGCATGGTGTGCCGTCTTGATCAGCGCAAATACCGTCGTCGGCACGCCCATTTTCTCGCGGTCAAGCACCACGATCCGCCGCGCGATATGGCCGCTCTCCTCCAGCCGCTGGATGCGGCGAGAACAGGCAGAGACCGATAGTGCGACCCTTTCAGCAAGCTCCGTCACCGAAATGCCCGCATCGGTCTGCAAATATTCTAGGATTCGTCGATCGCGGTCATCAAGCATGGTGCCTCGGAAATTTCACGGCTGCAGTTTGCGCAGTTTGGAGATTATACGCAAAAATGCAGCGCCAATGAAGAGTTTGAGACAAAGAAAGCAAACCATTTGCGCGAGGTTCGATGCATGATCTCGCCACTACGAAATTCCAGACGGGAGCATAACAAAAATGCAGACAATCGGACTAATTGGCGGAATGAGCTTCGAAAGCTCGGCGGTCTACTATCGCCTGATCAATGAAATGGTACGCGAGCGCCGCGGCGGGCTCACGTCGGCTGACCTCCTGATGCATTCCGTCAATTTCGACGAGATCGTCTCCATGCAGAAGGCGGGTGACTGGGACTCTGCAGCAAGCCGGCTCGGCGACGTGGCTCTGCACCTGCAGATTGCCGGCGCCCGCTGCATGCTGATCTGCACGAACACGATGCATCTGATTGCCGATCAGGTCGCCTCCCGCATCTCCGTGCCGCTGATCCACATCATCGACGAGACTGCGAAGTCTCTGAAGGCAGCCGGGCGCAAGCGCCCGCTCCTGCTCGCCACACGATACACCATGGAACACGGTTTCTATGCCAATCGCATGAAGAGCCTGGGCGTTGACGTCGTGGTTCCCGAAGCCGCCGACCGCACGTCCGTCCATGACATCATCTTCAATGAGCTCTGCGCCGGCAAGGTGCTCGACAGCTCGCGCGACAAGCTCATGCAGATCATCGAACGCGAGCGCGCCAAGGGCGCGGACAGTATCATTCTCGGCTGCACGGAAATCTGCCTGATCCTTGACCCGAAGCATCTGCCGCTGCCGGGCTTCGACACAACCGAGATCCATGCTCGCGCCGCCGTCGAGTTCGCACTTGGCGACGAACAAGCACGCGTGATCGCGGCTGCTTGAGTCAACAAATTAGTTGACTCAGTCAAATAAAAGCAGGACAAAATCTCCTATCAGGAGGTTTTGTCCATGTCTGACCCTGGCTTGATCGACGCTGCCCGCGACTTCAATCGTTTCTACACGAGCTTCCTGGGGGTCCTGAACCGGGCCTACCTCGACACCGATTTCACGCTGACGGACGCGCGCGTCCTCTTCGAGATCGGCTCGCGCAAGGGCGTCACCGCGGTCGCGTTGGCACGCGACCTGCAACTCGACCCCGCCTATCTCAGCAGAATTCTCAAACGCTTCCGCTCCAATGGCCTGATTGAAACAACGGCCGATCCCGACGACCTGCGCAGTCAAATCATCAACGTCACCACCAAGGGACACGATCAATTCGAGGAACTGGGCCGTCGCTCCAACACTCAGATAGCAGAGCGCTTCGCTAACCTCGTCGACGGCGAACCGCAAAGCGTCGTAGCCGCGATGAGTGCCATTCGGGGGCTATTGGATCCCGAGGCCGCGCGCCCACCCTTGATCATCCGCGCACACCGGCCCGGCGACATCGGCTGGATCGTCCAAAGCCAGGGCAAGGCTTACGCCGGGGAATACGGCTGGGACATGCGCTTCGAGGGCCTCGTTGCAGAGGTCGCCGGCAAGTTCCTGGCGAATTTCGATCCGTCGAAGGAGTATTGCTGGATTGCCGAGCGTGGAGGCATCAACGTCGGCTCGATCCTTGTCACCAATGGTGGCGATGGCGTTGCGAAGCTTCGCCTGCTCTATGTGGACAAGGCGGCGCGCGGCCTCGGACTCGGCAAGATGCTGGTCGACGAATGCATTCGCTTTGCCAGGGCAAAGCAGTATCGACAGATATCGCTATGGACGAACGACATCCTGCATGCCGCGCGCGGCATATATTTGAAGGCCGGTTTCCGCCTTGTCTCCGAGGGGAGACACCGGATGTTCGGCCCTGAGGAAAACGGCCAAACCTGGGTTCTTGATCTCTGATTTGCTGCGTCGCAAAAGTTTCCCTTGATTTGGAAACGATCATTTCCTAATTAAGTCGACCATGACCACGGCGACCCTCACTGAAACGATCAGGACACGCGGCAGACCGCGCGAATTCGATCGCGACGCAGCGCTCGACAGGGCGCTCCAGGTATTTTCCGAGCGCGGCTATCATGCCGCGTCGATCAGCGAGCTTACCGAAGCCATGGGCCTTGCCTCCGGCAGCGTCTACAAGGCGTTCAAGGACAAGCGCGGCATATTCCTCGCAGCCTTCGACCGATACCGCGCTGTTCGTCGCGGCCTTCTGGACGCACGCATGGCGAAGGCCGCAACCGGCCGTGAGAAGATCCGCGAAGTCTTGGCCCACTATGCGCTCTCCTCGCATGGTGCCTCCGGTCGGTGCGGCTGTCTTGTCGTCAGCAGTGCGAACGACCTGGCGCTTTTCGACGAAGAGGCCGCAGACCGTGTCGCGGCTGCGTTTGCAGCCAACGAAGCGCTGATCCGCGATCTCCTCCGCCTCGGCCAAAGCGACGGCTCGATCGCCGCGAACGTTGACGTCGCCGCCACCGCCCGTACCCTGCTTTGCGTGACCAATGGAATGCGAGTGGTTGGCAAAACGGGGCGTAGCGAGGAAGAAATGGTCGCTGTCGCCGAGATTGCAATGAAACTTCTTGCGTAAATCGGGTTGCGACCGACCCGCCTCACGCGCAACCTTTTTGATGATCCGATAGCCCCGGAGCCTAATATGAGCCTTTCGACCACCACGCGGGAAACCGTCGCGCCGCAGACGATCTCGCCTTTAATGACGTTTCTTTTTGCGGCCGCCTGCGGACTGGTCGCGGCCAATCTCTATTACGGCCAGCCGCTTGCCGGCCCGATCAGCGCATCCCTCGGATTCACTCCGGCGGCAACCGGCTTGATCGTCACCCTGACGCAAATCGGCTACGGCCTCGGCCTTCTGCTGATCGTTCCGCTCGGCGACCTCCTGGAAAACCGCAGACTTGTGCTGACGCTGATCGCCATCTCTGCGGTTGCTTTGGTCGGCGCGGCACTGTCCTCGACACCGATGATGTTTCTACTAGCGTCGCTCTGCATCGGCCTTGCATCCGTTGCCGTCCAGGTACTTGTTCCCTTTGCCGCCCAAATGGCGCCGGACGCTACGCGCGGCCGCGTCGTCGGCAACGTCATGAGCGGCCTGCTCTGTGGCATCATGCTGGCGCGGCCCTTCGCCAGCTTCGTTGCCGAAGCAACCTCCTGGCACATGGTCTACTTCGTGACCGCGGCGCTCATGATCGCGCTCGTTGTCATCCTGAGAGCCAACCTTCCGGTCCGTGTTCCCCACACCAGACTGAGCTACGGCAGACTGCTCGCCTCGATGGCGGATCTTGCCCTCCATTCGCGCATTCTTCAGCGTCGCGCGCTCTACCAGGCCGGGATGTTCGGTGCGTTCAGCCTATTCTGGACCACGACGCCCCTGCTGCTCGCAGGCCCTGAGTTCGGGCTGACGCAGAATGGCATCGCCCTGTTCGCGCTGGCTGGCGCGGCTGGTGCCATTGCGTCGCCAATTGCCGGGCGGCTCGCCGATCGCGGACTGACGAAGGCTGCCTCGACGCTAGCGATGCTGCTTGGAATGTCGGCCTTTCTCATCAGCCAGTTCGCAACCGATGGGTCGCTGACGGCGCTGCTTTTGCTGACCGCTGCAGCAATACTGCTTGATTTCGGCGTAACCACCAATCTGGTCTGCGGCCAGCGAGCCGTCTACGCGATCAGCGCCGAGCATCGCAGCCGCCTGAACGGTCTCTACATGGCGACGTTCTTTACGGGCGGTGCGATCGGATCCGCCGTGGGCGGCTGGGCCTACGCGACCGGCGGCTGGACGATGACCGCGTGGATCGGCTTCTGCTTCCCAGCCTTTGCGTTCCTTCTGTTCCTGACGGAAGGCCGCGGCCGGCAGGCAGTCTCAGAGGCTGGCTGAATCGAATCGGAGCCGGGCGGCGCGAACCGCGTCATGGTTTGCCTCCGCCCAGTTCAGTAGCAAGGCGAGCGTGCTGTAAAGCGAGCGGCCGAGATCAGTCATCCGGTACTCGACGCTCGGCGGTTTCGTCGGAAACACTTCCCGCTCGATGTAACCGTCACGCTGCAGATCCCTTAGGGTCTGTGTCAGCATGCGCTGCGAGATATCCGGAATCATCCGCCGTAATTCGCCGAAGCGATACGGACGTTGCGACAGCGCCTCGAGCATCAGTGTCGACCACTTGCCGCCAATCTGCTGCATCATGTCCCGGACCGGGCAATTGTTGAAGTCGAGGTTGCTGAGATCGACGTCTCGACGAATGCCGGGGGCCTTGTTCTTCAGGTTGACGACGGCGCCACTCATTCTTGGTTCCCTTTTGGTAACGTAGAGCCAAAAAACTGCCTTCTTTACAGCGCGCAGTCAATTCCTAATCTAGAGCTACTCTCTTTTTGAGACCAACAGCAAACCTAGAGGAAAGACACATGAGCGAGACCATTCTCATCACGGGTGCGGCCGGCCAACTCGGCCAGCGGATCATCCATCACCTGCTTGAGACCGAAAAGGTTCCAGCGGCAAATATCATCGCCGCGACGCGCGATCCGGCCAAACTCGCGGACCTTGCCACAAAGGGTGTCATCACCCGCAAGGCCGATTTCGACAACACCGCCTCGCTCGAATCTGCCTTCAAGGGCGTCGATCGGTTGCTGATCATCAGCACCGACGCACTCGCCGTCCCCGGCCTACGTCTCAAGCAGCACAAAGCGGCAGTGGACGCGGCAGCCAAGGCAGGCGTGAAGCACATCGCCTACACCTCGATGCCCTCGCCCGATAAATCTCTGGTGACCTTTGCACCCGATCATCTTGGCACCGAGAATGCCATGAAGGCCACTGACATCCCCTACACGATCTTTCGGAATGCCTGGTACATGGACAACTATCTCCATGGCATGCCGCACAATCTCCAGTCGGGAAACTGGTACACGAGCAGCGACGGCGGCAAGGTTGCGAACATCTCGCGCGAAGACTGCGCGCGGGCAATCGCAGCGTCCCTTGCCTCCGGCAGCGATGAAAGCGCGACCTATACGCTGACCGGAGCCGAATCGCTGAGCGCCGACCAGATCGCCGCGGTCCTCTCCGATGCGGTTGGAAGGCCGTTGAAGGCCGTCAGCGTCACGGATGAGCAGCTTGGCCAAGGCATTCGCGGCGCGGGTCTTCCCGATTTCGTCGCGGACATGCTGGTCTCAGCCGACGCCAACATCCGCGCCGGCAACTTTGATCTGGTAACGGCGGATTACGAGACGCTGACTGGCAACAAGCCTCAAACGCTCAAGGGCTTCTTCGTCGCACACAAGACCGCCCTCACGGCCTGAGTCGGTCGATAAAGCCCGCTTCGCACCACCGGAGCGGGCTCACTCATGCAGTTCTCAGATCTTCTGGCCGCATGCGCGGCAGAACCGCCGAACCGTTTCGGCCATGCCGAATTCCAGCGCGTCCGCCGTCAGCCCGTGCCCGATGGACACTTCCGCGAGTTTCGGAATGCGCTTTAAGAGCGGTGGCAAATTCGCCACCGTCAGATCGTGCCCCGCATTGACGCCCAAGCCGATCGCCAGCGCCGCGTCCGCTGTCTTACCTAGCGCCTCGAGGATTGGCCCTACCCGTTCAGGCGCATCGTAGCAGCCGCCATATGGCCCCGTATAAAGCTCGATCCGGTCAGCACCGACCGCCTTGGCAATCGCGACGGCCTCGGCGTCCCCATCGCCATCGGCGAACAGCGATACGCGCGTGCCCATCTTCTTCAGCCGCGCAATGACATCAGTCAGGAAATCGCGGTGCTTGCGGAAATCCCAGCCATGATCAGAGGTCGCCTGTGAGGGGTCGTCCGGAACCAGCGTGACCTGCTCGGGTGCCACCCCAACGCAGAGATCGAGAAACTCCTCGGTGGGATAGCCCTCGATATTGAATTCGGCGTTTGGAAATTCGTCATCGATCAGATTGCGGATGATGGGCAGGTCCGAAAAACGGATGTGTCTTTGGTCGGGTCGCGGATGGACCGTCAATCCGCTCGCGCCGGATTGCAGCGCAATCCGCCCCAACCCCTCTACACTGGGCCATGGAAGATCGCGGCGGTTGCGCAGCATCGCGACGGCATTGAGATTGACGGAAAGCGTAGTCTGCATGGCGGGATTCCACTGAAGCGAAGGATGATCGTTTCTAAGCCAACGAGTCGGCATCGGCCAACGAGATTCGTACATGGATGCATGTGAATCTGTGATGACGCGAGCGTTTGGTCCGTCAACGCGGCGGCTGAATGTAGATCTGGTTTGTTCTTCGCGCTTTAAACGATCAAGCGTTTCTCCAGCGCTGATTTCTCGCGAGAAACGCGTCTCCTGGGGCAGCTTTCCCGCCGGATTGCGCTGTAAATTAAACGTCACTAATTTTGATACTAACAAAATACGTCAATCACGAGTAACGTAAGCTCGCGATATCGAAGCAAACACCGCCAGTTGCTTTGATGCCTGAACAGGAACGATCAAGAAGGAACCCCACTCAACCGCACCCTTTTTGCAATTTGCAGACGCACAATGAGCACAACGGGAGGGACCATGGCAGAAGGTTACAAGCAGGATTTCACGTCAGACCTCGCGACACAAACACGAGCGCGGCACCGTTTTCTTCCTTCTGCGGCGCTCCGCCCCGCAGATTTGCCCCGCGGGCGAGTTCCGATCGCCGACATGGCCAATGCCTTTGGCGTCACCCACCGCACACTCCACTTCTATGAGGAAAAAGGGCTCATTTCGGCCAGCCGAATCGGCCTGATGCGCGTCTATGAACCGGGCGACGTGATGCGCATGGCTGTCATCAACGCCTGCCGCGAGGCTGGAATGGCGGTTGCTGTGATCCAGGATTTGATGAGCGACCTCATAGAAGCCGACTCGCAGGAGGCTGCCGAGGCTCTGTTTCGTGACGCGCTCGTGACCCGCAAACGCGAACTCAGCGCGGAAATGTCCACATTGCATCGGCAGATGCAGCAGGTGAGCGACCTGCTCGACCGCGAGGCAGCCGAGGAGCAGCTTCTCAACGATAATCAGAGCGGCTCGATGCTCACGGATCAGGAGTTGCGGTGCCTGGCGCTGATGGCGGCAGGGCTTTCCACGCAGCGTATTGCGCGCACCCTCGACCTTCGAAATGACGATGCACAGTCACTTGAGGCCGGCATCATCCAGAAATTCCACGCCAACAATCGTTTTCAAGCCATAGCCAAGGCCGTCATGCTCGGCGTCGTCCAGGTCTGACGCCCCCGGAAAATCGCCTAGCGCACAATCGTCAGGGTTTCCGCCGCGCGCGTGATCGCTGTATAGAGCCACCGTTCGCGTGTATCGCGGAATGCCCAGCTTTCATCGAACAACACGACGTTGTTCCACTGCGAACCCTGCGCCTTGTGCACCGTCAGTGCATAGCCGTAGTCGAATTCGTCGTAGCGCTTGCGCGTGTTCCAGGGAATCTCACCCTCGACATCCTCGAAAGCCTGCTTCAGCAGTTTGATCTTCGCCGCGCCGCGATCCATGTCGTCATCCTCGGGCCGGACCAGCAGGTTGATGCCAGGCTTCGTCGTCTCCTTGGACGACGTCATCACCTGCCAAAGTGAGCCGTTGAGCAAGCCCTTTGCCGGATCGTTGCGCAGGCAGACAAGCTTGTCGCCCGTTTGCGGATATTCGGTCGCAAAACCCTTCAGCTCGCGAAGACGCTGATTGTATCGGCGTCGCGTGCGATTCGTGCCGACGAGCACCTGATCGGCATCGAGGACCAGCGACTGGTTCACCTCGCCCTTCGAGATGACCCGCGCGGTACCGTAGTCTCCGTAGCTGACTTCGTTGCCCTCACGCACCTGCATTGCAAGCTGGATGATCGGATTATCGCGCGCCTGGCGGTGAATGTCCGTCAGCAGATAGTCCGGTTCCTGATTGGTGAAGAAGCCGCCGCCCGACACCGGAGGCAGCTGCCCCGGATCTCCAAGCACCAGGATCGGTGTGCCGAAGCTCATCAGGTCGCGGCCCAAAGCCTCGTCCACCATCGAGCACTCGTCGACCACGATCAGCGCAGCCTTGGCGACTGGGCTCTGACGGTTGATGGAAAACATCGGCGCAATGGAAGTTTTGCCCGTCTCCTCGTCCTCGACAGCCTCCTCGCCGCGCGGACGATAGATCAGCGAATGGATGGTCTTCGCGTTGCTGGCGCCGCGCGACCGCAGCACCTGGGCCGCCTTGCCCGTAAACGCGGCAAACAATACGTCACCATCCACATACTCCGCGAAATGCCGCGCAAGCGTCGTCTTGCCCGTACCGGCATAGCCGAACAGACGGAAAAGCGGTGTCCGCCCTTCCTTCAGCCATTGGGAAACGGCCCTGAGGGCTTCATCTTGTTGCGGAGCAAATTGCATCGTGGATCGACTTGGCAGGATTCGCCTGACATAGGCAACCCTGAAATCCGCGCAAGCGGGCAATCGAAAGGGAATAAAATCGGCATCGATGGTGTCTCATGTCAGGCAACGCAATCAAGCGTGCCCTACACGTGAGGAGAGAGCCCATGAAATCCGCAAAGATGCTGATCGCCTTTGCCATTGCATCCGCCGCCGCAACGTCCGCATTTGCGGCCCCGCCCGTCAAGGCCGTAAAGTCCACCAAGGGCGAGGTTCTTGCCGGCGAAAACGGCATGACCCTCTATACCTTCAAGAAGGATAAGATGGGTGTCTCCAATTGCTACGACGATTGCGCCAAGAACTGGCCGCCGCTGAAGGCCGCTAGCGACGCGAAGCCGGAGGGTGCATATTCGATTGTCGAACGGAAAGACGGCAGCAAGCAGTGGGCCAAGGACGGCATGCCGCTTTATTTCTGGGTGAAGGACAAGAAGATGGGCGATATCACCGGTGACGGTGTCGGCGGCAATTGGGATCTCGTCAAACAGTGAGCGAAGCGACGTGAAGGCACCAGGTCACGACACGTTCGAGGGCCAGATCCTGGCCCTCCTTCCCTCGCTCAGGCGTTACTCGCGGAGCCTCACCCGCTCCGATGCAGACGGGGAAGACTTGCTGCAGGATTGCCTCGAGAAGGTGCTCGCCCGTCACGGACAATGGCGGGGGCTGAACCTGCGCGGCTGGGTGCTGACGATCATGACGAACCTCTATCGCAACAGCCGTCGCCAGACGGGTCGCGCGCCGTTCGTGGAACTCGATGGCGCCGAGGACATCGTATCCGTCGATCCCGCTCCCGATCCGCTCGAGCGATCGCGGCTGGAGGATGCATTAAACAGCCTTTCGGAAGAAAACCGCGCTGTGCTGATGTTGATTGTCATCGAAGGCTATACCTATCAGGAGGTTGCGACCGCACTCGACATCCCGATCGGCACGGTTATGTCGCGCCTGTCACGCGCACGCCAACGGATGGGAGAGCGCATGAAGGCAGACAATGTCGTTACGCTTCGGAGACCGAAATGAACGAGATCAACCAGACCGTGACCGAAGCGGATCTTCACGCCTTTGCCGACGGGCAGCTTCCCGAGCAGGCCCGCGCACGCATCGAGGCGTGGCTCACTGACAATCCGGGCGATGCAGCCAGAGTGGCGGAATGGTCCGCGCAAAATGCCGAGATCCGATCGCTTTTCGCGGACTATGAAAAATCCACGGACGCCGACATAGCGCTCGTCACTGGCCGGACACGCCCAGCAAACTGGCCGAAGCGCCTGGCGGCGGTGGCTGCGATCATAGCGGCTTTCGGCCTGGGAGCCTTGAGCGGCCACTACGGCCCAGCACTGTTTCAAAAACCGGATCTGCAACTGACGGAACTCGAAACCCTGCCCAACGAAGCCCGCAACGCCTTCCTGGTTTATGCCGGTGAAGTCCGCCATCCCGTCGAGGTCTTTGCCAATGAGGAAGCCCATCTGGCGACCTGGCTCGGCAAGCGGCTTGCCATTCAAAACTTGCGGGTTCCGAACCTGCAGGAACTCGGCTTCAAGCTGGTCGGCGGGCGACTGTTGCCCGTCGAGGGCAGGCCGGGTGCAATGTTCATGTACGAGGATCCGGCCGGCGAACGACTGACGGTCCTCGTCGGGCGCAAGGCTGATAACAGGTCGACCAGTTTCCGCTTCGCGTCATCGGGCAATGTCGAAACCTTCTACTGGATCGACGGCGAACTCGGCTACGCCGTTACCGGCGAGATTCCGCGCGATGTGCTGAGAAAAGTCGCCGAGGAATGCTACAGGCAGTTTCCGTCGTAAGCCTCAGCGCAGCGGGTCGCTGGCAAGCTCGATCGGCTTGCCGTGCGGCGTCGCCTCCGCCGCCCGCTGCCAACTCTTCTGCAGATCGAGGATCATGTCGGCGTCAGCGACGCCGAGTTTGACGAGAATTGCCGAAAGCGCCGCCACCCAGCAATCGAAATAGTCGCTGCCGTCTTCGGCGCGGCCGGGCTGGTGCAATTCCCGTGATAGCGTCTCAGCCCATTCGTTCCACGTAAACAGGCCCCGTTCGTGCAGATGCACTGTTATCGCGAAGGCTTCCGCAGCCCATGGCTCAGGAAAGACCGGCTCTCCATCGGGCGATTTCGGCAGCTGCGGCGATTGCGCCAGCGGCGACCGCGTCTCACACTGGCTCAAGATAGCTCTCCCAGGCATCGATCGAGATGCAGAGCGTCGGATCCGCTCCCTCACCCCAGATTTCGCCGCCGTCGAACAAGACCGTATAGACCCATTGAGGGTTCTCGCCCTTCCCATGGGCGTTGTCGTCGGGGAAGACGAAGGAGCCTTGAACAGCTTCTACCACGCCCAATTTTGAGCGTGCATAGCGCGGCAGCCGCGTATGTGTCGTCGGATTGAAATTCCTGGTTCGAACACTGTCCCCCACGGAGAAGCGTGGCGGCGTCGCCACCGGTCGGTCGCAGGGACCACCCTTGGCGAGCACGCCTGCCACCATGTCGGCCTTCAGGACACGCTTCGGCGTCGCGCCATCCATTTGCTTGTGACCGGCGTTGATCTCCTCGGCCGTCACAAAGCCATGGCGCCGCAGCAGCACCTCCAGCGCCCGCGTCCAGATCTCGTAGTAGCTCGCGCCAAGATAACTCGCCGGTGGAATGCTTTCGCGCGTATGCCGGCTCTCGTCGATATTCCAGGCGCCAAAGGCGCCGCTGGAAAGCGTAAGGCCGAGCGCACGCTTCTCCCACTCCGCATGGAAATACGGCTCGTCCCTTTCGGGCGCGACAGGGCCGAAACCCATCTGACCGCCAAGGTCGTGCGGGCCGTTCATGCCGCATCTCCTGGCGCGGCAGCCAATCCCGTTCCGATCATCGCATCGCGACTGACGAGATCTGCAAGCTGCTCCTCGCTCCATCCATCCGTGCCCGCCGGCCGCTCCGGAATGACCAGATAGCGGAGCTCCGCCGTCGAATCCCATACGCGGATCTTCTTATCCTCGGGCAAGGTCACGCCGAATTCGGCCAGCACCCCGCGCGGATCGATAACTGCCCGCGAACGGTAGGCGGGGGCCTTGTACCACACGGGCGGCAGGCCGAGGACCGACCAGGGGTAACAGGAGCAAAGCGTACAGACGACGAGATTATGCGTCTCGTCCGTGTTGAACACCGCGCGCATGTGCTCGCCCTGACGCCCGGCATAGCCAAGGCTCGCGATCGCCGCCGTCGCGCCGCGCCGCAGCCACTCCGCGAATTCAGGATCGTTCCATGCCCTGGCGACGACACGCGCACCGTTTCGTGGGCCGACCTTGGTCTCGTAGGTCTCGACGATCGCATCGATCGCCGCCGGATCGATCAGTCCCTTCTCCGTCAGAACCGTCTCCAGCGCCCTCACCCGCGCCTGCATGTCGGTATAGCGGTTGTCATGGTCATGGTCGTGGTCGTGATGGTGATCGTCGTCGTGCACGAGATAATCCTCCGCCAATTGGCGGCTTATCTTTAAGCGCTTGTAGCCGGAGCGCCAAGCCCCACTCAGGATGTCGTCGAAGCCTGCCGCAAGCTCTATTTCAGCATCGGCCAAAGGCTGAGCACCAACAACACGGCCATGGTGATGTTGAACCATTTGAGCCGGACGGGATCCGACAACCAATCACGCAGAGCCGAGCCGAACCCCGCCCAGGTCGACACGCTCGGCAGATTGACCAGCGCGAAAGCGAAGCCAACGATCAAAACACTCGCAAAGTAGATATTCGGGATCGTGTAAGTCGCCATCGCGGTAACAGCCATGACCCATGCCTTCGGGTTGACCCACTGGAAGGCTGCCGCCGACAGGAACGACATCGGGCTGACACCGCTCTTGCCTTCGTCTAGCGACCGTGAAGTCGCAATCTTCCAGGCGATCCACGCAAGATAGGCGCCACCGGCAAATTTCAGCGTCAGATAGAGAGCCGGCACCGCATGCAGCAGCGCCCCAAGCCCGAATCCGACGCCGATCAGCAGCGAGAAGAACCCTGCCCCGATCCCCAGCATATGCGGAACGGTGCGCCGGAAACCGAAATTCACGCCCGATGCGAAGAGCATCATGTTGTTGGGGCCAGGCGTTATCGATGTGGTAAAGGCAAACAGGACGAGTGCCAGAAATGTATCCAGCGGCATGAGACCTCCCGGAGGCCCGCGGTTGGTCCGGCGGGACTTTTCGATTTAGGTCAATCTAACTGACCTAAATCCACCGCTCCATGCTATCATTGTCATGGTGACACGATTGGTTGAAAGATTGGCGCGCCTCCCAATCTTCTTCGAAAACCGGAACGACCATCATGCGAGACGACGCCATCCCAACCATCAGCTTTCCCAATGGTGCAGAGGTTCCAGCCATCGGCCAGGGCACCTGGAACATGGGAGAGAGATCTTCCGAGGCCAGGAGCGAGATCGAAAGCCTGCGCGCAGGCCTCGATCTCGGGATGACGCTGATCGATACCGCGGAAATGTATGCCGACGGCGGCGCGGAGAAGATCGTTGGCGAGGCGATCCGGGGCAGACGGGATGAGGTGTTTCTCGTCAGCAAGGTGTATCCTTGGAACGCCACCCGGACGGGAACGATCGCAGCCTGCGAACGCAGCCTATCGCGTCTCGGCACGGATCGGATCGATCTCTATCTGCTTCACTGGCGCGGCGACCATCCGCTCGCTGCTACCGTCCAGGCTTTCGAGGAACTGAAAGCATCCGGCAAGATCGGCGCCTGGGGTGTTTCCAACTTCGATGCTGACGACATGGAGGAACTGCGGACCGTTCCCGCCGGAGGGAACGTCGCAGCCAACCAGGTTCTCTACAACCTGTCACGCCGAGGCGTTGAATATGATCTGCTGCCCTGGTGTCAGGAACGTCGGATCCCGATCATGGCCTATTCACCGATCGAACAGGGGCGCATTCTGCATCATCCGGAACTGATCCGCGTCGCCAAGGCCTATCAGGCAACGCCGGCGCAGGTGGCACTTGCCTTCCTGCTGGAACGCGACGGCGTGATCGTCATCCCGAAAACGTCGAACGCTGCCCGCGCCGCCGAAAACCGGGACGCAGTCTCGCTCGACATTACCGACGAGGACTGGGCGGCGCTCGATGCCGCTTTCCCGCCTCCGGCAAGAAAAAGGCCGCTGGAGATGCTCTGATCTCCAGCGGATTTTGATGGCGCGGGTTGGCACTAGTGCCGGCAAGGGCCGCGATCAGGCGGCTTTTATGTCGGGGCTACCCCCATATACCGGATAATCAGTGTACCCTTCGGCGCCACCGCCGTAGTACGTCTCACGGTTCGGCGTCGCCAACGGCAGGTCCCGCCGCAATCGCTCGACCAGATCGGGATTTGCGATGAACGGCTGGCCGAAAGCAGCGAGATCAATAAGGCCGTCCTGCAGGAACTGCTCTGCACGGCGCTTGTCGAGAGAACCGGCAAGAATAAGCGTGCCCGAATAGCTCTCGCGGAACTTGCGCAGAAAATCCCTCGAAAGAGCCGGAGCGCTGGCAAGCCCCTGATCCTTCAGATGCACATAGGCAAGTTTGCGTTCAGCAAGCGCAGTCGCAAGATGCAGGTAGGTTTCCTCGATCAAAGGATGGTGCGGCATGTCGAACAGCTTGCCGAACGGCGAAAGCCGGATACCGACCTTCTCGGCACCAATCCGCGCCACCACCGCGTCGACAATCTCCAGCACGAAGCGCGTCCTGTCTTCGACGTTGCCTGCGCCATATCGGTCGGTGCGGTCGTTGATCAGAGTATTGAGAAACTGCTCCAGGAGATAACCGTTGGCACCGTGGATCTCGACGCCGTCAAATCCGGCGGCAACGGCATTGGCCGCAGCATTCGCAAAGTCGTTTACGACCCTTGCGACCTCGTCAGTCCCAAGCGGTCGCGGCACGCTGGCTTCAACGAAACCGGCAACACCTTCGTCGTTGAACGCGTAGGCCGTGCTCTTATCGTCGCGCGCCGGCTTGGCGCTGGAACTGACCGGCTGGCCGCCAGCCGGCTGAAGAGAGGTATGCGACATGCGGCCGACGTGCCAGATCTGCGCAAAGATCTTCCCGCCTTCCTCGTGCACGGCCTTCGTCACGCCCTGCCAGCCGCGAACCTGATCGTCCGACCAGATGCCGGGGATAAAGGCGAAACCCGTTCCCTCTTGCGAGATCGGCGTTCCCTCGGAAACAATCAGACCGGCGCCGGCGCGCTGGCGATAATACTGGGCGGTCTGCTCGTCGGCGATACCGTCCTTCGCCCTGGCCCGGGTCATCGGAGCCATGACGACACGGTTACGAAGCTTCTGGCCGCGAAGGTCGTAGACTTCAAAGAGAGACTTCATGAGCGCTATTCCTCAATTCGGTTGATTATCATCGACCAAACAGATATCTCTGCCGCATTCAGAAATCCAACAGATGGAAATCATGATGTCGATCGATCACGCTCATATATTGAAGTTCGACCTGAACCTGCTGGTTGCCTTTGATGCCCTGATGAGCGAGCGCAACGTCACGCGGGCGGCGCAGCGTATCGGCACATCACAATCCGCCTTGAGCCACAATCTCGGCCGCCTGCGCGCGCTTCTATCGGATGAACTCTTTGTTCGCTCGGCGCGTGGGATCGAACCAACGCCAAGGGCGCAGGAACTCGCGGAGACCGTCAGCGGCATCCTGTGCACGATCCAGTCCCGCCTGATCGAGCCGGAGCAATTCGACCCGGCAACGGACGAGCGAACCTTCACGCTCGGAATGACCGACTATCTCGAAAGCCTGTTGATGCCGCCGCTTCTCGCTTCCGTTCGCGAGCAGGCGCCACACGTCAATTTCGTGATACGGTCGCTCGACCAGGATTATCCCGCGGATCTACTGGACAGCGGCGAGATCGACCTCGCGATCGGCAAGGTGGAAACCGGCAACGAACTCCATAAACGCCGCAAGCTCTGGTCCGAGCGTTATGTCATCCTCAGCAATCCCGAGACAACCGGCCGCTCCGGCATGATCGACCTCGAGACGTTTCTCGCGACCCCGCAGGCCGTGATCGTCAGCAAGGACGGCCGCTGCCGCCTTGTGGACGAAGTGCTAGCTGAGCGTGGATTGAAACGACGCGCAGCAGTGACGACGCCGCACCTCTTCACGCTGCCGATCCTGGTTCGGGATACGCACGTACTTGCCGCCGTGCCAGCAAGCTTCGCCCGTGCCTGGGCGCCGGTGTTCGGCCTCGCCATCAGCCCAGGACCGGTGGACATCCCGCCCTATGACATCTCGCTTGGATGGCACACCTCGTCCGACCGCAACGCCGGGCACGTCTGGCTACGCCAACAGGTCCTTGCGGCGCTCGAGCCTGTCCGCGCCAAGGTCCTTCAGGCGAATGCAGGATCCGATATCGCCTTGGTCGCCGCCGAATAGATCGCTCGGATTGTCACCGGATTGCCGGAATGGGAGAAGTACCGGGCGCCCTGGCGTCCGGTACTTGTATTGGCTTACATCCCCTGCTGGCCGCGGTTCATCGCGGCAATACCGGTGCGGCAGACCTCGATGAGGCCGAGCGGCTTCATGATCGAGACGAACTGGTCGATCTTCGAGGACTTGCCGGTGATCTCCAGGATGAAGTGATCGACCGTGGCATCGACCACTTTCGCATGGAAGGCATCCGCGAGCCGGAGCGTCTCGGCCCGGGTCTCGCCCGTACCGATGACCTTGACGAGCGCCACTTCGCGCTCGATCGGACGCTCCTGGCCGAGTTCGCGGGCGCGTACCGTCAGATCGACCACCCGATGAACAGGAACGATGCGCTCAAGTTGAGCCTTGATCTGTTCGAGGACATGGGGCGTGCCGCGCGTCACGATGGTAATGCGCGACAGATGCGCCTGGTGCTCGGTTTCGGAGACGGTCAGGCTCTCGATGTTGTAGCCGCGGCCAGAGAACAGGCCGATGACGCGGGCAAGGACGCCCGGCTCGTTGTCGACGAGGACCGAAAGCGTATGGCTTTCGACCGCCGCCGTCTCGGGCGAGATGAAGTAGGCAGAGCCCGTCGGCTGAAGGTGTGCGTTCATGGTCTTGGGTTTCCTCTACCTTGATATCAAACGAGCTGACGGCCCTTGGCGTCGATCGCATTGGCGACCGCCTCGTCCGTGGCTTCGTCCGGCAGCAGCATTTCGTTGTGAGCCTTGCCCGACGGGATCATCGGGAAGCAATTGGCGAGATTGGCGACACGGCAATCGAAAATGACCGGCTTCTTCACGTCGATCATTTCCTGGATTGCGCCGTCCAGATCGTCAGGCTTGTCGCAACGCAGGCCAACGGCGCCGTAGGCTTCGGCGAGCTTGACGAAGTCGGGCATCGCTTCCGTATAGGAGTTCGACAAGCGATTGCCGTGCAGCAACTGCTGCCACTGGCGAACCATGCCCATGTACTGGTTGTTCATGATGAAGATCTTGATCGGCGCTTCGTACTGGATCGCCGTCGACATTTCCTGGATGCACATCTGGATCGAGGCGTCGCCGGCAATGTCGATGACGAGGCTTTCCGGATGCGCGATCTGCACGCCGAGCGCTGCCGGCAGGCCGTAGCCCATGGTGCCGAGGCCGCCCGAAGTCATCCAGCGGTTCGGCTTCTCGAATCCATAGAACTGCGCTGCCCACATCTGGTGTTGACCGACTTCGGTCGTGATGTAGGTGTCGCGATCCTTGGTCAGCGCATAGAGGCGCTCCAGCGCATATTGCGGCATGATGACATCGTTGTTCTTGGTATAGGCGAAGGAGTTGCGCGCCCGCCAGCGCGTGATATCGGCCCACCAATCGGCGATCTGGCTCTTCTCCGGCTTCTTCGGCAGAGCCCGCCACAAGCGGACCATGTCTTCCAGAACGCTTCCAACATCGCCGCGAATGCCAAGATCGACGCGAACGTTCTTGTTGATAGAGGACGGGTCGATGTCGATATGGATCTTCTTCGAGTTCGGTGAGAAGGCAGTGATGCGGCCGGTAATGCGGTCGTCGAAGCGGGCGCCGATACAGACCATAACGTCGCAGTCATGCATCGCCATGTTCGCCTCGTAGGAGCCGTGCATGCCGAGCATCTTCAGCCAGTTCTTGCCTGATGCCGGATAGGCGCCGAGGCCCATCAGCGTCGAGGTGATCGGGAAATCCGTCAGTTCGACCAACTCGCGCAGAAGCTTGGTCGCCTCGGGGCCGGAGTTGATGACGCCGCCGCCGGTGTAGATGATCGGACGCCGTGCACTCGCCATCATCTCGACCGCCGCATGGATCTGGTTGAGATCACCCTGGATCTTCGGCTGGTAGCTCTTCTGGATCGCATGGGCCGCAGGCGGCGTATAAGTACCGGTGGCAAACTGGACGTCCTTCGGAATGTCGACGAGAACGGGACCCGGGCGGCCCGACTGCGCGATGCGGAAGGCTTCGTGAATGATCGCCGCGAGATCGTTGACGTCCTTGACCAGCCAGTTGTGCTTGGTGCAAGGGCGCGTGATGCCGACCGTATCGGCCTCCTGGAAGGCATCCGAACCGATCAGCGAGGTCGGAACCTGGCCGGTGAGGCAGACGAGCGGGATCGAATCCATCAAGGCGTCCTGCAGCGGCGTGACGGCATTCGTCGCACCCGGACCGGAAGTAACAAGCAAGACACCGACCTTGCCGGTTGAGCGGGCATAGCCTTCGGCCGCATGGCCGGCGCCCTGCTCATGGCGGACGAGAATGTGCTTGATCTCGTCCTGCTGGAAGATCTCGTCGTAGATCGGCAGCACTGCGCCACCCGGATAGCCGAAGATATGCTCGACGCCGTTGTCCTTCAGCGCCTGAAGGACGATCTCCGCTCCCGTCATCCGATTGCCTGCTGCCTGATTGTCCGTGCCCGTCATGTTTCTTTTCCGTTTTGACTGCTGGGATTTGAGTTCTGTGGTCCGGAAGCCCGAATTTCGGGCATAAAAAAAGGCCCCTGAGGGAGCCTGTCATCTAGCGCATGGGTGGCTATCGCCGGATGGTTACACCATCCTGCCCATGCGCTTTCCCACCACGATAAGAACTACTGCGATTTTCATGGGGCGAAGTGATAGACAGAAAATTTCGCATCGTCAACGCATGCCGCAATAAAAAATCGAGCCCGATCGCACCAGCCGAACGTGTGCCGGAATGATCACCTATCGCAAAAAGACTTTCTTAAACGTTCGCTCATATCCTCCTTTACTATCGCAGGGAGTAGCCCTTTGCTGAACAAGGACTTGCACACGTCAGGCAAGGCAGGCGAGCATGACCGCCGCGATGACCAGACCCCGGGCAACCGGTTTCTCGGCCGCGTTGTTGCGTGCAGCGGGTCTCGCGCAACCATCGCCGCCGTCGCCGAAGCTGGGGGCACGGAGCTTGCCGAACTGTGGTCGGTCGGAAAGCTGATTTCGATCAGCGTTGGCCGAAATCGTGTGGTCGCCATCGTCTACTCCATGAACACCGACAGTCACAGCTGGGGTGAAGGAAAAGACAACCACTTCCAGATCGAGACCGAGTTGCTCGGCGAAGTTCGCGTCGACGAGGACGGTCGCGAGCAGTTCTCGACCGGCATTTCGCGCTATCCCTATCTTGGCGCCATCGCCCACCGCATTCGCGCGAGCGACCTGATGCGGATCTACGATGCCGGCAGCGGAACGACGGCGGTCATCGGCAAGCTCACTCAGGACGAGAGCATCGATGCCGCGATTCATATTCCTTCGATGCTGTCCAAGCACTTCGCCATTGTCGGATCGACCGGCGTCGGCAAGTCGACGGCCGTCTCTCTGCTCCTGCACAAGGCAATCGAGGCAGACCCGAAGCTCCGTGTCCTGATCCTGGACCCGCACAACGAATTCGCGGCCGCTTTCCCAAAACATTCGGTGGTTATCGACACCGACACGCTCGATCTGCCCTTCTGGCTGATGAAACTGGAAGAGTTCGCGGAAGTCGTCTTCCGGGGTCGAACACCCATCCCCGAGGAAGTCGATATTCTGCGCGACTTGTTGCCGGAGGCCAAGCGCGGCTTTCGCGGCAGCGACAACTCGATCGTGCGGCGCACCACCGAGAAAAGCTCGATTACCGCTGATACACCTGTTCCCTATCGCATGGCCGATCTGCTTGCGCTGATCGACGAGCGCATCGGCAGGCTCGAGGGTCGCGACGAAAAGCCTCTACTCAGATCGCTGAAGATGCGCATCGTCGCCGCCATCAACGATCCGCGCTACCACTTCATGTTCTCAAGCAATACGATCAGCGACACCATCATGGAGACGGTGGCGGAAATATTCCGTATCCCCGGCGATAGCAGGCCGATCTGCACCTTCCAGCTATCGGGCATCCCGTCTGAAGTCGTGAACTCGGTTGCCTCGGTCCTCTGCCGTATGGCCTTCGAAATCGCGCTGTGGAGCGACGGCGCCATCCACATGCTCGTCGTCTGCGAAGAGGCACACCGTTACATTCCGTCCGACCCGAATCTCGGCTTCTTCCCGACAAGACAGGCCATCGCCCGCATCGCCAAGGAAGGCCGCAAGTACGGCGTATCGCTCGGGATCATCACGCAGCGCCCCGGCGAACTCGACCAGACGATCCTGTCGCAGTGCTCGACCCTCTTTGCGATGCGCCTTGCCAATGACCGGGACCAGGAGATCATTCGCTCGGCCATCCCGAATTCGTCGATCTCGACGACCAGTTTCATCTCCTCGATCGGAAACGGCGAAGCGATCGCCTTCGGCGAGGCCATCAGCGTGCCGATGCGCATGCGCTTCTCGCGCGTCGATGTGCAGTACCTGCCCAAGGCGAACGGCGCCAGCGTCAAGGTCAGCGAGGAGGATCCTGATAACGTCGACCTGCGCAAGATCGTGACACGCATGCGTGCCGTCGCCGGTCCCGACATCTCGGCATTCCAGCAAAGCTATTCGGCCACCATCTCTCCCAGCGGTACCTACGAAGACGAAGACAGCTTTGGTGACGACTTCGACGAATTGGTAGCGGCCCCTTCCTACCCGTCGGCCAACATAGCGACAACACCGCCACTGGCCCCGATCGAACCCTATCGCCGCGATATGCTGCCGGGGGCGGGCTCTGCGCGCGAGGCTGCGGCCGCCGCGTCGCCCGCACCACTCGCAGCATCGGAAACATCTATCGACAGCCGCCTCGAAGCCCTGAGGCGCGAAATGCGCGGAGAGCCTTCCTCCGGACCAGGTGACAGACCAACTGCCACGGGCGGCATCCGCCGGGAACCTGGCGTGTCTCTTCGTGACAGCATCCTGAAAAAGCCGCTCAGCAGCCTGAACAACAAGGAATAGCCGACCTCCGAGCGGTTCTACGGGAGGCGCTCCCAGCTTTCGTCCATCTGGTTGCGAAACCAGGTCATCTGTCGCTTGGCGTATTGCCGCGTCGCCGCAGCCCCCCGCTCCAGCACTTCGTCGCGGCTAAGCTCGCCTCTCAACATCGCCGCAATCTGCGAAACGCCGATGGCCTTCATGACCGGCATATCGGGCGGCAGCGAAAGCGAAAGCAGGGTCTTCACCTCGTCCTCAGCCCCCTGCTCCAACATCTTCTCGAACCGACCGTTGATCCGCTGGTGAAGGATGGCCCGATCAGGTGCGACGACGATCTTGCGAGAAGTCGAAGGATCGACGATCACAGGGCCGGTCTGCGCCTGGAAATCGGCAATCGATCGACCCGTCGCCTCGAGGACCTCCAGCGCTCTTACGATCCGCTGCCCATCCTGTGGGCGCAGACTTTCGGCGACCAATGGATCGCGCTCCCGCAGCTGCCGATAGAGTTCGTCGCGTCCTTCCTCCTGCAAGCGCGAACGAAGGCGGTTTCGCACCTCCTCCGGTATTGCAGGCATATCCGAAAGCCCACCGGTCAGCGCCTTGAAGTAGAGGCCCGTTCCGCCCACGAAGATTGGTTTGCGCCCGTCGGCATGAAGGCGCGGCAAAAGCTCGGTGACATCCCGCAGCCAAGCGCCCGTCGAATAGGCCAGCTTCGCCGGGACGTGACCGTAGAGGTAATGCGGCACGCCTTGCATATCCTCGTCCGAGGGTCGCGCGGTCAGCACGCAAAGCGTGTCGTAGACCTGCATGCTGTCGGCGTTGACGACGACGCCATTATGCTGTTTCGCAAACTCGACGGCCAAGGCGGACTTGCCGCTGGCGGTCGGCCCGGTTATCAGGATCGCGTTCACTGCGCTTAGAAGGTTTTCCATCATGGCTCTCGTTGCCACGCTTGTTGCCAATCCGTCAAATCCTGTTCTCACGCCTGTCATTGCCGAGCAGGCATCCGACGCAGTGAATGCTTCCGGCCTATACTGGCTTGCCGATGGCGTTGCCTGCGATATCGCGCTGAGAGATGGGACGGACGTGGAAGCCGCCCGCGCCAACATTCTCGCCGTCATCGGCAGCGCTGCGATCGACCTTGTCATCCAGGACGCAGAGACGCGCCGCAAGAGACTGCTGATCGCCGATATGGACTCCACCATGATCGGCCAGGAATGCATCGACGAACTCGCCGCCGAAGTCGGCCTGAAGGAAAGGGTCGCCGCGATTACCGCTCGAGCCATGAATGGTGAGATTGCCTTCGAGCCTGCCCTTCGCGAGCGTGTCGCCCTCTTGAAGGGATTGCCGATATCGGTCGTGGATGAAGTCATTGCCAAGCGCATCACACTGACCCCAGGTGGCCGCGGACTGATCGCCACCATGAAATCCAAGGGGCATTATACGGCGCTGGTCTCCGGCGGCTTTACCGTCTTCACCGGTCCCATCGCAAAGACGCTCGGCTTCGATGAAAACCGGGCGAACGTTCTTCTGGAAGACAACGGCGTTCTCACCGGCTACGTCGCCGAACCTATCCTCGGCAAGCAAGCCAAGGTCGATGCGCTGAACGACATTTCAGAAAAGCTGGGAATTTCACCGAAGGACGCCCTTGCCGTCGGCGACGGTGCAAACGATCTCGGCATGCTTCAACTCGCCGGATCCGGCGTCGCGCTGCACGCCAAGCCGACCGTCGCCGCACAGGCGAAAATACAGATCAATCACGGCGACCTTAGCGCTCTCCTCTATATCCAGGGCTACCGCAAGACCGATTTCGTAACGCCATGACAGTGATCCTAACGACCGATCGCCTGCTTCTGCGCAATTGGACTGACGAGGATCGGCCGCTTTTCCACGAGATCAATTCCGATCCCGAGGTGATGGAATTCTTCGCCGTCCGTCGCGACCGCACCGAGGCAGATTCGATGCTGGATACGATCCGCGATGCCATCGCCGAAACAGGTCTTGGCTTCTATGCAGCGGCTCTGAAGGAAACCAACGAGCCGATCGGCTTTTGCGGCCTCTGGCGACCCGAACTCGAGCCTTTCCTGCCGGCAGGCACCATCGAGGTGGGCTGGCGTCTAGCGAAGAGACATTGGGGCAAGGGCTATGCGACGGAAGCGGGAGCGGCAGCCCTTCGGCGTGGCTTCACCGAGTTCGATCCTCCCGAAATCGTCTCTTTCGCGGTGGCGGACAATCATCGCTCCACCGCCGTCATGCGCCGACTTGGCCTGCATCACGAACCCGCCCGCGATTTCGACCATCCAAGGGTTCCCGACACGCATCCGCAGCTGAAACGCCACGTTCTTTATGCAATCAGCCGTGAGCAATGGAAGCGTGGAATCGGCTGACGCCAATTGTCGTGCGCGACGGAAACCCCGGAAAGACCCGGCGCCGACTGTGATCATCGGCGAAGGCACCACTCAGCAGTTTGTGAAAAGATGGGCCGCGCTGCGTCCTGCTATTCCATCGGCACTGCGACGAAGCGCAAGTCACCGTTCGACGACGCGATCATCATCTGTGCGTTGCGCCGGCCTTCCTGCTTAAGCGACTGCACTTTCGCGGCAACCGCCTCGGGCGAGCGCATGAACTCCTGCGCCACCTCAACGATTACATCGCCGGGTTTCAGGCCCTTCTCCGCCGCCAGCGAGCCGGGCGCGACCTCGGCAACCAGCACCCCGTCAACGCTTTCCGCGATCCCGAAGGTCTTGCGCGTCTCGGCGCTGAGCTGCGAAAGCGAGAGGCCGAGCACGTTCTTGGGGTTCGTTGCATCAGGCGTTGCCTGATCCGCCTTGCCCTTGGCATCCGGCATCGGCTGGCTCTGCTGATCATCGGGCTCGTCCATATCCTGGTTCTCATCAGGATCCGGATTGATGATGCCACCCTTGTTCGGATCGGCATCGTTGGAGGCAGCCTGATCGCTGTCCTCAAGCCGACCGAGCTTCACCTTCACGGTCTGCTCCTTGCCATCGCGAAGAACGACGACGTCGACTTCCTTACCGACAGGGCTTTCCGCCACGACGCGCGGCAGATCACGCATCTCGTTGACCGGTTTACCGTCGAATTTCAGGATGACATCGCCCGCCTTGATCGAACCGTCATCGACCGGCCCGCCCTTGATGACGCCGGCAACCAGCGCACCCTTGGCGCTCGAGAGACCGAGGCTATCGGCAACATCGTCGGTCACCGGCTGGATGCGCACACCGAGCCAGCCGCGGCGGGTCTCGCCGAATTCGCGTAACTGCTCGACGACGCCAGCAGCCAATTCCGACGGCACCGAGAAGCCGATACCGATCGATCCGCCGCTCGGAGAAATGATCGCCGTGTTGATGCCGATGACCTCGCCCTTCATGTTGAAGAGCGGACCGCCGGAATTGCCCTTGTTGATCGCCGCATCCGTCTGGATGAAATTGTCGTAGGGGCCGGCGTTGATGTTGCGTCCACGCCCCGAAATAATACCCACGGTTACCGATCCGCCGAAGCCGAACGGATTGCCGATCGCCATGACCCAGTCGCCGATCCGCATCACGCTGGAATCGCCGAACTTGACGGCCGTCAGCGGTGCCTTCGGCTCAACCTTGAGGACCGAAAGGTCAGTCTTCGTATCGGTCCCGATCAGCTTCGCCTTCAGCTTGGTGCCGTCGGCGAAATTGACCTCGATGTCGTCTGCTCCCTCGATCACGTGGTTGTTCGTGACGATGTAGCCTTGCGGATCGATGACGAAGCCGGAACCCAGCGAATTGACGTTGTGGTTGCCGCCCTTGTTGCCCTTCTGCTTGTTGAAGAAGTCGTTGAAGAACTCCTGGAACGGTGAACCGTCGGGCGCGCGCGGCGCCGGGCCGACGCCCTCATCGTCCTTGACATTCTGCGATGTCGAAATGTTCACGACGGCATTGAGAAGCCCTTCGGCGAGATCGGCAACGGATGCCGGACCGTTCAGCGGCGGTGTGGTGCCCTGAGCTTGCACCGAGCCGGTGAAACCAACATTAACCAGAAGTGCGGCGCCGGCCAGGAGAGCGAGCGATCGTCTGAAGGTCGGGCGGGTCGTCGGGGCCATCAAGCATCCTCATTTCAAATAAAACGCACTCTGAGCACCAGCATACGGCGGAATGATGGAGGGCGAAATCACCTTTTCGCGAAATCCCGTGCAATCTATTCGCGGCGCCGCCGCCATCCAATCGCAACATAAAAAAGGGCCGGCAAAACTGCCGGCCCGCACTTGGTTTTCCAGGTTCCGATGCCCCGATCAGTTCGTCGGTGCAGTCGGCATCGCCGGCGGTGGCGCGTTTCTTGGCGCACCGCTTGCGTCGTTGAAGAAGCGGAAGAACTGCGAGTTCGGAGAGATCACCAGCGTGGTGTCCTGCGACGTCAGTGCCGTGGAATAAGCGGCCATAGAACGATAGAACTCGAAGAATGCCGGATCCTTGCTGAATGCATCCGCAAACAACCTGTTGCGCTCGGCGTCACCTTGACCGCGGAGGATCTCGGAATCGCGCTGCGCCTCGGCAGTGATCTCAACGACCTGCCTGTCTGCGATAGCCCGGCGACGCTGGCCCTCTTCCGTACCCTGCGCGCGCAGGAGTTCAGCTTCGGCAAGGCGCTCGGCGCGCATGCGGTCATAGGTCTTCGGCGCAACTTCGCGCGTCAGATCCGTACGGCGGATGCGAACGTCCTGAATGTTGAGGCCCAGGTCCTCGGCATCGCGATGCAGATCGTCGCGCACCTCGAGCATCATTGCCACGCGCTCTTCCGACAGCGCGGCATCGAAGTCGCGCAGACCGTAGACACGGCGAAGTGAGGAATCGAGCTGCGTGCGAAGGCGCGCCTCCGCGGCCTCGCGATCGCCCGACACGGTTTCGCGAAACTTGCGCACGTCCCTGATGTCATAGACCACGAAAGCATCGACATCGAAGGTCGCACCACCGCGAACCTGGACACGAATGTTGTCAAGGTCGAAGCGAAGGGCCTGCCTTTCGACGATCTGGACGCGATCGGCATCCATGAAGGCGAATGGCAGCTTGAAGTATATGCCCGGCTCGGTCTTCACCGACTGGATCTGACCGAAGCGGACCACGATTGCCTGCTCGCGCGCGTTCACAACGAAGACCGACGAATAGAGCGCGATCAAGACGACGGCGAGAAGGCCTAGGATGAGAGGAAGCCTGTTCGATGTCATGGCTCAACCTCCCTGCTGTGCCGGTTTGCCGATCTCGTTGAGCGGCAGATAGGGCACAACCCCCTGCTTCTCATCGATCACGACCTTCTTGGAGTTCTTCAGAACCTGCTCCATCGTTTCGAGGAAAAGGCGTGTCCGGGTTACGTCCGGCGCCTTCGCGTACTGTTCGTTAATGAACGAGAAGCGCTGGGCCTCACCTTCGGCCTCCTTGACGACGCGGTCCTTGTAGGCCGCTGCCGCTTCGCGGATCTGGGCCGCGTCACCGCGCGCCTGACCGAGCTTCTGGTTGGCGTATTGATTGGCCTCTTCGACGAGCCGCTGCTTGTCCTGGTCGGCGCGCTGCACTTCTTCGAAGGCATCGGCAACTTCGCGTGGCGGCGCCACGTCCTGGATCGTCACGGCACCGATGGAGATACCAGCCCGGTAACGGTCCATCGTCCCCTGGACGATGTTGGCGACTTCGGTCTCGATCGGCTGACGATTGTCACGGAACGCGTCCTGGGCCGGACGGCGACCAACGACTTCGCGCATGGCGCTCTCAGCGACCTGCTGGAGGGTCTCGGCCGGATTCTCGACGTTGAAGAGATAGGCCTTCGGATCGCTAACCGTGAAGAACACGGAGAACTGGACGTTCAGGATGTTCTGGTCGCCGGAAAGCATCAGCCCGCTTGACGAAGAGGCGGACGTCGATGCCGCGCCGATGTTCTGCTGCTGCATCGTCACCTTGACGATCTCGACGGTCTCCATCGGCCACAGGTGGAAGTGCAGGCCAGGCGTGGAAATCTCTTCCTTGGGACGACCGAAACGCAATTCGACGCCGCGCTCGTCCGGCTGGACGATGTAGATGCACTGGAAGAGCCAGAACACCACAAGAATCGCCGCCGCAATGACGAGGACGCCACCGTTCAACCCGCCGGGCACTATGTTACGAAGCTGATCCTGGCCGCGCCTGATGATGTCTTCGAGATCAGGCGGCCCGCCCTTGCCACCGCCGCCACCGCGCGGGCGATTAGGCCCTTGCCCCCATGGTCCCTGATTGTTACCGCCGCCACCGCCCCAAGGGCCGCCGCCGCCATTCTGATTGCTCCAGGGCATCAAAACCTCGTTATTCGTTAAACTCACGACCGCCTACTCCACGGGGGCGGCGGACGTAGGCAGTCGTGACCGTTATAGGTATCGCCGCATCTGCTTTCAACGCAGCATGAGGAACTTGGCAATATTTATTGGAAAATAGTTGGTTTTCAGCGCTTAGCGCCTGTCGTAGACCACGAATTTCGTGGGATAGCTATCCTTGTCGCCTGCCGGCACCTCAATCGTCTCCGTCGCCCTCCAAAGCGTGGGGTCAATCGTGGGAAACGACGTGTCACCGTCAACGGATGTTTCGACATGCGTCACGCACAATCGATCGGCGAGATCGAGCGCCTGCGTATAGATCTGCCCACCGCCGATGATGCAGATTTCGTCCTCGCCGCTCCGTTTCGCAATGTCCTCGGCAAGACCGATGGCTTCGGTCAGGGATCGGGCCATACGCACATCCGGATGGTCTATTGCAGCGGCCTGTCGGGAGATCACGACATTGGCCCGCCCCGGCAACGGTTTTCCGATCGATTCATAAGTCTTCCGGCCCATGATGACGGACTTACCGAGCGTTAGAGCCTTGAACCGCTTGAGATCCGCGGATAGCCGCCATGGCATGTCCCCGTCCCGCCCGATGATGCCGTTCTCGGAAACGGCAACCACGATCGTCTTTCGAATTTCTGACATCAAGCTCTCCGATCAGGCCACGATCGACGCATTGGCGCCGGCGCCGGCTTCGTGGCCGGGCGCACCGTCTGCGCCATTATTTTTTCTGGGTACTCGGTACACTTGATTGAGCCTTCGTTCGGAGGTGTCGGGATCGATTCGATAGTGTCATAAAATCGTTGGCGTGGTCTAAACTTTCCTCCGGATATCCCGAGGAAGTTAGGATGGCATCGTATCGATTGTGATCGGTCTCGCCATTGCTCACATCAATGTTCCAGTCACCTAGGCGGCTGTTCGGACGCAATAGCCTGATCGCAGCCTGTGCCATCAAACGCCGGGCTCTCCTCAAACCGTGTCGAGGTCGTAGATGCGGCCCGTCAGCCATGCCGGCCAGTCGCGCTCGAAGAACGACTTGGCACCCTCGTCGAACTTGCGGTTTGGGCGAGTGGCTATCCGCATCGCGTCGCCTTCCAGTCGGACGACGATCTGCTCCTCGCGATGGGCGTCGCGCTCTTTCCGGAAGCGAAACTCCTCCAGCGGGCCGGCATTGGAAAGCGGAAGCGACTCTCCCGTAGTATCGCATATCGCGCGCGCACCACGGCTCCCGCCGCCGTTTCGAATGAAATAATCCAACGCGGCCAACACGGCTTCCGAGGCGAGCGCCATCTGCCGCCATTGAAGTGCCCGCCCTGCCTCGGCAGCGCGCTCGTAGGCAATGCCCTTGGCCCGAATTTCGGCATTGAGCCGCCGCGCCTCGACCAAGGCCGAGGCCACGCTTTCGCCGTCGCAGATCAGGCCAGCCTTGTCGCTCATCCGCGCCTGAACTTCCGTACGGATTGCCTTTGCGGCCAGCGGCCTGTCGCCCTTCAGCATCCCCAGCAGCTCGAAGATGCCGGCGCCTGCGACAACCCGCAGGTCGCTCGAGAGGGCCTTCTTAGCCCTGCCACTTGCGCCGATATGCTCGGCAACGCGCGTCCCAAAGACCTGCCCCGCATTCAAGGCCGCGCCTCCTGGTCTCGTCACTCCGTGCGTACCCGCCGCCTCGCCGACCGCGTAGCACCCCGCGAGACTGCTGCGCCCCCAGGTGTCAACCATGATGCCGCCATTCATGTGCTGGTTGTTGACGGCAAACTCCAGCGGGGCTGCAGCAATATCGACCTTGTAGCGGCGATAAAGTTCGATCGCGAGCGGGTTCATATGGCGAAGACGATGGATCGGCAGATCCTGGGTCGCCGCCGCATTCCCAAGATAGCGCTTCACAACGTCATCGAGGCGCTCGAGATCGAAAGGCAGGTCGCCTGGCACCGGGAGCGGGTTCCGATTGAAGTCCATGAACACGCGCCGACCGGCCGCAGTTTCGCGATAGATCGCGAGGTCGACGAGGCTCGAACCGAAGTCGAGCATCCTCGTGGAGTGGAACGGCCACTGGTATCCCTTGCGGAAGACGTTCGACGCCAGTTCCTGCGTGGTCCGGTAGTATTCGGCGAGGAAGTGATGCTCTGTGCCCTCGGCATCGACGGAATAGATGTGCGGTATGGCCTGGACGTACGTCCCAGACAGGTTCCAGGGAAAGCCTTCCCGGCGCGTTCCAATGCCGAACTGGCTCTCGGTCAGGTTCACCAGGTCGACGCCTGCCTCGAGCGCCAGCCCAAGCGAACCGAAACAGCCGTTCGGATAGACGCTGTCGCGGTAGAGCTCGCCCGGTCCGCCCGCGGCAAGGACGATCACCTCCGTGGCGAACAACGCGACGCCGAGCGGATTGGTCTCGGTCCGGTCGTTTGCCCGAACGGCGAGAACGCCGACCACGCGCCGGCTTCCCTGCTCGCCTTCCGTCAGGATCTTGACGGCGGTCGTATGGTTATAGAACGGGATGTCGAGCCTGATGGCTTCCTCGGCCAGAACCTTGACCATGAGCCTCGAGGTGCGCGGACCGCAGCTCGTTGCCCTTCCCACTTCGTCGTGGTCGGTTTGATAGCGGAGGGTGCCACCGAGCGGCTCCTGCGGCAGCGGCAGTCCAAGGAACTGCAGGGACGCCATCATTCGGCCCGATCCGACGGCCTCGACATAGGCCGTGTCCTCGTCCATCGCGCCGCCGGCCCGGATCGCCCGTGCCATCGCCTTGTAATTGTCGCCCTGATCCGCGGTATTCGCCGTATGGAGCGTCTGCTTGTCCGATCCGGAACAGGCTGAGGTCCCACCCCATGCACTTTGGCTCATGATTGCGACGTCGTCTCCACGGCGATTGAGCTCCACGGCGGCCCGCAGTCCCGCTGCCCCCGATCCAACGACGACGCATCCCGCCCTGTAGACAGGCACGTCGATACCCGCGAGCCGAATGGTCTCCGAGGGTGCGGCTTCCTGCGCCAACCGAGGCATGTCGACGTCAGTCAGGGCGTCGAGGATGTGCTGCGGGACATCGATGGTCATTGGACTGGTCCTTGGGATCTTCGTGCGATCAAACAAGCGGGATGTCGACCCAGCGCCTCAGGCGCGAAGACTCCATGCACGCGTCGACGATCTGGCAGATGTGATGGCCGTCCTCGAACGTCGGCCACATGGGAGTCTTGGTAGTAATCGATTTCACCACCTCGGCGGCTTCGATGATCTTGCTCTCGTTGTAGCCGAGTGCGAAGTTCGGAAGCGGCAGGAATGCCCTGAAGGTTGAGTTTTCCGGGCCGACGTCGATTTCGCGAAATCCGCTCCGGCCGGTGCGGTCGTCGTTCGTGTAGAAGCGGAGCCGATTCACCTCATCATAGGTGTAGGCGATGCTGCCCTTGGTTCCGTAGATTTCGTAGGTCTGCATGAACTTGCGGCCAGTGGCGACACGACTGAAGTCGACGATACCGGCTGCGCCATTCTCGAAGCGGCAAAGGAGGTTCGTGGCATCGGGATTGGTGATGTCAGCCCACGTCTCGTCGCCCTTGAGCTTGACCTGTTCGCCGTAGGCAAGCCCCTCGACAACAGGGCGTTTGGGAGTGACGATCAGGTTGTCGGCAATCAGCGAGCTGACGCGGCCGACGAGAAACTCCATGAAGCTGAAGATGTGCGACCCGGTGTCGCCGACGATGCCCGTCGGAGCAAGCTTTCCGTCGGCGCGCCACATGAAGGGCGTCATGGGATCGCCATACATGTCTACATGCTGGCAGCCCTTGAACATCTTGATCTCGCCGATCTCGCCCGCCTCGATGATCTCCTTGGCGAGGTCATGGACTGGGTTACGAGGAAACGCATGGCCAACGCGGGTGATGACGCCCTTTTCCCTGGCGATGTCGGCAAGTTCGCGAGCCTCAGCGGCGGTGTTTGCCAACGGCTTCTCGCAGTAGACGTGCTTGCCTGCGATCAGGGCGGCTTTGGCCACCTCGTAGTGCAGGCTGTCGGGCAGGCAGATGTCGATGAGATCGACGTCCGGGTCGGTTACCGCCTGCTTCCAGTCCTGCAGGATCTTGGCGCCGGGAGCTCGTCTGGCAAGATCTTCCGCAGCCTTCGGATTGGCCTCGACGATGGCGACCACGCGCGCGGTCCCGCCGGACACCCCCAGGAAATGAGGAAACGTCTGGTAGGCCATGGTATGAACCTTGCCCATCCAGCCGGAGCCGCCCAGCACGGCTACCCTGACTTCGGCCATTATGAAAACTCCCCTGAAAGCCGGTCCGTTCATGACCGGTCACTGCTGTTTCAACTGTTCCGCGTTGTCGCGCAGGCGTGACGTGTTTTGCCGTCCTACCGAACGCCGGCCCGAGCCCTCGGACGCGTATCGTTGCGCTCGTACGAGAAGATCGTCGATGGAAGCGGTGGCAGGCCGCGGATGAGGTCCGATCCCTTTTCGCCAACCATGATGGTCGGAGCGTTGGTGTTGCACGAGGGAATCCTTGGCATGACCGAGGAATCGCAGACGCGCACCCCCTCGAGACCATGGACCCTGAGATCGAGGCCGACGACGGCGTCCGGGCCTGTCCCCATCTTGCAAGTGCCGACGGGATGGTGGTCGGTCTTGGCATTCGCGCAGCCATACTCGATGAGCTGCTCATCGGTCATGATCTTCGGACCGGGAAGACGTTCAGCCAGAACGTAGGGCTTGAGCGCCGCCTGCTGCATGATCTCGCGAGCGATCTTCAGGCCCTCGAGCGACATCTTCTTGTCGCGCGGGTCCGACCAGTAGTTCGGATCGATCAGCGGTGCCGCTGCGGGATCGGACGAAGACAGGCGGACCGTGCCGCGCGATCTCGGGTGGAGATACGCGGAGTTGAGCGTGACGCCCGCGTTCCTCAGGCGCTCGACCCCAGCCTCGATGCCGGATCCCAGGCCGAGGTGGAACTGGATGTCGGGCGAACGGGCGTCCGGATCGGCGTACCAGAAACCGCCAGTTTCGAAGAGAGATGAAGCCACCGGCCCCGTGCGGAAGAGCACGTACTCCATCCCGGCCCACAGGGTGCGGGGCAGCTTCGCGACGCCGTCATATGTGTGGTCTCCGGTGCATTCGGAGATGACGAAGAGATCGAGGTGATCCTGCAGGTTGCCGCCAACGCCCGGAAGATCATGGAGCACCTTTACACCTACGGCACGCAGGTGGTCGGCAGGACCAACGCCCGACTGAAGAAGCAGCTTCGGCGAACCGATCGCGCCCGAGGAAACAAGCACTTCACGCTCGGCGCGAATGACCTCCGGACCGTTTCCGCTTGCTATCTCGACGCCGACGGCACGATTGCCTTCCAGGACGATGCGCGAGACGCGCGCGCCGGTGCGCACCTTTAGGTTCTTGCGATTCTTGATCGGCGAGATGTAGGCCATGGATGCCGAGGAGCGGCGATGGTCGCGCTGCGTAACCTGGTAGAAGCCGATACCCGCCTGCTGGCGGCCGTTGAAGTCGGGGTTGTAGGGAATACCAAGCTCCTGCCCCGCGCGGATATACGCGTCGCAAATGGGCAGAGGTGCGGCCGGCATGGATACGCCGAGCGGACCACCATAGGAATGATAGTCGTCCGAGAAGCGCTGATTGTCTTCAGCGCGCTTGAAGTAAGGGAGTATCGCGCGATAGTCCCAGCCTTCGCAACCGTCTTCGCTTGCCCAGAGATCATAGTCGGCCGCATTGCCGCGGGTGTAGAGCTGGGCGTTGATCGACGAACCGCCGCCGATCACCTTCGCCTGCGTGTAGCGCAGCACCCTGCCGTTCATGTGTTTCTGCGGAACCGTCTCCCAGCCCCAACTGGCGACGCCCTTCGTCATCTTCGCGAAGCCCGCCGGCATGTGGAACAGCGGGTTCCAATCGCCGCCGCCGGCTTCAAGCAGCAGCACCTTGACGTTCGGGTCTTCGCTCAGCCGGTTTGCAAGCACGCATCCGGCCGGACCAGCTCCCGTGATGATGTAGTCGAAACGCATTTTGCTAATCCTGTTGGATGCGAGAGAACAATGGGCCGACTTGCAAATCCTGCGATGCGATATGGTCGGCCACGCGCAGCGCCTGGCTCGCCACCGTGAGTGCGGGATTTACCGCAGCCGACGTCGGCAGGAAGCTGGCGTCCACGACGAAGAGGTTCCGGTGATCATAGGCGCGGCAGTATGGGTCGAGCGCCGCGTTCGCCGGGTCATTCCCGATCCTGACGGTGCCGCACTGGTGCGACGGCGTGCGCTTGTCGAAGGGCTTTGAAAGGACGATCGGGAATCCAATCGACTTGAGTACCGCCTTCAGCTTCGCGACAAGCGCGAGATGCGCGTCCCAATTCGTTCGCTGCCACTGCAGCACGATGCGGTCGCCGTCGACGATCACACGGCTTTCCGGGTTCGGCACGTCCTCGCTCATCGCATAGAAGTCGATCGCGTGGCTTGTCATGGTGTGCAACAGCCATTCCGGAGCCCAGGGCAGCGACCCCTTCAGTACCTTCGCCGAAATCCTGCCCAGCAACTGCACGTTCCCCAGCGGCGGGCCGCCGCTTCCATCGGACAGATAGAAATCGTTGAATCCGAACGTCTTCTGGTAAATCGACGTGTTTCGGTAGGTGGGCGAAACCGCGATCACGGCCGAGGAATTATGATTCATGAAGTTCCGCCCGACCTGATCGGAGGAATTCGCGAGCCCATTCTTGTGACGCGCATCGGCCGACCGCAACAGCAGGACAGCGGACTGAACGGCGCCCGCCGAGAGAATGACGAGCTTCGGAGCAACGGTAAGGTCCTCACCGTTCTTGCGGTAATGGACGCGCTCGATCCTGCCATTCTCGCCCGCCTCGAGCTTCGTGACCTTCGCGTTCGTCTCAAGGCGGACGTTCGGATACTCCAGAGCCTTGAGGAGGGCAGCCGTCTCGGCGTCCATCTTTCCATCGCGGGAATTGGGATGCGCGTCCCAGGGCGTTCTCGCCTTCGACAGCCAGGCGTCGATATCCACTCCCAATGGCAGCGAGAACGGATGCAGGCCCTTGGCCTTCAGCCGCGCCCTGACATCGGCAATCGGCGGTTCGTCGGGAACCGGTGGGTAAGCGTAGTTGCCCGAGTGAACGGGCTCTGTCGGGTCATCTCCCAGATTTCCCCGAACCTCGTACAGACTTTCCGCGCGGCTGTACCAAGGTTCCAAAACCTCGTAGGGAAACGGCCACGCGGGCGACACCCCTTCCCCATGTTGCATCTCCTCGAAATCCTCCCGGCGATAGCGCGAGAGCACGGCGCCGTAGAATTTCGAGTTGCCGCCGACATTGTAGTAGTTGCCCGGATTGAAGCCGGTGCCGTCGGCTTCGTACCAGGTTTCCTTCGGCCGAAAATGGCCGCACTGAAAGATCGCGCGTTGATCCCGGTTCTCAGGACGATCGGCGATGAAATCACCCGCTTCGAGGACCAGGATATCGGCGCCAGTCGCCGCCAGTCCGGCGGCGACCGTGGAGCCGCCCACGCCCGAGCCGATGATGACGATATCAGGAGAGCTGTTCATGTTTGGAATCCTGGCTCCTGGTTTAAGCGATTCGGGTTTGGCTTTGCGGATCGAAGAACACGGCCTTGTCGAGGTTGAAGGCGAGGCGGGCGTGCTGGCCGGCCTGGATGCGGGCGTCGGCCCTGAGCCGCGCCACGACCTCCTTGCCGCCGAGCTTGGTGACCGCGAAGGTGTCGGATCCGGCCGGTTCCACCACCTCGATCAGGCAGTCGCTTTCGGCCAGCGCCTTGGCGTTGCGGTCCGCACCGTCAGGATCGGTCAGCGCCTCGGGGCGGATGCCGAAGACGATCTCGCGGCCGGTATGCGCTTCGAGCGCGCCGTTGCCCGCCGTGACAGGCAGCCGGATCGGCTCGCCCTGCGGACGCGAAAGCGACACGGTCAGGCCGGACGCCCCCTTCTCGATCGTCCCCGCGAGGAGGTTCATCGCCGGCGAGCCCATGAAGTCGGCGACGAACATGTTGGCCGGGTTGTTGTAGATCTCGGCCGGCGTGCCGAACTGC
>NZ_KB897843.1:0-74576 GCF_000377185.1 Rhizobium sp. 42MFCr.1
CTCCTTGCGCTTCGTCTCGCTTGCGCATGAGCGCTACTACCTGGCGGTTGGCCATGCCAATCCACTGGTAGCCAGGGACGAGATCAGCATCGATGATCTGCGCACTCAGAAGATCATCGCCTTCAACCGGCAGAACCTGTCCTTTTCGGAACGATACTTCAATGAGAAGTTCGCCGAATACGACCTCACCGCCAACATTGCCTTCAGCTGCGATGACACCTATGCGCTGGTGTCGCTGGTCTCTGCCGGGCTAGGCATCGGCTTTGCGCCGGAGTGGACGCTTGATCTTCCCAATCGCGGCTTTGAACTGAAGAAGGTGAAGGGCATCGACTTCCGGATCGGGCTTGGCATTGCCTGGAACAAAGAAGACCCAACCGCTGGCCGTGATGACATCGTCGACATCGCACGGTCGCTGGCTCGGGCAGGGCGGTAGAGTGGGTCGTGGGACATCCCGCCTCGGTGTCCAGTGATCAGCAAGGATGGCGTCCGCGTCGTTGAGGCCTAGCGTTTGAGCCCAGTAACGTGCCTCGGATGGTTCAGGACGAAGATATAGTCAGCGCCCGCATCTGCCGACGTTCATGAGATAGGGCGGGATGTCGCATGGCCGTCATCGCAAAGGTGAGAGGCACAGCGGCTCATCACGTTCTGCGACTATTGCGCTAGCGGTACAATTAGGGAAGTACGTTGCCGTTAGTGCCTAAGCGAGCAGCACGACAGGCAGGTGGAACAGACCGTGGGTCAGCTCCATCAGTCCCATCATCTGGGTTCACTTTTCGCAGAGTCGCCGTTCGCCAGAATAGGGCTGATATGTACAGTCGGACGGGCGGAAAGAACGATAGCTACGGGAGCAGGCCCTGACGTTGCAGGACTGTGGCGTGGCCTGTGCACCGACAAGTGGGTTCGCCCCAGGCTCCGCCAGCGCTTCGCGCATGAAATCCCGCCATATATGCGCCGGAAGATCGCCGCCCGTGACGCCCTTCATCGGCGTATCATCATCATTGCCAACCCATACGCCAGCAACAAGTGGGCCTGTGAAACCCACGAACCAAGCATCGCGATTATTTTGACTCGTGCCGGTCTTGCCGGCTGCGAAAGAGCCAGGGTCGGCATCGCGCCCCGTGCCCCGCTCGACGACCAACTGGAGGAGGCGAAGCAGATCAGGCTGATACTGCGCTAGATCAGTGGCTGGCGTGGCCGGTGGACCAACCCGAAACGACTTTTCGTGTCCCGACGCCTGAAAATCAACGATGCCCCAAGGTTCAACGGGTGCTTTGCCGAGGTGCACGGATGCATAGGCACTCGTGAGGTCAAGAAGGCTGATTTCCGATGTGCCGAGAGCCAGTGATGGCGTGTTGGCGAGCGGCGCGCTAATTCCGAGTTCTCGTGCTGCTGCAATCACATTGTCGAGCCCAACCTCCTGAGCGAGCGCCACCGCGGGCGCGTTGAGCGACCGCGCGAATGCCTCGGCGAGTGTGACCCAGCCGCGGTAGCGGCCACTGGAATTCTCCGGCGACCATCCATTGACCTCGATCGGGGCATCCAGGATTTGGTCGGTTAGGCCCAAGCCGGCCTTGAGGGCTGCATAATAGACGAACAGTTTGAAAGTCGAGCCCGGTTGCCGCATCGCCGTGACCGCCCGGTTGAACTGGCTTTGCTTGTAGTCGCGACCCCCGACCATCGCAACGACGGCTCCGTCTGGCATCATCACAACCAATGCCGCTTGCGAGGCCCCCCTAGTTTTTCCTTCAGTGTCCAGAGCTCTTTTGACGACCCTTTCAGCGATCTGCTGCAAGTGTGGAACGAGCGTCGTGCGGACAGTGGTCGATCCCGGCGATGTTCCCGCGATTTCGCTCGCCTGGGGCGAGATCCAGTCGGCAAACCAGCTTCCGGCGCGCGGCGGAGGTGCCGTCGGATGCAACTGAGCAAAGCGCGCTCTAACGTTCTCTGCTACCGACGCTGCAATCTTTTTGTTGGCAACCATCATGTCGAGAACGACCGAGGTCCGTTGCCGGGCGCCTTCGAAATTGTCGATCGGATTCCACTGGCTCGGTGCTCGCAGCAATCCCGCAAGCATTGCCGATTCGGCCAAGTCGAGCGCACCAATGTCCTTGTTGAAATATATCCGCGCGGCCGCGGGCATCCCCGTTGCGCCGGCCCCAAGATAGGCGGTGTTCAGATAACGCGTGAGGATCTCTTTCTTACCCAGTTTCCACTCCAGCCAAATGGCGATCACGAACTCCTGGATCTTTCGCTTTATCGTTCGGTCGCTGTCGAGGTATTGCAGCTTGATTAGTTGCTGCGTGATCGTGCTGCCACCTTCTACAACCGAACCAGCAGCGAAATTTCGAACCAGCGCCCTTCCGATACCTCGGACATCGATACCGAAATGATCCATGAACCGCCGATCCTCGATCGACAGGACGGCATCGACCAGATGCGGTGGAAACGCTTCGTATTGCGCGTAGGGGCCTTGATAGGGCCCCTGTCTGACCAACGGCTCGCCATTTGAAGTTTCCAAAACCACGATGGGCTTCAGCGTCCCGGCGCGGATCTCGCTCCAGGGAACATCCTTCAGCGCCCACACCAACAGACTGCTTCCAAACAGCACGAAGGCAACAAAAATGGATGCGACCGTGATCTTCAGTCCGCTGGTGTGAAGCCATTCCTGCCGGCTGCGTCTGACCAGCTCCATGAAAAGACTGCGAACACCTGTGAAGGTTTTCGGAAGTGCAATCGCCAACCAGAGACGAATAGCAACCGGTCTGGCAGACGCTCGCTTCGAAGCCTTAAGTTTCGTCCACAGTTGGGAAGCTCCCGCCTTTGCCGTCACCTTGGTCGAGGTGAAGAATGCATCCAGATCGTGGCGGAGCGCACGGCAAAGATTGAAGACTGCCTGCCTGCTCTCGCTAAAAGTTCTGGGAGAGGGGGACTGATCGGTTTGAGTGAACGACCCGGATTCTTCTCGCTCGTGAGAATTGGGATCGTGTGCGAGGCTTGCCTCCGCTTTCGGTTCCTTGTCGGCGCCACTGGCACGCGCAATAGAGGATTTTGAAGGGCGTGGCATAGGTTACCGCTCAACGATTGGTTCATAAGATAGCGCGCCTTGGTCGAGTTGCAACGCGCGGGGCGGCCACTCTTACCTTCCTCTACATGAACCTGACGTTATTGGTTGCGCTGACGGCCTCAGTGCCGTTTTCGGAAAGCAAGCCTGACCAAGTGGGCGTGCAACGCTGATCGGGGCGACTTCCGCATTGGGCTCGGGGTTGCCTGGAACCGGGAGGATCCAACTGCCTCACGCGACGACATCGTTGATATCGCACGGTCGCTGGCCAGGCCCCGGAGAGGGGCTCTCAACCGGGTCGGTTGACCATTTAGCTCGCTCGCGAGCGCCCGCTGGCGAGAAGCCGATTGAACGCTAGACCGAATGCCGAACAGCACGGCTGATATACTATTGCAGTGGCTGCTTTCGGTGACAGTCAGGATATTGGCTGCACCCGGCTATCGGCCCCAAAGCTTTCATCCGTGGGGACATTCGACCGAACGATTGTTCGATCTGCGTACGCTGAAAAGCTGGCTGGAGATCCACACTGCGAGCGCAAACGCGCTGAAAGCTGCTCCCAAGATGGTAATCCCCGACCAGCCGTACCGCGCGTAGGTTGCCGTTGCGGCGATCGCACCCAGAGCGCTGCCAATCGAATAAAAGATCATGTAGCCTCCAATTAGGCGGCCACTCTTGTGCGGATGCACGCCCACCACGACGCTGAGGTTGGTCACGTGTACGGCTTGGACTGCCAAGTCGAGCGCGAACACGCCAACTAACAACACTGAAATGGAGAGTGGAAGGAAAGCGATCAGACCCCAGGATGCCAGCAGGAGCGCAAGAGAAATTCCGGTCGTCCATCGACCGTAGCCTTTATCTGCAAGTCTTCCAGCGGATGTTGCTCCAATCGCACCTGCCAGTCCAACCAATCCGAACAGCCCAATCAAGGTATGGGAATAGGAAAATGGCGGAGCGCTGAGTGGAAGCACCAGCGAGGTCCAGAACGTGCTGAAGGATGCAAAGATCAGAAGCGCGAGAATGCCTCGAAAGAGGAGAATCGGCTCGCGCAGGAACGTGGATGGAACGGAGACGAGAGCGTTGAGATACGTTTCGGAATGCCGCTCTGCCGCTCGCCGTGGCAGCACCCGCACAAGGATACCGACCATCGCGACCATGAGCAGCGCAGATGTCAGATAAACCGTCCGCCATCCGCCGAAATCGGCAATCGTGCCGGCAACGGATCGAGCTGCGAGGATGCCGGTTACGACGCCGCTGGTGACCGTGCCTACCACGCCGCCGCGTTGAACCGGCGTCGCCAGGGCCGCGGCCTCGGCAACGAGTATCTGAACGAGAACAGCTAGCAATCCGACCGCGCTCATGGCAGCGAACAGTATCGTCTTGGCCCCGGCCGTCGCCACCACGATAAGAGCGATCGCCGAAAGCAGCCCTTGGATGATGGTGAGCTTTCGGCGGTCGGTGAGATCGCCGATCGGCACGATGAAGATCAAGCCCAGCCCGTATCCGACTTGCGTCAGCGTGACGACAAGACCGATGCTGGAGGACGAGATGCCGAGGTCATGCGCCATGAGATCGAGCAGGGGCTGAGCGTAATAGATATTGGCCACACTCATGCCTGCTGCCACCGCGATGATCAGCGTCTGTACTCTCGACAACCCATGTGCTGGAACCCTATTCGCGGCATCCGCTGTGTTCTCGCTCATCGTGGCTGCTCCTCGTGGTTTCAACTCGTTTGACGTTGAAACCACTTGGCTCAACTCAAAGCTAGTTCTAAGATAGAACCAGCTTGCGGATTGGAGATCGATAGCGATGGTGAAACGGGTTAGTCTTTGGAATGCCGGGTGCCCGGTCGCGCGTTCCCTTGATGCAATCGGCGACTGGTGGTCGCTTTTGATCATCCGCGACGCTTTCGACGGCAAGCGTCGTTTTGGCGAGTTCCAGAACGGGCTGGGCATAAGCAAAGGGGTGTTGTCGACCCGATTGCGCGACCTTGCGAAGCGAGGGATTTTCGAAACCGTGCCAGCCTCGGATGGAACCGCATACCGCGAATACGTCCTCACGGCAAAGGGACGCGGTCTGTTCCCCGTTATCGTTGCACTCCGACAATGGGGTGAAGATTACCTGTTCACTGACGGGGAGGATCGTTCCTCGCTTGTGGACCGAGAAAAACGCGCGCCAGTCGCTCGGCTTGAGGTCCGATCCGCCGATGGTCGCTCTCTTGTCTGGAGCGACACTCAGGTAACAGGCTGATGTCGCTCGGGAACGAGCTTGTGTATGACCGCTGCTTGCGGGTGCAGAGCGGTCTACTGTCAATGTCGCCTTTCGGCCGCCAACAGCGGTCATTCACGGCTAAGACTTAGATTCGAAATTTTGCGGCAGTGAGAACGGGGCCTGCTGGCACGGGATCCCCGGGGCGCGCATTGTCGATCGGGTGATCGTCGGCGGCTCCATTCTGCATATCGACGAGGACTACGCCATCTCGCAATCGTCGGCGGCGGACACGTCTCGGGGCAAGGATCGATGGCCCAGTCTGAAATGCTTGTCCGGGAACTTGAAACCGAGGACTACCTGGTCATCAGCACCCCGATGCACAATCTGACTATTCCGTCCTCCTTGAAGGCGTGGATTGATCATGTTGTGCGCCCACCGGACCTTCACGATCGGTGCCGGCGGAAAGGTCGGTATGCTCGAGGATCGTCCGGTATTCGTCGCCATTGCCTCCGGCGGCCGATTTTCCGGCGAGCAGGCGCGTCAGCCGGATTTCCTGACGCCCTATTTGACGACCATTCTGGCGACCTGGACTGCGCGACCTGACGTTCTTTTCCGTTCAGGGAACGGGTTCCGGGGCGGCTGGCGTCCAGGAAACAAGGGTGAAAACGGCCAATGCGATCAAGGCTCATTTTGCGTCGTTCCGTTCGGAAGGCGCTTCACCCGAGAGTTTCGGGCATCTTTCCTTCGCATGCGCTTAAGGCTAATTGGATCCGCGACAAACTGTCTACGGGCCGATACAGAACCATCAGAAGCTCGGTGGGCAGCGGGTGTCGAACGCCAAGGAGTGTTGATGTGACCATTCAAACGACTGCGGATTCTATCGGATACTTCCTGGGCAATCAGCGCCTTGCCGAGCAACTGGCTTTCATTCTGGAAGTCGAAAAGCTGAAGACAGTCTTGCGCAGAACCCCTCTGCTGGATCGCTCGCGCGTCGAGAACGACGCCGAGCACACATGGCAATTGGCGGTGATGGCGATGGTGCTGGCTGAGCATTCCGACGAACCTGTCGATATTCTGCGTGTGCTGAGGATGTTGCTCATCCATGATGTCGTGGAGATCGATGCCGGGGACACCTTTGCCTACGATAGCGTCGGTGCCGCCAATCAGGCCGAAAGGGAGCTGAAGGCTGCCGAGCGGATATTCGCATTGCTGCCCCAGGACCAGGCGGAAGAGTTCCGGGCGCTGTGGGACGAATTCGAGGCGAAGGTTTCTGCGGAATCACGGTTCGCAAACGCCATCGATCGCTTGCAGCCCTTGTTGCATAACTTCTTCACGGACGGCGGCACCTGGCCTGCCGCGGGTGTCACGACAATCGACGTGCATCGACGCATGCGGCCGATCGGTGTGGCCTCCGAGACCTTGGGAAGCCTCAGCACCAGACTCATAGAACTTGCTGTCGAGCGAGGCATCCTTGCGCCAGCGCCTGCGTCGAAAGCGGACGCGTGATGCTGTAAGGTGGGAGACATCGCTCAAAGGAGGTTCAGGACCCATCCCCACAAATGATGGACGTGGGGGAAATGGGGTATTAGCAGCGCGATCGAGCGGCTTTGCTGCCCAAAACAGACGTCACCAGCGATTGGGCGGGACGACCTGATTGCGCTATAAATAGCGACAAATGCTGCCCCAAACCGGGCGGTGAACCAATCTGCCCCGAAACGCTGCATACATTAGGGCACCAGGACATCATAATGAGACACGGAATCGCTAAATTTTCATTCCAGCAGGTTGATGTCTTTTCCTCCAAAGCTTTGCTGGGCAATCCGCTGGCGGTTGTCATTGGAGCAGATTCTTTAACCGCATCTGAGATGGCTGCTTTCGCGCGCTGGACGAACCTTAGCGAAACGACTTTCCTTCTACAGCCGAGGTCGGCAGATGCCGATTACCGCGTTCGCATCTTTACACCTGTTTCGGAGTTGCCCTTCGCAGGCCACCCCACTTTGGGGAGTTGCCACACATGGCTGTCGTCCGGTGGAAGGCCAAAGAGCGGCGAGATTGTCCAGGAGTGCGAGGCGGGGCTAGTCCACATTCGGCGCAACAATGGACGACTTTCTTTCGAAGCCCCCGAACTGCGCCGATCAGGCCCGGTGGAACTCGACACACTGGCGCTAGTCCTCAAAGGCTTACGGTTGACATCCGATGACATCGTCGATGCCAACTGGGTGGACAATGGCCCTGGTTGGCTCGCTGTCCAACTGCGATCCAGGGCTGACGTCCTCGCGCTTCGTCCGGATCTCCCCATCCTGTCTGGATTACGCGTCGGTGTCGTTGCCCCCTGGGATCCAACAAAGGATGGGCGGGAAGCGGATTTCGAGGTGCGTGCCTTTTCCGCGGCCGGTTTTGAAGACCCGGTAACCGGCAGCTTGAATGCAGGCATCGCTAAATGGTTGATTGGTAACGGCATCGCTCCTTCATCATACATTGCCAGCCAAGGTACCGTCCTTGGACGGGAAGGACGTGTTCATGTGGAGCTGGTCGAAGATCGGATTTGGGTCGGTGGCGCCGTTACAACTTGCATAGAGGGCGTCGCAGCCCTTTAAAGTGCTGGTTACAAGCTAGCTGGCCGCCATGATCGCATCGCTACCGATGATTTTCGCAAAGTCGGAATTGAGATGAGCTATTGTTACATCGAAAATCACGGGCGCGGATAGCTGCTCGCGCGGCATGTCAAAACCCATGACGGCGTCACGGACGACCATCATCGCGCACGCCTGCCGGGAGCAGGCCGTTCTCAGAGCGGTTGTCGAGACCGTCGAACGGGTGAATAAACTACTATGCCAGAGCGAGAGGCGGTTCCGGAGAAGGGTCTTGAGCGGATCGATGCACATGTGCAGCTGATGACGCCAATCCTTGGCACGTGTGCGGACTGAACCCCGGCCCAGCGGGATGACGCTCTGTCCTAGCCTCGCGCCAGTTTTCCTTGCGCATATTCACGCGTTGCCAGAGACCGTCGCCAATAACCCTGAGCGACGGCACCTCCTGGACGACATGTAGCTCGGCAGCGTTCTCCTGCGAGACCCGACGGTCGGTGGCGGAATTCTTCCGATAGGCGAGACAATTGAAGACGATCCGATACAGGCCTGAGAAGACATCGTGGGCGCCAGTGTTCGACTTAGACAACGCCGCCTGTAGACCAAGCCCCGTCTCGAATAACGAGCCGCTGACAGCGGCATCGTCGAAGGTATCGGGCCCAGCTCTGCCGCAGACAAATTCCTTTCCGAGGTCGAGCTGCGTTCCGGTGGAGGTGTAATAACCTCGCTGCTGCCGCCTCTCTCTTCCGCCTAATTTTTCTTCGTGCCTAATTTTCACGCTTGACAGCGGGATTGCGAGTGTCATTGTAAAGCGGTTTAGTAAATCGCTTTACAAGCTTAGCTATCTTGTCAGGGAGACATGATGTCCAGCAAGCGTGCTACAAGCCTGAAGGATGTCGCCGACGCCGCTGGCGTATCGGTAGCGACGGTATCACGGCTTCTGAACGGTTCGCTTCAACTTCCCCCTGAAACCAAAGAGCGTATCGACAAGGCAATCCGGGAACTTCGCTACGAGCCGAACCCGCATGCGCGCCGTCTGAGCCGCGGCCGTTCGGAGACAATCGGTCTTGTGGTGCCGGATATTGCCAATCCGTTCTTCGCAACGCTTGTTGCCGCGGTCGAGCAAGAGGCGGACAAGCGCGGTCTCGCCCTGTCTCTGCATGCGACGCTCAACCGCCCTGGCCGCGAGATCTCATATGTGACAGGGCTTGCGCGCAACCATGTGGATGGCCTCATCTTCGTTACCAACCATCCCGACGACGGCGAACTGGCGGCAGTGATCAACCAGGCTGGCAAGGTCGTCATCGTCGACGAAGACGTGCCGAATGCGATAGTGCCGAAACTCTTCGCCGATAACGAGGAGGGTGGCTATCTCGCGGGTCGGCATCTTGCAGACCATGGGCATAGGCACATCGTCTACATCGGCGGCCCACAGGAAATGATCAGCACGCGCCGCCGCTTCCTCGGCCTGGAACGCGCGTTTATGGAGCGTGGAGAGCCGTTCCAGGTGACACGCTACGAGGGCAGCTTCACGGTGGAATTCGGCCGGCAGGCGGCGCGCCGTTTTATCGATGAGGGCAAGCAGGCGACGGGCATCTTTGCCAGTTCGGACGAAATAGCGATCGGCTTGATCGAAGTGCTGCTTGCCGAGGGGGTCTCGGTTCCCGGCGAGGTTTCGGTAATCGGCTTCGACGACGTCGGACCGCTACATCTTTTTGCGCCGCCGCTGACCGCCATACGCCAGCCCGTCCGGGCGCTTGGCGAACGCGCCTTGGCGCTGCTTCTGGAAACAAACTGGCAGGAGCCCGAGACCTTGCGCTCCGAGGAACTGCTGCCGGTCGAAATCGTCGTGCGGAACTCCGTTGCACCGCCGTCGAAACAATAAAAAAGCAACGAAGATGAACCTAACCAGAGGAACAAGACATGACTATTCTGACACGCAGGACGTTTACGACTGCAATCGCGACCACGGTCTTTGCCGGCATCTCGTTCGGGAGTGCCTTCGCCGCTGAAAAGACCTTCGCGCTTGTGCAGATCAACCAGCAGGCGCTGTTCTTCAACCAGATGAACGAAGGCGCGCAAAAGGCGGCCGACGCGGCCGGCGCCAAGCTGGTGATCTTCAACGCCAACAACGACCCGGCCGCGCAAAACAGCGCCATCGAAACCTATATCCAGCAGAAGGTCGACGGCCTCGCGGTCGTTGCCATCGACGTTAATGGCATCATGCCGGCCGTGCAGCAGGCCGCCGCCGCGGGCATTCCCGTTGTCGCCATCGATGCGATTCTCCCGGAAGGCCCGCAAAAAGCGCAGATCGGCGTCGACAATGCCAAGGCCGGTGCCGACATGGGCAAGTTCTTCCTCGACTATGTGAAGAGTAACATGGGCGGCAAGGCGAAGTATGGCGTTGTCGGCGCGCTGAACTCCTTCATCCAGAATGTCCGCCAGGAAGGCTTCGAAAAGAGCGTCAAAAGTGTCGAAGGCGTCACCACCGCCGGCGTCGTCGATGGCCAGAACATCCAGGACAACGCGCTGGCCGCCGCTGAAAACCTCATCACCGGCAACCCCGACATGAACGCAGTTTACGCCACCGGCGAGCCAGCGCTGATGGGCGCCATCGCCGCTGTCGAAAGCCAGGGCAAGCAGTCTGATGTCAAGATCTTCGGCTGGGATCTGACCGCCCAGGCAATCGCCGGCATCGACGCGGGCTACGTCACCGCCGTGATCCAGCAGGATCCGTCCGCCATGGGTGCGGCGGCCGTCGATGCCCTGAAGAAGATCTCGGACGGCGGCAGCGTCGAGAAGACGATCTCGGTGCCGATCACTATCGTCACCAAGGAGAATGTCGAACCCTACCGGGCCGTTTTCAAATGATCTCGAACGGACAGCACCCAAACGCTGTCGCAGGATCCGGGGGCGGAGAAATCCTTCCCCGGCAGTCCGGCGAAGGCGGCAATCGCCAGCCCCGCATTTCCTTGAAGGGCATCCGCAAGAACTTCGGCTCGCATCAGGCGCTGCGCGGCGTCGATCTCGACATTTATCCCGGCGAATGCCTGGGATTGGTCGGCGATAACGCAGCCGGCAAGTCGACGCTGACCAAGGTGATCTCCGGTACCTATATCCCCGATGACGGCACGATCGCCGTCGACGGACAGGAGGTTCGCTTCAGCGGACCGGCCGACGCCCGCGGTCGGAATATTGAAATGGTGTTCCAGGACCTCAGCCTGTGCGACCATGTCGATGTGGTCGGCAATCTGTTTCTGGGCCGCGAACTGACCAAGGGACCGTTCCTCGACCGCCCGCGCATGCTGACCGAGGCCCGCGCCATGCTGGATGCACTCGAGATCCGCATCCCACGACTTGGTGCCAAGGTGGAGAAACTGTCGGGCGGTCAGCGGCAGGCGATCGCGATCGCGCGCGCCGCGTCCTTCAATCCGAAGGTGCTGATCATGGACGAGCCGACATCGGCTCTTGCCGTGGCGGAAGTCGAGGCGGTGCTCAACCTGATCAACCGCGTCAAGGCCAAAGGGGTGTCGGTCATCCTGATCACCCACCGTCTGCAGGATCTCTTCCGCGTCTGTGACCGTATCGCCGTCATGTACGAAGGCACCAAGGTCGCCGAACGCGATATCGCCAAGACCGACTTGCAGGATCTTGTGCAGCTCATCGTCGGAGGGCAGAAGCATTGAGCGCCTATACCGAACGCGCGGCCGGATCGCCGGTCGCGGACTTCCTTTCCGAACACGCGCAGGTGCTGTCGATCACCGTGTTCTTCCTCGCTTGCCTCGTCTTCTTCTCCGCCACCACGGATACGTTCCTGACGCTCGGCAATATCCTCAACGTCGTGCGCCAGGCGGCTCCCATCCTGGTTGTCGCGGTTGCGATGACGCTTGTCATCATCACCGGCGGCATCGACCTTTCCGTCGGTTCGCAGGTGGCCCTGGTCAATGCGGTGGCGGCAATCATCATGGCCATGGGGTATCCATGGCCGACTGTAGTGATCGGCATGATCGCCTTTGGCGCGCTGATGGGCATCGCCCAGGGCTGGTTCATTGCCTATCAGGGCATCCCGGCCTTCATCGTCACGCTCGCGGGCCTCTCCATTCTGCGAGGTTTCGCGCTGTGGCTGACGCAGGGATACTCGATCCCGATCAAGGATGCGCCCGGCTTCTTCTGGCTCGGCCGGGGCGAGTTCCTCGGGCTTCCGGTTCCGGCGCTGATAGCCGTGCTTGTAACCGTGATCGGCTACGTTGTGATCGCCTACACGAAATACGGCCGGCAGGTCGTCGCGGTCGGCTCCAATCTCGAGGCCGCACGCCGTGTCGGCATGCCGGCGAAATGGATCGTTGCCTCGGTCTACATGGTGTCAGGGATTGCCTGCGCATTGGCCGGACTTCTGATTGCTGCCCGTCTCGGCTCCGGCTCGTCCAACGCAGCCGTCGGTTTCGAACTGCAGGTCATCGCGGCCGTGGTGCTCGGCGGCACATCGCTGATGGGCGGACGCGGCAGCATTCTCGGCACGGTGCTCGGGACACTCACCATCGCCGTCATCGGCAACGGGCTGATCCTGATGCACATCTCGCCCTTCTTCACGCAGATCGTGACGGGCGCCATCATCCTCGTGGCAATCTGGCTCAACACCAAGATCTTTACCACTAACTTCCGCTTCGGCGGAAAGAAGAAGTGAGGTCGGCATGAGCGAACTTTCAGAAGCCCATGTGCGCTCGGGCAAGGTGATGACGGTAGCGGGGGCAATTCCTGCTTCCGCTCTCGGCATTACGCTGATGCACGAGCATATCCTCAACGATTGCCGCTGCTGGTGGCATGCACCGAAGACGCCGGAGCGCCAGTACCTCTCCGACATTTTCGTCTGCATAGAGATCCTGAGCGAGCTGCGCCAGGATCCCTTCGTCAACAAGCACAACATCACGCTGGATGATGAGCCGCTGGCCATCACCGAGCTCAAGGATTTCGCCGCACATGGGGGACACACCGTTGTCGAGCCGACCTGCCAGGGCATCGGTCGAGATCCCCGGGCACTGAAGCGGATATCGCAGGCTTCCGGGCTCAATATTATCATGGGCGCCGGCTACTATCTTGGCTCGTCGCATCCGGCAAAGGTCGCCGGCATGACGATCGACCAGATCGCCGACGAGATCGTTCAGGAAGCAACCGCCGGTGTCGATGGCACCGACATCAAGGTCGGATTGATCGGCGAGATCGGGGTGTCCTCGGATTTCACTGATCAGGAAGAGAAGTCACTGAGGGCGGCGGCGCGGGCGCAGGCGCGCACCGGTCTTCCGCTGATGGTGCATCTGCCCGGCTGGTTCCGGCTCGGCCACAAGGTGCTTGACATCGCGGCGGTGGAGGGAGCGGAGCTTCGCCACACCGTGCTCTGCCACATGAACCCGTCGCATGACGATCTTGCCTATCAGGGCGAGCTCGCCTCGCGCGGCGCCTTCCTGGAATACGACATGATCGGCATGGATTTCTTCTACGCCGACCAGCAGGTGCAGTGCCCTAGCGACGAGGAAGTGGCGCGCGCCATCGTCAAGCTGGTGGAGCAGGGGCATATCGATCGCATCCTCCTTTCCCACGACGTCTTCCTGAAGATGATGCTGACGCGCTACGGAGGCAATGGCTATGCCTACATTCTCAAGCACTTCTTGCCGCGGCTGAAGCGCCACGGGCTGACCGATCAACAGCTCGATACTCTCATGCGCGACAATCCGAGATCGGTCTTCGAGGCCAAGGCCTGATCACAGAACGTTTATAGAAATGGAAAAACCATGACAAAAAAAGTCCTCCTCGTCGGCGAGAGCTGGGTCAGCTCCGCCACCCATTACAAAGGCTTCGACCAGTTCGGAAGCGTCACCTTCCATCTCGGCGCCGAGCCGCTGGTAAAGGCGCTCGAAGGCAGTGAGTACGAGCTGACCTACATGCCGGCCCATGAGGCAGTTGAAAAATTCCCCTTCGATATGGCGGGGCTCGACGTCTATGACGTGATCATCCTGTCGGATATCGGCGCGAACTCGCTCCTGCTGCCGCCCGCTGTCTGGCTGCATTCGAAGACGGTGCCCAACAGATTGAAGCTCATCAAGGCCTGGGTGGAAAAGGGCGGCGGCCTGTTGATGGTCGGCGGCTATTTCTCCTTCCAAGGCATCGACGGCAAGGCGCGTTGGCGCCGCACGCCGGTCGAGGATGCGCTCCCCGTCACCTGCCTTCCCTATGACGACCGCGTAGAGATTCCGGAAGGCACGGGAGCTGTCATCACCAAGGCGGACCACCCGACGATTGCCGGCATGGGCGGTGAATGGCCGCTGCTGCTCGGCGTCAACGAGGTGGAAGTGCGCGACCGCGCCGACGTTGAAGTCGTCGCCCGCCTGCCGGATGATCAGGGCGGCCATCCGCTGCTCGTCACCGGAACGTTCGGAAAGGGGCGCAGCGCGGCCTGGACATCCGATATCGGCCCGCACTGGCTGTCGCCCGCCTTCTGTGAATGGGAAGGCTATGGCCGCCTGTGGAAGAATATTCTCGGCTGGTTGAGCGAGAAGCGCTGAGGCACCGATGGCCCCTGGCGCGGCCTCAGCGCGCCAGGATCGCCTGCAGTTCCTCGCTGGTCGGGAAGGCCGAGCGCGTGCCGCGACGGCTGACTGTCAGGGCGGAGGCGGATGCGGCATGGCCGATGGCGCGGGGGTCGAGCTCGACGCCGCGCAACGCAGCCGAAGCCAGTGCCACCGCCATGAAGGTGTCGCCGGCGCCTGTTGTGTCGATCGCCTTGGTGGAGACGGCCGGAATGGTGGCGATAGCGGCCCCACGGCTTGCCAGCAGGGCGCCGTCGCCGCCGAGCGTCAGAACGACGTGGCGCACGCCTGATTGCAGCAGCTTTTCGGTCGCTGCCGTGTCGGATGAACCGGTAAGGCTCTCCGCCTCGCCTCGGTTCAGGAATGCGATGTCGACGAGCGGCCAGAAGTCGCCGAAATAGGGCCTGAGGGGCGAGGGGTTGAAGGCGGTAACGAGGTCGCGGCGGCGGGCTTCCTGGAGCAGGCCAAGCGTGGTTGCCTTGCTGAGATTGCCCTGCAGGACCATGAGGTCGCCTGACACGGCGGTGTCGAGCGCAGCGATGGCCTCTCCCGGCGTCAGCGATCCGGCTGAATCGGTGGTGGTGACGATGGCGTTCTCGCCATCAGGCGTGGTGAAGATGATGGAGAAGTCGCTGGAACGGCCGGCAAGGGCGATCAGCTTGGCCTCGACCGGTTCTGGCGCCAGTTGATCGCGAATGGTCTGGGCGCGGAAATCTTCGCCCACGGCCGCAACGAGGGTGGTGGGGAGGCCTGTGCGGGCCATGACCACGGCCTGGTTCGCACCCTTGCCGCCAAGGTCGCGCGTTTCTTCGCGGCCAAGGATCGAAGCCCCGGCTTCCGGCATGGTCGACACGGATATGGTTTCGTCGACGGCGACGTTACCGATGACATGAGCACGAACATTGGCAGGCATGGCTGGCCTTCGAAAGGAAATGAAAATGCAGACGATTTCGGATAACAATTCAAGCGCCATAAGGGAAATATTCGGCACTGACAAGGCGCTGATCGGGATGATCCATTGCTCGCCCTTTCCCGGCGCCCCGCGCTACCGCGGCGCGACTGTCGATGCGATCTACGATGTCGCGATGCGCGATGCCGAGGCGCTGATCGAGGGCGGGCTGCATGGCCTGATCATCGAAAACCACGGCGACATTCCCTTCTCGAAGCCCGAGGATATCGGTCCCGAGACATCCGCCTTCATGTCCGTCGTCACCGACCGGATCAGACGGGCGGCCGGCATCCCGATGGGCATCAACGTGCTTGCAAACGCCCCAATCCCGGCCTTCGCCATCGCCATGGCCGGCGGCGCCAGGTTTATCCGTGTAAACCAGTGGGCCAACGCCTATGTCGCCAACGAGGGCTTTATGGAAGGTCGCGCGGCCGAAGCGATGCGCTACCGCTCGGCTCTGCGTGCCGAGCACATCAAGGTCTTCGCCGACAGCCATGTGAAGCATGGCGCGCACGCGATCACCGCCGACCGGACGATCGAAGAACTGACCCGCGATCTCGCCTTCTTCGACGCCGATGTGGTGATTGCCACCGGCCAGCGCACCGGCAATTCGGCGACCGTGGAGGAGATCGAGACGATCGGCGCCGCAACCCATCTGCCGTTGCTCGTCGGCTCTGGCGTTACGAAGGAAAATATCGTCGAGATCCTGAAGCGGACGAACGGCGTCATCGTCGCGTCCTCGCTCAAGGAAGGCGGCGTCTGGTGGAATCCTGTGGAGCTCTCCCGCGTCAAGGCCTTCGTCGAAGCCGCGCGTCCGGTTTTGGAAGGCTGATATGAGCGAAACACTGTCCGAGCAGATCCTGCGTGAAAATGCCGCCGTCTTCGATGCGATGGTAAACCATCGTTTCGTCAAGGACATCAAGGCAGGCAGGCTCTCGAAGGAAGTCTTCGAACGCTACCTCGTTTTCGAGGGCGCCTTCGTCGATACCGCCATCTCGATCTTTGCCTTTGCAGCCGCTAAGGCCGAGACGATCGCCCAGAAGCGCTGGCTGATCGGCGTTCTCGATGCGCTGGCCAACCAGCAGATCGCCTATTTCGAAAAGACCTTCGCCGAGCGCGGTATTGATCCCGCGGCCTACAACACCGCGATCCCCGAAGTGGCGGCGTTTCGCGACAACATGCTGGCGATCTCTCGGGATGGTGGCTACCTCGACACGGTGGCCGCCATGTTTGCCGCCGAGTGGATGTACTGGACCTGGTCGAAGGAGGCCACCCGTTACGAGATGAGCGATCTGCTGCTCAAGGAGTGGGTGGACCTGCACGCGCATGAGGACTTCGCGGCCCAGGCGCTGTGGCTGAAGGCAGAGCTCGATGACGCCGGCGAGGGCATGAGCCTGGAGGAACGTTCCCGCCTCAGCGGCATCTTCGGCCGCGCGCAGGCGCTGGAGATCGCCTTCCACGACGCTCCTTATCTCTGAGGTGAAACCATGCTCGATATAGACGGCGATCGTCTCAACGCCCGGCTCGAAACCTTCGCCGCCATCGGCGGCACGGCGAAGGGCGGCGTCAATCGCCAGGCGCTGACAGAAGGCGACCGCCGGGCGCGGCGGCTGCTGGCCGAGCTTGCCTGGGCGAGGGGATTCCTCGTCTTTCAGGACTCGGTGGCCAACCTCTTCATCCGACGAAAGGGCCGGGACGATACGCTCGCGCCGGTGATCATCGGTAGTCATCTCGACAGCCAGCCGGCTGGCGGCCGGTTCGACGGCGCGCTAGGGACGCTGTCCGCCTTCGAGGTGCTGGAGAGCCTGGAGGATGCGGGGATCGAGACGGCGCGTCCCGTCGTTGTGGTCTCCTGGACCAACGAGGAGGGGTGCCGCTTTGCGCCGGGATGCATGGGATCCATGGCCTTTTCGGCGGGTGAGATTCCGGCCGCCTGGCAGGGCAAGGTCGCCACCGATGGCGCAGGCTTTGCCGAGGAACTGGCGCTGACGATTGCGAGCCTGCCGGAGGCCGAGATGCTGCCGCTCGGATTTCCGGTTCGCGCCTATATCGAAGTCCATATCGAGCAGGGGCCCTCTCTCGAGGCGAACGACATTCCGATCGGCGTGGTAAAGGGTATCCAGGGCACGCGTTGGCTGGATGTGTCGGTTACGGGGCAGACGGCCCATGCCGGCACGACGGGACTGTCGTATCGCCGCGACCCACTGCGCGCGCTGACCGCCGCCCTGTCGGGCCTCTACGGGGCGGTGATGCCAGCCGATCCGGACGCGCGGTTTACGGTTGGGCGGATTTCAGCCGAGCCTGGCTCGGTCAATGCGATCCCCGACAAGGTCCACTGCACTATCGATATGCGTCATCCAGAGCCATCGCGGCTGGATGATATCGAACGGCTCGTGACATCGCGCATAGCGGAGGACGCGATGCGGCACGGATGCACGACCGAGATCGCCCGATCGTTCGATATGGCGCCCTGCGTCTTTTCCGAAGCATTGCAACGGGCAATCGAGCAGGCAGTAGCTGCGCGGGGGGTCAAAAGCACGGTAATGCTATCAGGGGCCTTTCACGATGCGCTGTTCGTTAATCGCGTTGCGCCGGCAGCGATGATCTTCGTTCCGTGCCGCGATGGGCTCAGTCACAACGAAGCCGAGTATGTCGAGCCTGCGCATGCCGTCATCGGCTGTGATGTGCTGGCACAGGCGACGCTTGCAATTGCCTGCGAGAGCGAAAATGGGCGCTCATGAGTCAACAGAACGACAGTCAGAAAGTCGCTTTTGCAGATTTAGAATCAAGAGGCACGATCGAAGCCATGTTGAGGTCCGCAGGAAAATTGAATTGGCACGGCATTGAAGATACCGCCGAAATCGACGAGTGGCTTCCCCTAGAAACCATTTCGCGGGGTCACGGGGCGACGCCTCAGCACGCGAACACACTCTTCCACCTTGGCGGCAGACGGGGCGTTCAGTTGCTTAGGCGTTGTGAAACCCGCTTTTTTCTGTTCGGTATTCCAGATTCGCTTGTGGCGCATTGCCGCCGCGATAAGAACCGCCGGTCTGGAACATGCGTTCGTTATAACCCTCGAAGTCCTTCGAGTAAGCGGCTTCGATTGTGCACAAAAATGTCATTTCGACCCCACCAGTAATCGAGGAACCACTCCGTGCAGCGGACGTTTATGATGCCAACAATGGAGGCTTTCATGGACACGGAGCACGTGAGACGGCGGGCGTTCGAGAAGTGGGTATCGGAGGGTCGTCCGGAAGGCCAGCAGGATCGACATTGGTATGAGGCTGACCGCTTCGTGGCCGAAGACGGCGACTTGCCCCAGACGTCTTCGCCTTCGCATCACAGTGCGACAACGATACCTGGAGACGATAAGACGAGTTCAGATGCCATTTCGTCAGAAGGCGTGCAGGGTTCGTTCGTTCAAGCCGGGTCAACTGGCCTCCGGAACAAGTAACTAGGAACAGCCTGTGCCAAAGAAGCTGGAACCTGATTTTCGAACGATGTCCGAAGCTGTACAGGCCTGGCATCGCCATTATGGCATTATCCCCAATGAGCAGTCGACAAGCGTGCTCTGCCTGGCCGCGATAGAACTATACAACGAGGGTTACCGGTCCTTGGACGAGATTGCCGCAATGCTGATATCCACTTATGTTGGCCAAGATGCCACCAGGGTAAACGCGCCGACGTCGGCTGCTGTTCACTGAGGCTGGTCGGTTCCATTCAGCGACGCCCGCCGGGATCCCGTCGTAGTCGACAACCAAAAACCGCGCCGCCCTAACATCAGCGCAGCAGCCTTCGCTCCAGAAACGCCTGCATGTCACGGCGTCCGTCCACGACGCAGTAGGCAACGACATCAGTGGCCAAGATACGATAGATCATGCGCCACGGCTTATGGTGCAGCTCCCGATATTCGGAGATTCCGATACCCGCCAACTCCTTCGGTACATTCCCGCGGGCGGGGAAATCTTCAAGTTCGGCGCAGGTGCTTTCGATTTCCGTCAGGATGCGCTCTGCCGCCTCGGCCCCATCGCGGCTAGCGATGAAGCGATAGAGATCCTCGATGTCGCGTTCCGTGTCCTCAGCAAAAAGAACACGATATGGCATCAGGATTGGCTGTCGGCGAGACGCTTGCGGATGCGCGAGAAGGCGTCCGCAACGGGGCGCACTTTCCCTTCTTCCACCTGCCGGTTGGTGAGCGCCAGTACCTTCAGGAGCGCCAGCGTCTCTTGTGTTTCTTCGTATTGGCCGACGTCCTGAAGAATGGCTTTCGCCTCTCCGTGAAGCGTAATGACGACCGGCTGCGGATTGTCCTTTAGCGTCCGGATGATCTCAGGCGCATGCGCCTTGAGATAACTGATTGGCTTGACCCGCTCTGAAAGCTTCATGCACATACTCCCTATTGACCAGAATATAGATCATTAAGTGGTCAATGGAAAGCAGCCTTTCAAATGCCAGCTGACGCATCCGCTGGGCGACGCCTGGAACTATTTCACCCACGACCAGGCGCGCTCGCGGGCCTATCGCTGGGCGAAGATAGCCTTGGCGGCATCTCGGACGACGGCCAGCGGCTCTGCTTTGCGCTCGCTCTCTGGAACGAGCGGATCCTGAAAGAGGGCTTGCTCGGGCTCACGAGGAGCGAGTCAAATCACGGCGAGGACGTCAAGGAATACTACTTCTACCTCGACTCCTACACATTCCTACATGAAGCACCTCTACAAGTACCCCACGCGACGTCTAGCAGGGCGGCGACGCGCGGCATGACGTTCTTGCCGGTCGACACCTAGCGGCGGCGATGATCGTGTCATAGGCAAAGCTGGAGAGAATGCGCCAGCGGTTCGATTCCCATCAAAAGTAACAAATGCTGAGGGAGTGCATCGGCTGAAATAGTGGGCGGGAAACCATGGATTCCGTACTTCCGAAGGGGGGCGCGCGTTCGGCCGAGGGCGACCGAAGGTCCACCTCGCGTCAGATCATGCGCCCGCCAGGCTCAAAGTCTGCATTCAAAAATCGGCGCATGGAAGCCGACCGACGCCCTTCGAAAGCAGTTCGACAACCTGTGAAAACGTTGCCAGTCCTCTGGGGCTTTGAAATTCTTCGCTTTGCGTTGCCCGCGAAAGCTCTCCGCTAAATGTCAACATGACCCCAGCATTTCCGCTACAATCGACATATGCCGCGAGCCAGAACACCGCGCATGCGCATCCACGGAAAATGAGGGGACCGAACTATGTCGAATGGTCCATCGGGCGCAAGGGCGCAAGCCGAGCCGGCGCAGCCGTCGCGATCCGTCCTTGTCGCGGAACAACGTCGCCTCGAGGAGGACAGAGAGGCAGGGGGGGCCTGGAAGAAATGGGGCCCCTACCTGAGCGAGAGGCAGTGGGGCACGGTACGCGAGGACTACAGCGAGTCGGGCGACGCCTGGAACTATTTCACCCACGACCAGGCGCGCTCTCGGGCCTATCGCTGGGGCGAAGATGGCCTCGGCGGCATCTCGGACGACGGCCAGCGGCTTTGCTTTGCGCTCGCGCTCTGGAACGAGCGCGATCCGATCCTGAAAGAGCGTTTGTTCGGGCTCACGAACAGCGAGTCAAATCACGGCGAGGACGTCAAGGAATACTACTTCTACCTCGACTCGACTCCTACGCACTCCTACATGAAGTACCTCTACAAGTACCCCCAGCGGGAGTTCCCCTATCGGGACCTCGTCGAGACCAGCCGGCACCGGTCGAGGGAGGAGTTCGAGTATGAGCTGCTCGATACCGCTGTCTTCGACGACGACCGCTACTTCGACGTTTTCCTCGAGTATGCCAAGGAAGACCCGGAGGACATGCTGATCCAGGTGACGGTGCATAACCGGGGGCCCGAGGCCGCGCGGCTCCACGTGCTGCCGACGCTCTGGTTCCGCAACACGTGGTCGTGGGGGAAAAATGGGGCCAAGCCGCTCCTGCGGGAAGCCTGTGGGACCCTCCACGCCTCGCACCCCGAGGTCGGCGACTACACGCTCGCGTGCGACGGACGTCCGGAATTTCTCTTCACCGAGAACGAGAGCAATGTTTCCCTCCTCTGGGGGCAGCCGAACCCGACGGCGTTCGTCAAGGACGCGTTCCACCGATACGTCGTTTCTGGTGACACCGGGGCCATTAACCCGGAAAAGACCGGCACGAAGGCCGCGGCGCGTTACATCCTCGACGTGCCGGCGGGCGGTGCCTCGATCGTCCGGTTGCGATTGTCGGCAAGGCTGCCGGCGAGGCCGTTCGCGAAGAGCTTCGATGCGACGGTGGCCGCCCGCAAGAAGGATGCCGACGAGTTCTACCAGCGGATTACCCCCGGGTCGCTGAACGAGGACGAGCGGCGGGTCCACCGCCAGGCGCTTGCGGGGATGCTCTGGTCGAAACAGTACTACTTCTACGACGTGGACACCTGGCTCAAGGAGCACGAGGCGCATCCTCTCGTCGGAACCTCCAGGCGGCGGATGCGCAACGCCGAGTGGTTCCACATGTTCAATGGCGATATCATCTCCATGCCCGACAAATGGGAATACCCGTGGTACGCTGCATGGGACCTCGCGTTCCACACGCTCGCGCTCGCGCTCGTCGATTTGGACTTCGCAAAAGCGCAACTCCTCCTCATGCTGCGAAGCCTGTATGTGCATCCGAATGGGCAGATCCCGGCCTACGAGTGGAACTTCAGCGATGTCAATCCGCCCGTGCATGCGTGGGCGACGCTTTTTCTCTACAGGACGGAGCAAGCCCTCGGGCAGGAGGATATCGACTTCCTGGAGCGCTCGTTCCAGGGTCTCATGCTCAACTTCAACTGGTGGGTGAACCGCAAGGACCCCGATGGCCGGAACGTTTTCGCCGGCGGGTTCCTCGGCCTCGACAACATCGGTGTCTTCGACCGCAGCGCGCCGCTTCCGACCGGCGGGTCGCTCGAACAGGCCGATGGCACCGCCTGGATGGCGTTTTACTGCCAGAGCATGATCGAGATCGCTCTCATACTCGCCGACCACGATCCCGTCTACGAGGAGGCGGCGTTCAAGTTCATTGAGCACTTCATGTGGATCGCCTACGCAATGGACCGCATCGGTGAGCACAATGACGAGATGTGGGATGAGACGGATGGATTCTTCTACGACGTGCTGCGGCTGCCGGACGGATCGGCGACCCGCCTCAAGGTCCGGTCGATGGTAGGGCTTATCCCGCTTTGCGCCTCCACAATCTTCGGCCCAGACGATTTCGAGCGATATCCAAAGCTTCGCGAACTCGTCAACCTTTTCAGGGAGCGACATCCCGACGTCGTGGCGCAGGTCGCTCCAACCGAGCACGGTTTTGTCGGCTATGCCGGGCGCCGCCTGCTCTCGCCGCTGTCCAGGAAACGCCTCGAGAGGGTGCTCGCCTATCTGCTCGACGAGAGGGAGTTCCTGAGCCCGTACGGTATCCGCTCTCTCTCCCGCTACCACCAGGACCACCCGTTCGTTCTTCATGTCGGGGGTGACGCCCACCGCGTCTCCTACCTGCCGGCCGAATCGGACACGGGGATGTTCGGCGGGAACTCGAACTGGCGGGGCCCCGTCTGGATGCCGGTCAACGCGCTAATCGTGCGTGGGCTCCTCAATCTCTACGGTTTCTACGGCGACGACTTCAAGGTCGAGTGTCCGACCGGCTCCGGTCGCCACATGACGCTCTTCGAGGTGGCTCAGGAGATAAAGCAGCGGCTCGCGAGCATTTTCCTGAGAGATGCGAACGGCCGTCGCCCGGTCTATGGAGGGACCGCGAAGTTTCAGGAGGACCCGCACTGGCGCGACCTCATCCTCTTCTACGAGTATTTCAACGGGGACAACGGGGCGGGCCTCGGGGCGAGTCACCAGACCGGTTGGACGGGCGTGATCGCGCGCCTGCTCGACCTCTTCGGCCGTACCGGCGCCGCCGACATTCTGGAGGAGAAGGAGAAAAGGCGGCTCGTGGACCGCCTCGTCCGGGAACGGGCGTATGGAGCTGCCTCGCGAGGCAGCGCATAGAAGAGCAGCCATTGCGGAGAGGGAACTGAGGTGAACACGGCATTCCATCCCTCGCTCTTTCAGATCAACACGCGCGTCTGGCTTACCGAGCTGTCCCAAGGGCTCGGCCGGCCGGCCACGCTTGATGACATTCCGGACACTGAGCTGGAGCGCCTTGCCGAGATGGGGTTCGACTGGATCTGGTTGCTAAGCGTCTGGCAGACCGGTCCAGCGGCACAAAGTGTATCTCGCACCAACCTGGACTGGCGCCACCAGTTTGAGGAGACATTGCCCGACCTGCGCGAGACAGACATCGCAGGATCGGGCTTCGCCATAGCCGATTACACGGTGCACTCCCGTCTGGGCGGCGATGCTGCGCTGGCGCGCCTGCGCGAACGGCTCAAGCAGCGTGGGCTGCGGCTGCTGCTCGACTTCGTGCCAAATCACATGGCGCCGGATCACCGGTGGGTCGAACAGCATCCCGACTATTTCGTCCACGGCAGCGACGCCGATTTCGCAAAGGCACCGCAGAACTACTGCCGCGTGCGAACGTCCAGAGGGCCGCTGGTGCTAGCCTACGGCCGCGACCCATATTTCGACGGCTGGCCCGACACGCTACAGCTCAACTACGGCAATCCGAACTTGCAGCGCGCGATGATCGGCGAGCTGTTGCGCATCGCCAAGCAGTGCGACGGGGTCCGCTGCGACATGGCGATGCTGGTGTTGCCGGAGATATTCGAACGGACGTGGCACATCCACGTCGAGCTGTTCTGGCCGCAAGCGACGCAACGCGTCCGCAAACAATTCCCGCGGTTTACCTTCATGGCCGAGGTGTACTGGGACATGGAATGGACGCTGCAGCAGCAGGGCTTTGACTACGCCTACGACAAGGGGCTTTACGATCGCTTGCGCGAGGGGCGCGCGCGGCCGGTGCGCGAGCATCTGTACGCGGGGCTCGACTACCAGCAGAAGCTTGCTCGGTTTTTGGAGAACCACGACGAGCCCCGGGTCGCTGCGACCTTCACGCCCGAGATGCACCAAGCCGCGGCGATTGTGACCTTCCTTTCGCCTGGGCTGCGGTTCTTCCATCAGGGTCAGTTCCAGGGGCGGAAAAAGCGCATCTCGCCACACTTGATCCGTGCGCCACTGGAGCCGGTGAGTGAGGCCTGCCAGCAGTTCTACGAAGACCTTCTGGCGGTGCTCCGGGAGCCGATCGTCCGCGATGGCCAGTGGCGTCTGCTCGATTGCGTTCCGGCCTGGGAGGGCAACTGGACGTCGGATTGCTTCATCTCCTGGTCCTGGGAGAAGAATGACGGCCAGCGGCAGATGATCGTCGTCAACTATGCTCCAAACCAGAGCCAGTGTTTTGTCCAGCTCCCGTTCTCCGACCTGGCCTGTCGAGCCGTGCGGCTCAAGGATCTGATGGGTCTCGCCAGCTATGACCGCGACGGGAGCGCCCTCGTCTCAAGGGGGCTCTATCTCGATCTGCCGCCGTGGGGCTACCACGTGTTTCAAATCACCGCGCTGCCCTGAGGCGACAGGCACGGGTGGCCACGGACAACATGCCAGCGACAGAGCCGCGCCATCAGTCCTTTTCGTCGAGAAGCTGTCTTCGTATCTGCATCAGTTCCTTCTTTCGCGCTTCACTGACCACAGGCATCTGCAGATCGATCCTCTCGAAGGCCCCGGAGATCACCTCCGAAATCGCCAGCCGGGCAAACCATTTGTTGTCGGCCGGAATGACGAACCAGGGAGCCCACTCCGTGCTGGTGTTTTCCAGCATATCCTCGAACGCCTTTTGGTAGTCGTCCCAGTGTTTTCGCTCTGCATAATCCGCCGGCGAAAACTTCCAATTCTTTTCTGGCTCGTCTATCCGCGCCAGGAAGCGATTCTTCTGCTCCTTCTTGGATACATTGAGAAAAAACTTCAAAACGATTGTGCCGTTTTGCCGAAGATATTTTTCAAAGTTGTTTATCTCCTTGAACCGGCGTTGCCAGATATCTCCTTTGCGAGCGCGCGGCGGAAGCTTTTGCTTTTCAAGCAACTCCGGATGAACCCTGACGACCAGAACATCCTCGTAGTAGGATCGGTTGAAAATGCCGATCATGCCGCGCCCTGGCAGCGCCTTTGATGCGCGCCAAAGATAGCCATAGTCTAGATCCTCCGCCGACGGCGCCTTAAAGCTTGTAACCTGGCAGCCCTGCGGATTGATCCCGGACATGACATGGCGGATCGCGCCATCCTTGCCCGCCGCGTCCATGGCCTGAAAAATGATCAACAGGGCGTAGTTATCCTGTGCATAGAGAACTTCCTGCATCGCAGACAGTCGATCGACGTTTGCCGCCACTTTTTCGAGCGCCCCGGCCTTGTCGTCATAGCCGCCGGTAAAATCCGGGTCGAAATCCTTAAGCGAAACCGCCTTTCCGGGCTCCACGGCAATGTCGCGGAAACGAAAGCGTACGCGGCCGCTGTCCCCCACAGGGATCTCACGCTTCTGGTCAAAATCCACATCCAGTTTCATCTTGTCCTCTGCCATGACATGCTCCCATTTTGGCAACCGAAGTCGACATCCTTGTATGTCAGCATTCACGCATTCGTGCAGCGGCGTGGACATTCTGCAATCTGTTGCGAGTGCCAGCCGGCGTTGCTCGGAGGAACCACCGGCTCTCGCTGTCGGCCCGAACTGCGCCTGATGGAGCCGGCTCGGTCGACGGCGACACGCCAAACACCGCATAGGCTAACAAGGGACAATCGTCGCCTAGAGCCCGTAAAATCCAGGTATCGCCGACGCTGCGGCATGGGCGATGCCGACCGGCACCAGCATGGTGGTCAGCACGATCCCTGCAACAAAATCATGGAACTGACGAAGAACTTGAAACCCCCGCAGCCAGCGCGCCAATTGGTTTTGGGTTGCGTCAGCCACTTACCTTTTTCACCCCCCATCATCGTTGTCGACCGCGCCTCTTCAGTTACATCTGGCAGGTTCACCTCCTCGTGATATACACGGGTATATCATATTTCGCCGGCCAACGCATTTGACCCACCGCTGTCCCGGATGCGGGCAAGGCGCCGCGCTCTTGCGCGTTTCTGCGTCCATGTTGATGTCTAGAGCACTTGCATCGGCGCCTCCGATTCCGCTTGTCTCCAAGGAGACGAAGTCCGACGACATCTTCTGGAAGTTTAAGCGGCAATCCTCGGTAACTCGTCTTTGCCGCGGTCCAATTGGAAGCAAGTTGTTAGCCGGGCGGACTCGTCCGCCATGCCTGCAGCAGGACGAAAGCGACAGCAAGCAGCGTCGGTCCAATAAACAGACCAAGGAAGCCAAAGGCGATAAAGCCACCGAAAACGCCCAGGATCGTCAGAGGCATAGGCATTCGAATGCCGCGACCGATCAGCCATGGTTTGAGAACGTTGTCGACCATACTGACCAAAATTCCCCATGCGACCATGAAGCTCCCCCATCCGACCTGGTCCTGCCCGAACAGCCACCACGCCGCACCACCCCAGATCAGCACCAGGAGGGGGGCTCCGATCTGGCTGATGGAGAGCAGTAGACCGACGAAGCCGAGCGTGGTCGCACCAGGTACACCTGCAAGTGCCAGGCCGAGCACCAGTAGCGCTGCCTGCGCGAGAGCTGTGCCGATCACGCCATAGGAGACGCTGCGAACCGCGCCTGCGGCTGCAAGAAGGCTGGCATGCGCCGTTGCCCCGCCCAGCCGGACGACGATGCTATCCAGTTCTTCAACCAGCTTGCTCCCGTTGATACAAAACATGGTTGCCACGATCAGCGCCAGGATCATCTGGACGACGCTGTCGCCAAGCGCACGCGCCGCCGTGATTAGCCACCGCTGCAAAATCTCGGATTGGGGTGCAAGTGCAGTGGCGACGTCACCCTTCGCTTCTAGTAGGCCATCCCATGCAGAAGCAAGTTTGCCACCGACCAGGGGGACGTTCTCGATCCAGCCGGGACGTTGTGGTGTTGCCGAGAAGTAGTTCTCGACGCTCTCCGTGAACGCCTTCAGTTCGTCGGTGAGAACCGGAGCCATGATCAGTGCCGGCAACACGATCACCAGGAGCGAAAGCAGGAGAAGCAGCACTGCAGTCAGGCGAGGCCCGACACCCCGGCCGATCATCCATTGCCGCAAGGGCCAGGCGGCAATCGCCAACGTCGCCCCGAAAAGGATGGCGGCGGCGAAGGGCTTCAATATTGCGAGCACGCCGACAAGCAGGACCACGACCATCAGCAAAGTGATGCTGCGCTCGATCAGGCCGGCTGTGCCAAGCCCGAGTTGACGGTGGGTGCCGCCGGCAGGAGTCGTCTCATCGGGCATCTTGGTCACCCGTCAGAGAAACCGTCGAAGGCATGGGATCACCCGTCGTCGCGGCTCCCGCTCGGATCCTGCCGATGCACTGGACCAGCTCGCGACGGTCCAGGGAGGATTCCGCCGGCGACAGCGCTGCCTGTGCCGACATCAGGGTTCGCAAAGGCGCGTTACGGGATGAGACCGCAGCAACGGGATTTTCCACAGAAGAGCGACCCTACTTGGCTCCGGAGGCCCACACTATACCAAGGTTGCCCCGAAGCATCCAGATACGATCGCTGGTGCCGCGAGCGGCCGAACCTACGCTAGGATCGGCAAACTATAACGCGTACCAGCAATAGCAGCCGCCCCTCCGGGGCGCCCTACCCAAGCCCCGCTCTTCGGGCATTGACCGCGTCGCTGATCAGAGACTAGGCTTGGGGTGCCGTTCCCGTAAAGGTCAGACCGATGCAGGCCCATCCGACAGATAGCAGCAGTGCGGCATCAGGTTCCACTGCTCTTCGCTTCGATGTCATTGCCGGCCTGACGGCCGCAACCGTGGTGCTGCCCAAGGCGATGGCCTACGCCACGGTCGCGGGGTTGCCTGTGGCGGTTGGGCTCTACACCGCGTTAATCCCCGCTATCGTATATGGCCTGCTCGGGTCGTCGCGGGTACTGAGCGTTACCTCGACAACAACGCTCGCCATCCTCACCGGCGCCGCCCTCGGTCTGGTCGTGCCGGACGAAGACCCGCAAAGGCTTGCGGCCGCAACCGCCACACTCACTCTTCTTGTCGGTGCAGCGCTGATTGTGGCTAGGCTGGTGCGCCTCGGCTTTATCGCAAACTTCATATCATCGCCGGTGTTAACCGGCTTCAAGGCTGGAATCGGCTTCGTCATTTTGCTGGATCAACTGCCGAAGCTTCTGGGGATTCATATCCAAAAGCATTCCTTCTTCTTCGATCTCGCAAGCGTCATCTTCCATGTTCCGGACATTCATTTGCCGACACTTCTCGTCGGCGGGCTGACGCTTGTTCTGCTGGTGGCGATGGAAAACCTCAAGCCCCATTCTCCAGCTCCGCTCGTCATTGTAGCGGGAGCCATTGCCGCCTCTTGGCTCTTCCATCTTTCACAGCTCGGTGTCTCGACGGTCGGACATATCCCTCAGGGCTTACCGTCTCTTGCCTTGCCCGACTTCACCTTGGCACAGAGCCTGTTGCCAGCCGCGTTGGGGCTCGCGCTGATGAGCTTCACAGAGACCATTGCGGCAGGTCGCGCCTTTCAAGCTCCCGGGGACCCGCTCATCGACCCAAGCCGCGAACTCACAGCGACCGGTGCCGCCAATCTCGCGGGCGCCGTCTTAGGGGCGATGCCAGCGGGCGGCGGAACGTCCCAGACGAGTGTCGTTCGCTCGGCGGGCGGTCGCTCGCAAAGGGCCTCGTTCGTCATAGCGGCCGCGGCCTTGGCCACGATGTTGTTGTTCGCGCCGATCCTCGGACTCCTGCCGAATGCCGTCCTGGCGGCGATCGTCATCGTCTACTCTGTCGGCCTGATAAAGCCGGCAGAGTTTGTGCAAATTCGGCGGATCCGAGCGATGGAGTTCTGGTGGGCATTGGTTGCGGCGGTCGGTGTCCTGACATTCGGTACATTGCAGGGCATCATTGTCGCAATCATCCTGTCGCTCATCACCCTCGCTTACCAGGCGGCGCATCCGCGCGTCTCAGTGATCGGAAAAAAGCGCGGGGCTGACGTGCTTCGCCCCGTCTCTCCCGATCATCCCGACGACGAAACCTTCGAGGGACTGCTAATCGTGCGTCCGGAAGGTCGTCTTTTCTTTATCAATGCGCAGGACGTGACCGACCAGATCGGGGCCTTGGTCACAGAGCACAAGCCTCGTGTGCTGGCCATCGACATGAGCCGCGTCTCCGACATCGAATATTCAGCTCTCCAGATGATGATCGAAAATGATGAGCGCGCGGTGAGAGAGGGTGTCACGGTTTGGCTCGTGGGATTGAACCCGGGCGTGCTCGAGATAGTTCGCAAGTCCGGATTGGACAAGCAACTTGGCCCCCGCCGTCTTTTGTTCAATGCACGTGTTGCGATAGAACAGTACAAAGACATGAACAGTACGGCGCCGCAGAAGGCTGGGCCGGCGTAGTGGTTACCGGCCGAGGTGCGGCCGTTCAGGTAAAGATCCAGCGGGCGGTGGAGGGCTACTCCGTCATCGCGAGCGGTGCGGTGATGGAACGAAAAACATCATCAATGGTAAGGTGCTCGAGGCGCTGGGTCGGGACGGCATTCTCATCAACGTGTCACGTGGTTCGACCGTTGACGAAGATGCGCTCATTGCCGCGCTTCAACGTCGAGCGATCAAGGCCGCTGGTCTCGATGTCTTTCTCAACGAGCCTGGCATCGATCCGCGGTTTTTCGAGCTCGACAATGTGGTGCTGCAGCCGCATCACGGATCTGGTACGGTCGAGACCAGGAAGGCAATGGGCCAACTCGTGCGCGATAATTTGGCTGCGCATTTCGCCGGCAAGTCTCGACCGACCCCCGTCGTGTGAGGAAATCATCATGAAAGCAGTCGTCATTCACGCGGCCAAGGATTTGCGCGTCGAGGAACGTGAGGTCGAAACGGTTGGAGCCGGTCAGGTGGAAATCGCCATAGAGGCTGGTGGCATCTGCGGGTCCGACCTGCACTATTACAATCATGGCGGCTTCGGCACCGTGCGCGTCCGCGAGCCGATGATCCTCGGTCATGAAGTGGCCGGGACGGTCAAGGCGCTTGGAACGGGCGTTTCTCACCTTGCTGTCGGTGATCGGGTCGCGGTGTCGCCAAGCCGACCCTGCAACGCCTGCGAATACTGTCTGCGCGGCGAGCAGAACCATTGCTTCAACATGCGGTTCTACGGTTCCGCCATGCCAATGCCGCACATCCAGGGCGCATTCCGCCAGCGGCTGGTTGCCGAGGCCTGGCAGTGCCATAAGGTCGCCGCCGGCATCTCGATCAACGAAGCGGCAATGGCCGAGCCTTTTGCGGTGACGCTCCACGCTGTCAACCGCGCAGGCCCGCTCATCGGCAAGCGCGTTCTCGTCACGGGTTGTGGCCCGATCGGGGCGCTTGCCATCATCGCCGCGCGTGCTCATGGCGCACGCGAAGTTGTCGCGACGGATGTAATGGACACGGTGCTCGGCAAGGCGCTTGAGATCGGGGCCGACCGCGTGATCAACGTTGCCAATAATCCGGAGGAACTCTCGGTCTATTCCGCCAACAAGGGATATTTCGACGTTCAGTTCGAAGCGTCTGGTAACGAGCGTGCCGTCCGATCCGGCCTCGAGGTTCTTCGCCCGCGCTCAGCGCTTGTCCAACTCGGGCTCGGTGGGGACGTGTCGATCCCACAGAACATGGTTGTTGCCAAGGAAATCGAAATGAAGGGGACTTTCCGCTTCCATGAGGAGTTCGGCCTGGCCGTCGATCTCATCAATCAGCGACGGGTCGATCTCAAGCCTCTCTTGACCGGCACCTATTCGATCGAGGATGCCGTCAGCGCATTCGAAGCTGCCGGCGACCGCACGAAGTCGATGAAGGTCCAACTCGCGTTCTGATAAATTCGAACGCCTTTAAATGCAGAGGCACTGCCGGTTCCGGCGCTGACCTATTCGACGCCTATCGCCAAGGCCGCGGCCCCGCGAACCTGATCCAGGCGCAGCGTGACTTCTTCGGCGCGTATGGTTTCGACCGCCTCGACGGCAAGGACTTCCACCACGGCCCGTGGGGCAGCGGTGCGATGACGTTCTAGCTATCGGCGGGGCGCAACAAGAGTGGCAACGGCGAAGACCTACACCAGCACGTGGTCAGGTGAAGACAAGAGTGGCCGTACCGTTCTCGTGCAGTCCGAACAGCCGCTTCAATGTCCAGCAGACCCAGAAGTCCTTTTCGATGATCGTATTGGCGACGCCTCGGCCAGCCCCCGTTTCGCCAAACAGCGCTGCTCGATGAGGGGGCAAGGTCAGAAGGTATCCTCACTCATTTTGCCTATTTTCGTCACAGGTATCAAAAGATCGTAATCGGTCAAGTTAGATAAAATTATCGGACGCGCTGCGGTATCCCTCAGCGGCGTCGGGACGACTGGGTTGAACTCGAGCGCGGCCTTCAGGTCTGGTTTGAAAGTCTCGGCTACTACAGGAGCGGCGACTATTGGCTGATTCCGACCCGCGTTGCGACGGGGGACGTCGAGTGGCCGTTCGAGCCCGACGGCGAGACGCCGGCCCTTGTCGGTCCCTTTGGCGTCACCCACCACAGGGCGGCACTGGCCGGCGTGCGTAAGGCAGGGGCTGTCTGGATCGTAAACCGCTGCGGCTGTGTGCATCAGCCGATCTGCGATCCGAAAACCTAGGATTTCCGTCTTTCTGATCGGAGCAGGGCTCAGCCCGGCAGGCGTTTGGCTTCTGCAGAGGTGCTGAAGTGCGCAAAAGCGATTGACGCCGGTGCGGTCGCTGAGCAGTCCGGTCTTGCAGCCGTTCGGCCTTCCTCACGCAGCGTCGGCGACCCATTTCGCACCTTGCCTCGAATGCGGGTCGCATCCTGCATCGAACTAGAGAATTACCGCCCGCGTGGCGAAACTGGTCCGGAATAGCGCTTCGTGGGCAGTAGGATCCGGATCAAAACAGCAATCCTGCACGATGTACATTCGATAGTCTGCATCGCTCGCCCATCCGACGGTAGAAAACAGGACGCCGCTGCTCGCTACGCCCGCCATGACTAGCGTATTAATCCCATGAGCCTGCAAGTCGGCGTGCAAAGATGTATCGTGAAAGACGTTCGCGCGCGGACAAGCGTATCGCCAGTCGCTATCAACAATATCCAGCCCACTGACCGGCGCTGGGTCACGGAAGAATCCAGTCTTCTTTATATTGTTGATCAGCATATTGTTTTCATGACGGGACCCATAGTCGATCGCAAAATTTGCAAAAATCACGGGATTGCCGCTCACGCGCCATTTCGCAATCAGTGAATTGGTGCGGTCGAGCAAGTCTGTGGGAATATTATCTGCTAGGATCGAAAAGACGTCCGCTTGATAATGCATGATCAGCAAAGCGGCTTTCTCCATGCCGGTCTCAGCCATGTAGGGCATTCTCGTCTCCATATCTCACGCTAAATTTCAGACTAATTGTCTCCACCAAAGACGGAGCATCAGCCGGTGAAAGTCCCAAGTTGGGGAAGTAATCGGCCGAAAGGTTGCACGTGCCCAGGCAAAAGGCACGGCGGATCGATCCTTGGACGAAATCCAAGCCTTCCTCATCGAGCACTCAGGTGCTTGGCACAACCCTCAACTCATTCTCCATGCCGGCTGCCATGCAAGCGCTCGCTGCGCTTTGTCAGTGGTTACCGTGCCATCATCCTCCGCCACATTGTAAATCCCCGAAGCGCCGGTCTTCGCCGCTTGCGCGGCGGCTTTAGCAGCAGCATCTACATGGATAGCAGCAGGTCCGGGCGGGTTGTCGAATCCCGTTCCCGGACCATAGAGTCGCCCGTAACGCAGGACGATACCGGTAAAGGGAGCACCGAGAACCTGTGTTTCAAGACTTGCTATACCGCGGGCAGAAACTCCCGCACGGCCATCGGCTGTGACGGCTAGTGCATCTCCTTCCTCGTACGGCAAGGCCTTATCGGCGTAGGCAAAGGCGATGCTCTGAGCAACAAACCTGGTTGCGCCGGCCTTGCTTGCGGCTTCAACCAGATTACGAGTGCCTTCGTCACGAATTCGCGCATTTCGTGGTGCAGCTTCAGCCATGCGGGCCTGATCGAGTGCAGGTGGCAGATCCGTTAGCTGATGGATGACAACTTCCGGCCTGGCTTCCAGAACCGCTCCAATGACAGCCGCTTTGTCAAAAATATCAACGACAATCGGTTCAACTCCGAGGTCCCGCAAGGATTCCTCCTTTGTCGCCGTTCGGGTTGTCCCAAAAACCCTCCAGCCGTCGGATACCAACAGTGGAGCGAGGCGTCGTCCAATAGCTCCACTGGCTCCCGCGAGAAAAACCGTTTTGACCATCGTTGCGCTCCTTAAAGCCTCAAACTTGATGTGATATGCAAGTTGCCAGAACTATGCTAACATATAAGAGTCCTTACTACATGAGCAAGCTGGTCGAAAGTTCGACAAATATCCCGCCGCAGGCAGGTGAGGGTAAGCGCGGCGAGACTGGCCACCTCGGATATCTGTTGCGACAAGCAGCAGGGGGGCATCGAAATCGTATGGACCGTGCTCTCGCCCACCTGAGCGTGACTCCACCTCAGTTCGTAGTCATGACCATGATCAAGGCATATCCAGAATTGTCGAGCGCGGACATAGCCCGGATGGCCTTGCTTACTCCGCAGACTGTAGGCGTGATCATTGCCAACCTTGAGCGAGCTGCGCTCATTTTCAGATCACCCCATCCCGTGCACGGGCGCATTCTCCGAGTAAGCCTTACAGAGAAAGGATCGAACCTATTGGCCGAATGCCGTACACAGGTACAATTCCTCGAAGAGCAGTTGGTTGCCGGGTTCGGTGAGATGGAGGAGGCTACAATTCGGCGGTGGCTGGTCCAGGTGGCGACCGGCGAATAAAGCCCTCTTGGTTGCTGCGTTCTTATCCCATAATAGGGCCGTACTGTCCGGCTCGACGCCAAGGCACCGCCGAGCCTGCAACCCTCAGGGTGAGACGTGATCTAAAGATCCTGCCGGCCCATTGCGGTCATCAATTGTTGCAATTTCTGCGATGGGGCGGCGCACCGCGGGTTATTATTTAACTTGACCTCAACCATGGTTGAGGTGGCGAATTGCTTTTCGTAGCGGAATTTTGTCAAGCGATTGTGGAATGTATGACCGGTCATTCGAAAGCGCTGAAGATCACCATCTTGTCATGTAGTCTCGATCCCCGAAGTCGCAGTTATGTTCTTGCTCGGGAAATGGAGCGCCTTCTGCAATTACGCGGTCATGAATCGCAATTCATTGATCTACGGAACACCTCTCTCCCCGATTTCGACAACGCTGATTGCTATCTTCATCCATCATATCTTCACACACACGATGCTATTAAAAATGCCGACGGGATTGTGCTGTCGGTCCCAATCTACAATTGGTCCATCGGCAGCGCGGCTAAAAATCTGATAGAGCTAACAGGCGCTACAGGAGAAGGTGGCAAGAAAGCGGCGTGGTTCGATCAGGTCGTGACTTTTGTCTGCGCTGGGGGCTTACCCCATAGCTATATGGCCTACGCACCAACCGCCATCTCGCTAATGTTGGACTTCAAATGCGTGATAAATCCCTATGTCGTATATACCACAACGCGAGATTGGAGCGGCGATCATTTGTCAGATGCTCTTTCAACACGGTTGAGGAAAACCCTGGACGTTAAACTTGAACTCGTCTCCCTGCTGCAAGAGCGTCGGTATAGATCAGGGTGGGAGGTGTAGTCACCGAGCCGTGTCCGGTTTGTGGGGCGAGTCGTCATCCATTATCTCAGCAGTAAATGGCTTTGAGGTTTTCGCCTGTTCATAGGCAATGAACAGATCGGTCACCAGAACGCCGTTGATTCGCATCCGAGTTAAATCGGCATCTTTGATGTCCGAATCTGCCAACGTGACGCCGCTTATGATTAAGCGCGAAAGGTTTGCGTTCGTGATGGCGGCCCCAGACAGATTGACGTTACTAAAGCGCGCATCCGCAAGGGTGATATCGTCAAAAACCGCTTCGCTTAAATTGGTGTCGGTGAACCTTGCCTTAGTCAAAACAGCATAAAACCGAGCATCTGCAAGGTTTACGCCATCGAAATTAGCGCCTGACATATCGGCCCGCTTGTAATGGGTTCCCTGCAACTGAGGACCATCAAATTGATTGTGTTCTTCACTCATTTTCGTATCCTCCGTTCAATCCTGATTGTGACCCAAAGAATGCCAGATCGCGCAATCATTTACGACCGTCGAATTTGAGAGCATTTGCGCTTCTCTAATCGGCGCGTCGACGTCAAGCGCATTTCTGAGCGGAGCGGGTTGAGATGTCGTCCGCAGTCGCCCCGAAGCTGGCGCAGATCAGTGAAGCGCTGCGACTGGCGAAAATATTCGCGTTAAGAATTCCCGGAGGATGGGCGTGACCTGTTCTCGGGGAAGGCGATGACCGCCTTCGAGCGCATGGAACTGTACCGGCACACCCAACTGTGCGAGAGCCTCGTAAAATCGTTCAGCTTGATCGACCGATGCACGATCATCGTACTTGCCGTGTAGAAGCAAGGTTTCAGCTTGAATTTGTTGCGAATGATGGAGTGCGGACCGTTCCAAAAAGCTTTCGTTTGAAACGCCTGCCTCTTTCTGAATAGCTTGCTGCAAGCCTCTCGAACTGCTTCCATAGGCTTCTCGTAAAATCGTAAATGCCACCGGTTAGGATTAGCGCCCTGAGGCCATCAACTTTCGCGGCCACCATTGCGGACGCCACAGCCCCTCGGCTATTTCCGTAGAGAACTATACGCCCGGGATCGACTGATGGCTGCTGCCTCAGAAACTCCAAGCTTGCTGAGTGGTCGGCCCGCAGAAATCGGCAGGCCAGTCCGATGCACCAAAACCAGGCTGAGAGATTGCCGCCGCCGTGACACCCAGGCGAAATGAAAACCGAACCAGCGATCCGTCATCGACAGCCTCTCTTCCACCTAAGAGAAGCCCACCCTAATTTCCATGTACGAACAGTATCGCCCCATTGTTTGGTGTAGGTTGAGTCTGGAAAAGTTCGACGCGCGCGCCGTCGCCTCGATCGATGATGTGTTGCGTAACCGCGGACATGACTCACCCCGTCGAACCTTCACGCGAAGATACGATGACATCCACCTCTGTCAATGTCCCGCGTTGGCGCAATCCAACCGAAAATCACTGTTCCATAGGAGCTGTGACCGACCAACCGGCGTCCTTCGCGGCCCGTGCTTCTCTCACGGTTTTGGCGGTGTGCTAGTTGCTGCGCGTCGATGGGTGTAGACTTCCGACATATTGCATGTTCATGCAGGGCAACGAAGATGAGTACTCCCGCTCTCGACCGGAAGCTGCTCGCGATCCTGGCGGCGGATATGGTAGGCTACTCGAAGGCGATGGAGGCCGATGAGGCCGGTACTATCAAGCGACTGAAAGCCATCCGCGCCGAGCTGATCAATCCCGCCATCTCCCAGCGCCATGGCAGTGTCATCAAGCTGATGGGCGACGGCGCGCTCGTTGCCTTCGACAGCGTCGTTGATGCCGTTGCCTGCGCTGCGGAGTTTCAGAATGCCGTGGCGGCGCGTAACGCCGACCTACAGGAGCCTGAGCGTATCGTGTTCCGCGTCGGGATCAATCTGGGCGATGTGGTGTTGGTGGATGGGGATGTCTATGGCGATGGGGTGAATGTGGCAGCGCGGCTGGAGCATTTTGCCGAGCCGGGCGGCGTGATGGTGTCGGGGACGGCATACGATCATCTCCAGGGAAAACTCGACTGGCCGCTCGATTTCGCCGGCGAGCAGCAGGTCAAGAACATCAGCCGGCCGGTGCGGATGTATCGGCTGAGACTTAATGGCAAACGGGCGCGTCGCCCGCTTTTCGGAATGATGCCGCGCTGGGCAAAAACGACGACAGCATCGATCGTGGCGCTTGCTCTGGCGGGCGGCGGGGTATGGTGGTTCCTGCATCCAGAACCTTTAAGCGGCAAGCCGTCGGTGGCGGTGTTGCCCTTCGACAATTTTAGCGGCGACGGGGCTGCCGGGCGTCTGGCCGATGGCCTGACTGAGGACATCATCACCGACCTCGCGCGGTTTCCTGAATTCGAGGTGGTCGCACGGAACTCGACGGATGCTTATAAAGGCAAGCCGGTGGATGTCCGCCAGGTCGCAAATGCGCTCCATGTCGGCTTTGTGCTGGAAGGCTCGATCCAGCGGCAGAGCGGTCGGGTGCGGATCACAGCACAGTTGATCGATGCAAAAAACGGCCACCATCTTTGGTCGGAAAATTGGGACCGGCCGGATGAGGACGTGTTCGCCGTTCAAACCGAAATCGCAGAGCAGGTCGCCAACCGCCTCGGCGGCGGTGTGGGACTGGTTCAAGAGGCCGGGCGGGCGGCAGCCAAACGCAAGCGGCCTGAAAACCTGAATGCTTATGATTTCTATCTTCTGGGGTCCGAGAAGATTGAAAAGCTCACTAGAGCAGATGAGGAGGAAGCCATCACGCTTCTCAACCGCGCCGTAGAGCTGGACCCGGCGCTGGCACGGGCTTGGGTAGAACTTTACCATGCTCATGAGATTCTGGAGTTGTTTGGCGTCGATCCAGAGGGCAATCGCAAGGCGGCCGACGATGTGGCCGAACGTGCGGTGCAGCTTGATCCGAGCGATGCTGAAGCACACGCGGTGTTTGGTATGAGTCTTGCCAACAAGGGGGACATGGGCCGTGCCAAGTCTGAGCTGGATACGGCCCTTCGTCTAGCTCCGGGTTCGTCCGAAATCCTGACTTTTTATACTGGCTTTGCAGCACGCTTCGGCGAACCCGATCGCGGCGCTCAAATGGTCGACCAGGTAATGAGGCTGGACCCGAATTATCCGATGTGGGCGTCCAACTTCTTCGCACCTGCCTATTTTATGGCGGGCCGGTATGAGGACGCGGTTAAAATGCTGGAGCGCATGACGCCTAACAACTACCAAAAGTGGACATGGGTGGTTCGAAGCAGCTCCCTCGCGGCTCTCGGCCGAACCGATGAAGCGACTGCCTCGGCTACAGAAGCTCTCAAGCAGCACCCGGACCTGACTGTAGAGAGCATGATCAACGAACCCGGCCTAAGCTCGGTGGAGCGCAGTCGGTTCATAGAGACGATGCCGCTAGCTGGCTTCCCCCCGTGCTCAAAGGATGAGGCGCTGGCGAAGCTCGCCAAACCAGTGCGATTGCCAGAATGCGAGGGGGCGAAGCCTAATTCACTCGAGCAGCCATAGAACAGCCCGCGCTCTCCCGCCTCGGTCCCATCGCGGCTGGCGATGAAGCGATAGAGATCCTCGATGTCGCGTTCCGCTTCCTCAGCAAACGACACGATATGGCATCAGGATTGGCTGTCGGCTAGACGCTTGCGGATGCGCGAGAAGGCGTCCGCAACGGGGCGCACTTTCCCTTCTTCCACCTGCCGGTTGGTGAGCGCCAGTACCTTCAGGAGCGCCAGCGTCTCTTGTGTTTCTTCGTATTGGCCGACGTCCTGAAGAATGGCTTTCGCCTCTCCGTGAAGCGTAATGACGACCGGCTGCGGATTGTCCTTTAGCGTCCGGATGATCTCAGGCGCATGCGCCTTGAGATAACTGATTGGCTTGACCTGCTCTGAAAGCTTCATGCACATACTCCCTATTGACCAGAATGTAGATCATTAAGTGGTCAATGGAAAAGCAGCCTTTCAAATGCCAGCTGACACATCCGCAGGGCGGCTTCTGGAACTATTTCACCCACGACCAGGCGCGCTCGCGGGCCTGTCGCTGGGGCGAAGATGGCCTTGGCGGCATCTCGAACGACGGCCAGCGGCTCTGCTTTGCGCTCGCGCTCTGGAACGAGCGCGATACGATCCTGAAAGAGCGCTTGTTCGGGCCGCAAATCGCGCCCTTCCCATGATAACCGTCAGTTCATGAACGGCATGCTGCATGTTTTGCGGGTCGGCTGCCCGTGGCGGGATATGCATGAGCGATACGGGAAGTGGAATTCTGTCTATGTCCGGTTCCGGCGCTGGGCTGAGCAAGGGGTATGGGATGCCCTCTTGGCTTGTCGAGATGGGCCTGACGGACGATTGGCAGCACATGCTGGACAGCACCACGGTTCGGGGCCATTCACAGGCAGCGGGCGCTAAAGGGGGACTCATAAGGAGGCTTTTGGTCGATCGCGGCGGCTTTATGACAATCCATGCCCGAGCTGACGCCCCCTTGGCTTCGTCCTAACGGGTGGCGAAACATTATCTCGCTGTTCCAGCTCCTCTCGCGATGCCGGTAAACAGGCCTCGCCGCTTGCTGGCCGACAAGGGATATGATGCCGACGCCATCAACAGCGACTACGGGTGGGCCTTTGTGTCGACGGAGCTCGAACGGCGCGCCCGAAACCGATCGCGGTTCGTCAGAGTTCACCCAGAAAGAATTAGGTGACACCCACTTACGGATTTTGAGGTCGGAGCCGCCTGATCAACCGGGCCGACGCATGCACCAACACAATGGTCATGCCGCCGATCAAAATCGCCAGCACTGCCTGAAGCGCGGATGTGGTCGTCCAATGCAGAACCCCCGTGAGATATGCCGATACGGCACCGACGCCGACTGCAATCGTGTCAATGAAATGTTCCGGTCCATGGAAGCCCAGTTGGGCCATTCCGTGGACGAGAATGCTGCCGCCCACCCAGAGCATGGCGGCGGTCCCAATCATTGCGAGGATGCTGAGAAACAAGGGGACGCCGATAACGAGGCCGCGGCCGAACGCCCTGACCAAGCCGACTGAGGAAGTAGCGAGCGCGAGCCCTATGTCGTCCGCCTTCACAATGAGGGCGACAACGCCATAGACGGCCAAGGTGATGAGGATGCCGACGGACGCCAGGACAGCAGCTTGCGTGTAGATATTGGAAGCGGCGACGTTCGCGAGGGTTAGTGCCATGATTTCTGCTGAGAGTATAAAGTCCGTTCTGATTGCGCCCGCAACCTTCTGGTTTTCCAACGCGACCGGGTCGGATGTTCCCATCTCTGCCGCCTCATGCTTGTGCGCGTCGTGTGGGGCAATCGCTTCATAGAGCTTTTCGGCTCCCTCGTAGCAAAGATAAACGCCCCCGACCATCAGTAGCGGCGTGATCGCCCAAGGCGCAAAGTAGCCGAGAAAAATACACGCCGGCAGAAGAAAGAGAAGCTTGTTCTTCAAGGATCCGAGGGCGATCTTAGCGATAATTGGCAATTCTCGCGCGGGCGACAGGCCAACCACGTATCTCGGTGTTACCGCCGCATCGTCGATCACGACTCCCGCCGCTTTCGCGCCTGTTTTTGCTGTTTGAGCGGCGACATCATCCAGCGACGCAGCCGCAAGTTTCGCAATTGCCGCGACGTCATCGAGCAGTGCGAGAAGTCCAGTTGCCATAGGTGCTTTTCCATTCGTCCAGATACAGTGGAACTATCTAGGAGCAATTTCGGTTTGGATAGCCTACCGCAATGACTTTGTCGCAACGCGGCTTCTGCGGGACACTCGAATAATGCAAGCTTAAACCTTAGTGGAGTATTTCTTCCGCTGGCGATGGCGACCCCACCGTTTGTCTGATGAGGAAAGTCCGGCGGACTAGGGCGGTGGGCTCGCCCAGACACAAAATGTCGGGGAAGCCGACCTCCGCCGGTCGTTTGGGGAACGGGCACGGCGTGCGAGCATAGGTAAGGATTGCGAACGCACATTCCATGTTCGCAACGTGCAATGAGGCGCTCATGCCCTGGAACTTCAGACCTGACGCCATTAGCACCGCTTACTTTTGAGCGGTTTCCAGCCAACAGTCGGATGGGACAAATATCTTGAAATCGGAATCAGAAAGTAATACCTAGTCAAAGAAAGGTATTACGAGGCGCACAGCATGACAACGACAGTAACAGCCAAGGGACAGGTGACAATCCCGAAAGCGGTGCGAGAGCTGCTTGGCATTGTGCCCGGAAGCGAGGTCGACTTCCGTCGAGCTGCGGATGGTAGCATAGTGCTGACAAGGGCTGATAGACAGCAACCTGCCAGCCGCTTTCAAAAGCTTCGGGGGCATGCCGGAAAAGGGCTCGATACGGATGCGATCATGGCACTCACGCGTGGTGAAGCGTGACGCTTGTCGACACGAATGTCTTGCTCGACCTTGTGACTAATGACTCGACCTGGGCAGACTGGTCGGTCGAGCAACTTGAGACGGCCAGTCTTGCCGGTCCATTGTTGATCAATGATGTAGTCTATGCCGAACTTGCGGTTCGCTATGAGCGGATCGAGGAACTTGATGCGTTCATAGACGACGCGGGACTGGTAGTCGCGCCCATTCCGCGAGCCGCGCTATTTCTCGCCGGAAAAGTATTCACACGGTATCGTCGAGCCGGTGGTTCTCGTACAGGAGTCCTGCCGGATTTTATCGTTGGCGCCCATGCCGCGGTTCAACTGCTCCCGCTGTTAACGCGAGATGTCGGTCGGTACCGATCTTATTTCCCAACTGTCGCGTTGATCACACCGGCTCAATGAGCCAAGCCCACGGTAGCGGAGGAACAACGCGTCTTTGACTGGGTGAGCCCAAGTGAGGCGGCTCGGGCGTTCGTGAAATTGAGCTCAAATCCCAGCTGGTGAACTTCAAGCCGAATGCGGGCAGAGACCGCAGTTGACGCTCCTTCGCGGTCGACGCGATCCGAATAAGTGAGGATGTCTTCTAGGAACAGATGTGGCCAAGCCATGCTGTGCATAGATACAACGCTGAGACTTCGTTTAGCCATACAGATAGGCTGGGAGCCAGAGCGTCATGCCCGGCCAGACATACATGATAACCATGCAGAGAATGACGATCAGCATATAAGGCATCATGCCTGCGAAGATCTGGTTGAGGGTGACGTGCGGCGGCGAGACACCCTTGAGGTAATAGGCCGACATCGCAACCGGCGGCGAAAGGAACGCCGCCTGCAGATTGACGAAGACGAGCACGCCCCAGAGGATCGGATCGATGCCGAAGTGTCGGAGCATCGGCAGGAAGATCGGTACGAAGATGATGATGATTTCGGTCCATTCCAGCGGCCAGCCGAGGATGAAGACCGTCTCCAAAGGGACGCTCGACGGCGGGCACGGCGTGGTCGCGTACCATTACGGCAAACAGGCGGCGCTGGCGCTTTGGGGCTCGGGGCCGGGCTTTGGCATGGATGCCAACATGCTGCTCGCATGGCACAAATACGGCGGCGGCAAAGACCTGCTCCAAAAGCTCTATCAATCGATCGGAGCCAATGTGGTTTCGTTCCTCTACGGACCGATGCCGACCCAGCCGCTCGGCTGGTTCAAGAAGCCGGTGGTGAAGGTCGAGGACTTTCAGGGCCTGAAGTTCCGCACCGTCGGTATTTCCATTGATGTGTTCACCGGTCTCGGTGCCGCGGTCAACGCGCTGCCGGGTGGCGAGATCGTCGCGGCATTGGACCGCGGTCTACTGGACGCGGCCGAGTTCAACAACGCCTCGTCCGACCGGGCCCTCGGTTTTCCGGACGTTTCCAAGATCTGCATGCTGCAAAGCTTTCACCAGAATGCCGAGCAGTTCGAGATTCTGTTCAACAAGACGAAGTACGATGCTTTGCCTGACCAGATGAAGGCGATCATCTCCAACGCCTCGGAGGCCGCTTCCCAGGATATGGCCTGGAAGGCGGTCGACCGCTATTCGAAAGACTACGTGGAGATGCAGACAGTCGACAAGGTCAAGTTCTACAAAACGCCGGACGCAATCCTGAAGAGGCAACTGGAAATCTATGACGATGTTGTGACGAAGAAGAAGGCGGAAAACCCGCTGTTCAAGGAAGTCATCGAGTCCCAGATAGCCTTTGCGGAACGGGTAACGCGATGGGAACAGGATACCCTTGCCAACCGTCGGATAGCCTTCGATCATTATTTCGGCCGCGACGGTGTTGCGAAGGAACTATAACGTTATCGCCGGAAAGCGATGAAGCTCTGGCGAAGATAGTCGGCTATTTCGGGGCCAGCCGTGCAGGTTCAGCAGTTTATCATCAGGGTCGATGCGATCAGCGTATGGGTCGGCAAAGCCGCCGCCTGGCTGATCATCGGGCTGATGACGCTCGTCTGCGTCGAAGTCTTCAAGCGCTACATCATGAACATGCCAACCGCGTGGATATTCGACGCCACCAACATGCTTTACGGCACCCTGTTTATGCTCGCTGGAGCTTATGCGCTGGCGCAGAACGCCCATGTCCGCGGCGACTTTCTTTACAGCTCGCTGCGACCCCGAATACAGGCGACGCTTGATCTCATCCTTTACATCCTGTTCTTCCTGCCAGGCGTCGCCGCGCTCATCTATACCGGTTATGACTATGCAGCACTTTCCTGGCGGATTGGCGAGCATTCGACCATCACGGCCGAAGGTCCGCCGATCTACTACTTCAAGACAGTCATTCCGATCGCGGGCGCGCTTGTCATGCTACAGGGGCTCGCCGAGATCGCGCGCTGCATCGTCTGCCTGAAAACCGGCGCATGGCCGGGCCGGCTCAAGGATGTGGAGGAAATCGACGTCGTCGCGGAGCAGCTTGCCAATAGCGAGCACATAGATACGCAGACGCGCGAGGCGGCGATCGAGCGTGCTCAGGATATCGACAGGGCGGCCCGGCAACGAGGCCGAGGTGGAGACATGGAGATGTGAGTGATCCGTTCCTCGGATTGACGATGCTAGTTCTCATTGTGGTCGTCATCGTGATGGGCTTCCCGACAGCCTTCACGCTGATGGGGCTCGGCATGGTCTTCGGCTTCTACGCATTCTACAATCCCGCCGAACATTGGATCGACAATCGCGTCTTCGATTTGATGGTTCAGCGCACCTACGGCGCTATGACTAACGACGTCCTGGTCTCGATCCCGCTCTTCGTGCTGATGGGCTACGTGATGGAGCGCGGCGCGCTGGTCGACAAGATGTTCTACAGCATCCAGCTTTCGTTCCGGCGGGTGCCTGCCTCGCTGGCCGTAGCGACGCTGATTATCTGCACCTTCTGGGGTATCGCCAGCGGCCTCGTAGGCGCAGTCGTGGTGCTGATGGGCGTCATCGCGATGAACCCGATGCTGCGCGCCGGCTATGACGTCAAGCTTGCCTCCGGGGTGATCACCGCGGGCGGCACGCTGGGCATTCTGATCCCGCCATCGGTGATGATCATCGTCTACGCTGCCGTCGCGGGGCAATCGGTGGTCAAGCTCTATGCGGCCACGATGTTTCCCGGCTTCTTTCTGGCATTTCTCTATCTCGTCTACGTTCTCGCCTGGGCGATGATCAACCCAAGGATCGCGCCCGCCTTGCCCGAGGAACAGACGCGAGTTCCCGTGGCCGCCTGGATGGGACGCTTTCAGGGGCATTATTCGAACAACATGCTCGCCGGGCTTCTCCGTGCACTGGTTTCACCATCAAAGGCGATGGCTATCGAAACGGAGGAGGGACGGCTCACCTATTGGAAGCTGGTCAAGAATGCCTTCGCCGCGCTCGTGCCTTTGTCGCTGACGGCTTTCACCCTGGCTCTCATCTGGTGGTATGTCGTCATCCACCCCCAGGATTCGGCGGAGGCGGAAGTGCCAGAAGGGCTAGAAGAGCTCGGCGGACCCGGAGCGGATGCCGGCCCGGCGGTTTTAACTGGGCCGTCAACCAGCTTCTACCTGACGTTCGGGATCATAGCGGCGATGGCGATGGTGGTCCTCGTGCGCTACTACAGGAATATGAATGCCGAGCGGCTGCAGGTGGTGAAGCTGCTGGCCTCGTCGGTCATGCCGCTCGGGATCCTGACCGTCGTCGTCCTCGCCGTCATTCTGTTCGGCATCACGACGGCCACCGAGTCCGCCGCCGTCGGTGCCGCCGGCGCTTTCTTGCTAGCGTTCCAGGCCCGGACGCTCAACTGGAAACGCACAAAGGAGGCAGTGTTCCTCACGGCGAAGACCACTGCCATGGTCTGCTGGCTCTTCGTCGGCTCGGCACTCTTCTCCGCAGTCTTCGCCATTCTTGGCGGCCAGGCGTTGATCGAGCAGTGGGTGCTGTCGCTCAACATGACGCCCGTCCAATTCATGATCTTGTCGCAGGCGATCAACACTTCTATTTTGAGATCGCCGCCGGTCATGTCAGTAACCTTCTTTGCGAAATCAAGCGCGAATTCGTGGAAGATGTCCTTTGACGGCCAAGTGCTCTGCCAGCGCATGTTGACTGGGCCCTGTGCCTTGACCACGCTCGGTGTCGTAATCATCGCCGCACCGGCCATGGCTGCGCCGCTCAGAAATCGGCGACGCGACGGGCTTCCACTGATTTGGGTTCTGGATTTCATCTCTTCCTCCCGAAAGCATGGACCTCCTCGCCCTATGCAGGCCTTGCTTTGTCCCGCTTACAAGCTTGTATTTCAGGATTGGATAATACTCCTCAGGGAGCCCCAAGCATAGGTTGCTGCGGTGCCGTCAAGGTAACGAGGCATAGCGATCGCCCGTTTGGGTCTCACCGTTTCGGATGCCGTTAGGAATCTTCTGACCCGTACCGCCAATGAAGGCACACTTCCAATTGAACTGGTCCCTAATAGCGAGGCGCACGACGCCTGGTTTCGTAGCGCTGGAAGACACAAAACCCGGCGTATCCGACGATCAGGCGGAAGCGCAATTTGCCGCCCGGTGAGCGGCCGCGAGCGCTAGCCCGCTTTTCTCACAGCGCCTCTGGTATTGATTGGGCGCGCTGTCGGGTGGCGTGGCGTCGATACCGGGGACGCGCGCGGTCGTCGCCGCGATGTGGGGCGTTTTGTTTGGGCCGGCGATGTATCCTCTGTCGTTGGCGGGAAGGGCTCGGGTCCGGCGGCATCATCGGGCCGCAGCGCATATTCGGGCGTGAGCCAGGGCAAATTCCTCGGCATAGGGGCAGGCCGAAGCCATCGCGACCTTGATGCGGCGGACCGAGATGCGGACCTGGGCGCCGATCTTCAAGAGCTTCAATCGGATCGTGCCGCAGGTGGCATCGGCAAGGCGGCTACCGGTGAGGCCGAGGCGGCGTAGCGCACAGATCAGCACATAGGCCAAGGATGCAAACCAGAGCCGCAACTGATTGGCGAGCATGGTGTGGGCGCTGGTGCGGTCGGCATAGAGATCGAGCTGGCATTCCTTGATGCGGTTCTCCATGTCGCCGCGCGCGCAGTAGAGCTCCTCGTAAAGCGGTTGTGCCTCCCAGTATTCCGGTTCCAGCGAGGTGACGATGAAGCGCGGATTGGCCCCCGCCACCGTCCATTCGGCCTTGGCCACCACCCGCCGTCGGCATGACCAGCTGTCCTTCGTCGACCACAGGAAGTCGCGGAAGACGCGGGCAGCCTGGCCGCTTGCCTTGGCCGCAAAGCTCGCTTCCTCCAGGGCCTCGGCGATCTTCTTTTCCAACCGCTTGTTGCGGGCAAGGCCAAATACATAGTCGACGCCGTTTGCCTCGCACCAGTCCATCAGTTCGTCGCGGGCAAAGCCGGAATCGGCCCGCAGGATGATGCGGACGTTGGGCCAGCGCCGTTGTTCAGCACCGCTTCGGTTCTGAGGAGCCGGACGTCACGTAGTCCGGTCGCGTTGTAGCCTTGGCGCGGTGCGAGAGCTCCGGCTAGCTCAACCAGCTCCCGCCGCTTTTCTTGGTTTAGCTGCACTGTCATAGGAATTGGCAAAATCTTTAGACAAAATGAGATCGAATAACGGCTGCACAAAGAATATCAGTCAAGTCCTCGGGCAACAATGTGGAAAGCAAAAATGTCTAAGAAAACCTTCTTCATAACCGGCGCGAATTCCGGCTTCGGTCTGGCAATCGCGACGGCGGCAATAGCCGATGGGCATACCGTCATTGGCACTGTCCGCTCTGAAGCTTCGAGAGCGAAGCTCGAGGAACTCCTCCCGGCTGCCCATACAGTGCTTTGCGATGTAACCGAATTTGATCGAATTCCGAACGTCGTCGAGCACGTCGAAAACGAATACGGCCCGGTAGACGTTCTCATCAACAACGCTGGATATGGTCACGAGGGCGTGCTCGAGGAATCTTCGCTTGAAGAGATGCGACGTCAGTTCGACGTCAACGTCTTCGGTGCCGTCGCGGTCGCCAAGGCGTTCTTACCCCGTTTCCGATCAAGGCGTCGCGGCTTCATCGTCAACGTAACCTCGATGGGCGGAATGATCACTATGCCGGGCATCGCCTATTACTGCGGCAGCAAGTTCGCTCTGCAGGGCATATCGGAGGTCATGCGGTCCGAGATGGCTCCGTTCGGAGTGCATGTGACGACCCTATGTCCCGGGTCGTTCCGGACGGATTGGGCAGGACGTTCGATGGTTCGCACCGACAGGTCGATCGCCGATTACGACCCCCTGTTCGATCCCATCCGCGAGGCGCGTCAGGAAAAGAGCGGTCACCAGCTCGGCGATCCCGACAAGCTGGCGACCGCCGTGTTGACGCTGATCGCCTCCGACAATCCGCCGCCGCAACTCCTGCTTGGAAGCGATGCTCTCAAATTCGTATCGGCAAGGCTTGAGCGCATGCAAGATGAGATCGAGGCATGGAGGGCGGTCACCCTCTCGACCGACGGTTGACCAAGAGACGACCAGAGCGCCGGATGCAGCTTGTTGGCGGGCGCTCTGGTGAGCGGTGATGACCGCTATCGGCCGAGGCTGTGTGGAAACTCCAAGATGACGAGTGGAATTGCAAGTTGAGCGTCGAATAGCGGCGGCCTAGGCAAATAGCGACGGGGGCATCATCCCAAGAATTGACGGATATGAACGTCTGAAATGATCCGAATTCAACCACAACGCGTGAGGCGATCTCGGATAAAGGACGGCATTAAGTAGCGAAAGGTAATGTGATGCAAAATGCAAACGCAGAAGCGCAGCTCTTGGCGCACAGGCAGACAATCGACAATATCGACGCGGCTCTGGTTCATATATTGGCGGAGCGCTTTCGTAGCACAAACGAGATCGGCGTGCTCAAAGCACAGTTCAGTCTACCTGCCGTGGATAAGGAGAGAGAAGAGCGCCAGCATGTTCGGCTCAAGGAGTTGTCAAGGAGCGCCGGACTCGATCCGACTTTCATCGAGAGCCTGATGAAGTTCATTATGGGTGAAGTCGTCAAACGGCATCGTGCGATCGCTGCCAATCATACCGGAAAACCATAAACTCGATTGACCTTCCTACTGGAAGTTAGTGCGTCCTATGAGCAGTTTATTGACCATGGCGCTGAAGTCGTCGGCCTTCTCAAGGCAAGCATACACCACCATTTTCCGAGCAAGGTGGATCTGGTTCGAACCCTCATCGTTCGTTACCGCCCAGATGCGCAGGAGCGGGTGGCCGCGCTTGAGCGCAATGCCAGTCGCTTGACGTCCCAGAAAACAATCGCTGTCGCGCCTCGATCCTCGCCGCCATGGAAGCGGCGGCGATCCTGGAGAACCTGGGGGCGCGGCGGTCAAGCGGCGTTCGCCGCCACGGGCTTTCCGAACCGACCGATGTTTTCATCTCCCCATGCCTTCAGGGAGACAAGGATGGGCTCCAGGCTGCGGCCCAGTGGCGAGATCGTGTACTCCACCTTCGGAGGCACCTGCGCATAGACCTTTCGCTCGACAAGGCCATCGTCCTCAAGCTCGCGGAGTTGGTTTGTCAGGGTTCGTTGCGTTACGCCGCCGACATGGCGTCGGATTTCGTTGAACCGCATCGTTCCACCCAAGAGATGGAAGAGCACAACGCACTTCCATTTACCGTCGATCAGGCTAATGGCCGCCTCCACGGAACAGCCGGGATTGCAGTCGAAACGCGAATGTCGGACCTTGGCCACGCTAGTATCCTTTGTGCACCTACATGCACTCTGGCATGTACTCGATTGTTCAGCATTTACAGGGCACGTACTGCGCCGACAAGGCCGAAAGCCGGCCCGTCCAGACACACTAGGCCAGGCAGTCGCGTGTCCGGCGACCTGCGCCGCCGATGCAACTAGCTGATATCTAAACGAGCTAATTCCAAGCGCTTGCCGCGGCTTTCACAGTATCAAAACGGATACTATTGGCAAACGTTGTGCGTATCCCGCATGTGTGAATGTATCGCTACATTGGGATCACTGACGAACACATCAGTCGGCGACCGCTGGCGAAAACCGTTAGCTTCGCACCAATGCAATAGGAACACGCATGTCTCAAAATAGCTTCATCTCCCGCTCCATCACCCGCGAAGCCGCGGCCCGTCTCGTTGCCGCTACCATCGCCGCCTCCGAGCGCGTCGGGTTCGAGCCGGTCGTCGCGATCGTGGACGCGGCAGGCAATCTCAAGGCCTTCGAACGAAGTGATCGGAGCTCGTACCTCGCGGTCAACATCGCCATCGACAAGGCTTACACCGCGGCCTCGTTCGGACTTTCAACCGCGCAGTGGGTCGATCTCCTGGAAGATCGAGGCGCGTCGAACCTCAGGCACGTCCCCCGTGTCATGGCGGCTGCGGGCGGTTTCCCGATCATGGAAGACGGCGCGATTATCGGCGGCCTCGGGATTTCGGGCGGAAGCTGGGCCCAGGACCAGGAGGCTGGCGAGGCGGCCCTTCGCGACTTCGGCAAGTGACATTGACAAACAGGAAATGGAGACATCAATGAAAGCCATCGGATACAAGACGCCGTCACCCATCTTGGCGCAAGATTCGCTCGTCGACATCGAGCTGCCGCAACCGATGCCTGAGGGCCGCGACATCCTCGTCGAGGTAAAAGCCGTCTCGGTCAATCCGGTCGACTACAAGGTCCGCCGTAGCACGCCACCTGCAGGGGATGCCGAGTGGAAGGTCATCGGCTGGGACGCCGCCGGCGTTGTCGCCGCGGTCGGTGACGCTGTCACCAACTTCAAGCCTGGCGACGAAGTCTGGTATGCGGGTTCCATCACCCGGACTGGTGCGAACGCCGAATTCCATCTCGTCGACGAGCGAATTGTCGGCAAGAAGCCGTCGAAGCTCGGATGGGCCGAAGCCGCAGCGCTTCCACTGACTTCGCTGACCGCTTGGGAAGCATTCTTCGACCGCCTCGACGTGAAGAAGCCTGTCCCCGGTGCGGCTCCCTCGGTCCTTATTATCGGCGGTGCGGGCGGTGTCGGATCGATCGCCGTCCAGATTGCCAGGCAGTTCACCGACCTGACTGTCATCGCGACTGCCTCGCGTCCAGAAACGAAGGACTTTGTCACGTCGCTGGGCGCGCACTACGTCATAGATCACTCCAAGCCCCTCGCAGGCGAGATCGCGGCACTGGGTATCGGCGCTCCTGCTTTCGTCTTCTCGACGACGCAGACCGCTCAGCACGTCGATGACATCGCTGAATTGATAGCGCCGCAGGGTCGCTTCTGCCTCATCGACGATCCGTCGGGTTTCGACATCATGAAGTTCAAGCGCAAGGCGGTTTCCATCCACCACGAGCTGATGTTCACCCGCGCCATTTACGAGACGCCCGACATGTATCAGCAAGGCCTAATCCTCAACGAGATTTCCAGCGCGGTCGATGCCGGGCGTATTCGGTCGACAGCCACGGTCAACCTCGGCGCGATCAACGCCGAGAATCTCAAGAAGGCTCACGAGCAACTCGAAAGCGGCTCGACGATCGGCAAGGTCGTACTCGAAGGCTTCGCCTGATCAAAATTGACGGCGGCCCTCAGGACCGCCGTCTGCATGCGCGCCGCCAGTTTTTCCTTCTTGAGGTCTATGTTGCGTCGGATCTCTAGGCAGCCTCGGGTGCGCAAATCAGGGAGAGTATCGGGATGTTGACTGCCCGCATCGCTGTTGCGAGCGGTGAAATCCGACTCGATAGATCCCCTCGATCTACTGCGCGCGGTTGCGGCTGTCGCCAATCCCGTCGCCGGGGTGAGTTGGAAGGCAGCTGCCGCTACGCGCTTGGTTGATATTTTGATTGCGGCCTGAGAATCGACTCTGGCAAGTCGTTTTGAAATTTTTGATGGCAGCGCTACTACGCATTGACTGCTTTCGGTCCCGAAGCGACCGCAGAGGATGAGCCCAACCAAGGTCGGCTTCGCGCCTCCATGCCGGTCGTCGACACAACCCGCCCTAATTCCGAAAGGCGGTCAGTCTGCTATTCGAGTGATCGGAGGAGCGGAGCGATAAATCTACGACAAGTGGCAGTTTGTAATAAGCAATGCTACATCGGAGACACTCTCGCTCTTTTCGACTGGAGGCAAACATTCAGCTTCGCCATCTCACCACATTCGCCGCTGTCGCCGACACACTCAACTTCACCCACGCGGCCGAACGCGTTCACCTGTCTCAATCAAGTGTAACCGAGCAAATCCAGGCGTTGGAAGCCGACCTTGGTACTCGGCTTTTCGACCGGTCCCGCAGAAAGCTGATGCTCACGCCCGCCGGAGAGCGGCTGGTCGCTTACGCGGCGGAGCTGCTCAGGCTGGCCGAGGAAACGCATTCAGCTATTGCCGACGCTGGCAGCGTGGTGGCTGGAAGTCTCGTTATCGGTGGCCTTGAAACGCTTTGTGCCAACCGGTTGCCGCAACTGCTGGCGGAGTTCCACCGCCGTTACCCGGCGGTGGAACTCGCTCTGAAAACCGCCGACAGCGGCGGTCTGCGCAGCGGGGTGAAAAGCGGCGCCTTGGATATCGGCTTCCTTTTCGGGGAGGCAAAAGCATCCTTAGACATCCAAGGCGAGGCCGTTGCGGAAGATGCGCTGATGATCGTCATGCCGGCCGGCCATCGTCTGGCAAAGCACGCGATGATCGGGCCGGAGAGCCTCGCCGGGGAGGTTTTCCTCGTTACTCCGACTGGATGCATCTATCGAAGGATGTTCGATGAGGCCTTCGCAGCAACGCTCCCGGCAAGCCCAAGGATCATCGGGGAGTTCGCAAGTATTGGTTCGATAAAAGGGCTGGTCGAGGCCGGGCTGGGATGCGCGATGGTTCCGAGATCGGCCCTTGTTCCCGCGCGCGATCTTGTCGTCGCCGTTCCGTGGTCGGGCACCAGCTCGACAGTGCCCCTCACAATGATTTGGCGCGCCCGACGCGCGCGACCTCCGGCGACGGCTGCCTTTCTCGCCGTCGCCAGGGAAAGTTTCGGGCGCTAGACCAGACGCTGCCCGCCGTCGACATGGACAACGGTCCCGGTCATGAATGTATTGCGAATCACCGCTTCGATCGCTTGTGCGATATCGTCCGGCTGTCCGATCCGTTGGACAAGCAACCGCTTTGCCATAGCTTCCAACGCGGCGGTTTTGCCCGCGCCCGCAACGGACTCCCAAATAGGGGTGTCGACCCAACCCGGCGAGACGGCATTGACCCTCAGTGGTGCCAGTTCGACGGCGAGGGCGTAAACCAGAGACTCAAGTGCTCCGTTGATAGCGGCGACGACAGAACCCTTCGGCGCCGGTCGGTAGGCAGCGATACCGGAGGTTAGGGTAATTGAGCCGCCGGGGATCAGGCGCGGAGCCCCATGCTTAGCGAGCATGACCGGCGCGATCACTTTCGAATCGACCACCCGGCGCGCCGTCGGAATATCCATATCGTCCAAAGGCACGTAGACGCCACCAACGTCGGCGGCGGTCCAGACAATATGGTGGAGATCACCCGTCGATGCGAACAGTCGCTCTACGTCGTCCTCACGCGTGACATCTGCGACGACAGTGTGGAGTCGTGGCGTATCAGCGCCAAGCCGTTCGCGAGCCAGCGTGAGCCGTTCGGAAGATCGACCGGCAATCGTCACCGTTGCTCCCCATTCCAGTAGCCTGTTGGCCACGGCCAGACCCATACCGGAACCGCCGCCGACAACGAGTATATGTTCCTGATGTTTGTTTGCTTCCATTGCTCTGTCCCTTCCGCTTTTGGTGGCGCGCATAGCGGCGTGCCGGATTGGCCGAAGGTTTACTTGTCCGGAGGTGGCGGAGGAAACGGGAATGTACGATTGTTTCAATCGGAAAAACCGGGAACGACAAGCGGGTCGAGGTCGAAACGAACTGGGGCGTGTTCTCAGGCGCATACGGGGGGAGATCGCATGGCGTTGGAGCTAATCGCGTGTTGCAAGGCAGCGCCTCTGTTGATCACGCATCGCATTCCGAATACGGAACCGTCCGCTTTGACATTTGTACTGGGCCGGTCCGCTCCAGTGAGCCCGACAGGGTCCGCATTGCCGTATCACCCGCTGTTTGTCACAACTATCGCGGTTTACGCAATCGCTCAGTAGCCTTTCGGAAATGATTTCCGCTTTGCGCCGCCATGCCGGCCTTAGAGAGAGGCTTTGCAGACTCCTCGAAGCAGACCTTGCTGGCGATTACGCTGGAGGTGGTGGTTAAGCCGGCATTGGCTATTGCTCATCTTCTGTGGAAATGGTGGTTCAAGATCGGACATTTGTCACCCATCATTATACGACGCCGGCTTTGCGTAGCCCTCCCATGACGAGCTCGAAATCGGCGGGGTTCTTGAAGGGCAAGACTTTGCGGCGGTATTCCAAGGAGTAGTCGGGATTGACGCGCACCACCTCTTGCCACGTCGCCCGAGCCTCTTCGAAACGGACGAGGTGTCCGTAACAGGCGGCCAGAAGCGCGCGCGCGAGACGTCGGTGACGGGATTGCGAGTCACGCGCTGCACCAACAATTCAACCGCTTCTTCGTACCTTCGCAGTTGAAACCAGGCCCAGGCCTGAAAGTGGAGAACGACATCCGGAAAGTACGGGTTCAAGATCCTGGCCCGATCGAAACAGGCGAGTGCCTCCTCGGATCTGCCTGAATAGAGAAGTGCCTCCCCGAGGCTGACCTGCCCTTCGGCGAAGTTCGGATTGAGACTTATTGCACGCTCGGCCTCGCTGAGAGCTCTATCGTGCTGTCGCGAGTAAAGACTGACCACACTCAGTGCCCAGTGGGCCACGGGATCGCTGTCATCCCGTGCCACCGAAAGCGTCGCAGCCTCTTCGGCCTGCTGAATCGAGCGCTGCGGCAACGCGCTCCACCGGTTCAAATAGTCGAGCCCGTGGGTCAGGGCGAGAAAGGCGTGCGCCGAAGCGAAGTTCGGGTCCAGTTCGACGGCATGTTGCAAAAGGTCGCGGGCGTCGCTGTTCGTTTGCTTCGTCAGGCGATGCCACAGCTCCCGGCCGCGCAAGAAGCAGTCGTACGCCTCGGGATGCCCGGTCTGCCCCGGCACCAGCCTTTTCCGATCGCCCTCTGTCAGGTTGACCGCCAGCGCATCGACGATCTGCTGCGTTACATCGTCCTGAACAGCGAATATGTCGGTCAGGTCGCGATCGAACCGCTCCGCCCATAGATGCCCGCCGGTGGTCGCGTCGATAAGCTGCGCCGTAATGCGTGCCCTGTTCCCCGATTTGCGGACACTGCCCTCAAGAACATACCGCACGCCGAGATTCGTGCCCACCTCCTGCACATGGACGTTCTTGCCCTTGAAGGTAAACGACGAATGGCGGGCGATGACGAAGAGCTGCCTCAACTTCGATAGCGCCGTGATAATGTCTTCCGAGATGCCGTCGGCGAAGTAGTCCTGTTCAGCGTCACCACTCATGTTGGCGAAGGGCAGGACGGCGATCGACAGCTTCGGCGACGTTGCCGTCGCAGGTTGGCTCGTCGCGGTTTCCGAGGCCGCGGCTGCCTTGGTCCCGGCGTTGCCGACTTGCAGCGAATAGACCCGGATTGGTTCGGCGATGTTCTTGAGTTGCGTGTTGCCGAGATCGCTGACCGAGAGGTCGAGCCTCGCCTTGACTTGGCGATAGGCATCCTCGGATAGGCAGATAGCGCCCGCCGCGGCGACGCCCTCCAATCGCGAGGCGATATTGACGCCGTCGCCCATCAGATCGCCGTCGCTTTCCTCGACGACATCGCCCAAATGGATACCGATCCGGAACTCGATGCGACGGTCCTGCGGCACGCCGTCATTGCGTTCAACCATGCCGTTCTGCACCTCAATGGCGCAACGCACGGCGTCCACCACGCTGCGGAACTCGACGAGCGCACCATCGCCAGTTCGCTTCACCACCCTGCCATGGTGAACGGCGATCGTCGGATCGATGAGATCGCTGCGCAGTGCCCGTAGCCTCGCCAGGATGCGTTCCTCGTCGGCGCCGGCAAGACGACTGTACCCAACCACGTCCGCAGCCAGGATTGCAGCCAGCTTTCGGCTCTCGCTCATGGCGCCGTCTCCTCACTTTCAGGATAGCAGGGAGACAGGGAGCAAGAAAGAACTTTCAGCCGCTGCTCAGAGTGCTCTCGGTTGCGATCGAACTGGACGCAGCCGACGTTGTAGCCCTACGCAATGACTGTTCTTCAGGCTCCCGGCCGATCGACGCTGTCGTTGCAGAAGCCCGCTCAAGGTCAGGTCACGACGATGTCCGAGCCCCTCGAATATATGGTACCATCGCCGAGTTCATGGGGGCTCTGGGACAAGAGGCCTTCTGGAACTATCAGACTCCACCGGAACGCGAGCGCGAGAAGGCCGCGCGGCGCGGATGACGGAGAGGGTTCAAATCTACCGGCTTCGGATCACGCTTTCATGGGAAGACGCCGGCGCACGACGTGGACCTATTGATCGTTCATTCCGACGTCGGCTCGGCGTCCTGCCACTTTGCCATCTATTGCAAGCAACTTCTGTCGGCTGCGGTTTCCAATGCCGACATCACAATGTTGTCCCGGGATGAAGAAGCCGACCTGCGCTTCATCACTCAATCGTGCGCGATGTCGCTCGGCCACGTCTGCTCTGGAACCGTCAAAGAGGATGTAGAACGAATCGGACTTGTCATCGCCGATCGTGCGCATGCTCAATGACCGAAAAGCGTCGACGCTGCGGTTGTGGCAGAGGTGGCAGAATGCGCCGCCATGTCAGTCGTTTAGAAGAACAGCGCCGACGCATCAAACTTCGTGTAATCTAGGTCCTGTTCGGCCCGGGCCGAGTCTCTTGAACGATTGTGCGGCTATGCACCCGCAACTTGGTAATTCCCAAGGCAGGCAAGATAGGGAACGATGGCACTAGCCGGATGGGGAGCGATGGCGAAGACTACCGATGAGTGCAGTGATCTAACGGACCTGGTCGACTATCTGCGCGAGACGCTCGATATTGAACTCAAGGACTGGATCGACCTTGGTGACAAGGTCGCACAGGCCAAGCTCACACGGCATATGCCGCGCTCGCTCACCAGGGGGGCGGCTGTCTCGTCTTCGGCTTTCGCGATGACGAAAGTGTCGCGCCCAACCGGCCGACGGACCTTTCAGGATACAGCCGGGACACATTCGGGCGGATTGTCACCCGATATCTGACGCCCACCTTCCAGTGCGATGTCCGACTCGTTCAGTCGAGCGCCGGCCAAGGAGAATGGCGATCTCGTTGAGATGCCGCCCGGCTGGCGGTTCCGCGCTTCGGTCCGGGCCGACGACATTTTTGTCTATTGCCTGAGTAGCCCGCCGACGGGGCCTCGTCCAAAAGAGGTAGGAACGAAAGCGTGCTCTCTCCGTTTTTGGTCGGGCTTTGCGTATCTTTCTCCCAGCCAAGCCTCAATGCTCAATTGCCCCGCGCAACCGCGACTGCCGGGGTTCAGAACAAACTCCCCGCCCCCTCCGGCGGGGTTTTTTCTTTTCGCAAATGGTTCGTTTGCGTGTGGAACCGGGCAGATCGGGTGTGCGTTATTTGCCTGGACTTGAACACTCTAGTTCAACCCTTCTGTCGTCACACACACCAACTCCAACCCCGCTATCCTTTGGCGGGGTTTTTTCTGTTAGCCGGCCTTGCGGATCTCGGCTTGATCCCTCGGCTGGGGCCATTTTAAGGCGGGCGTAAAGCTTACGCCCAAAGTAATATTAGGAGAACGAAATATGCAGTTCTATAATGAGCGGGCTTTCGGCGTTGGACACCGGATGCAAACACACACACACAAGCATGTTCCAAAAGAAAACCCCCGGCTTTAGCGGCCGGGGGTCTCACTACGGCACGATTTAACGAAGATCAGTTAGAGCCGCTCAAATCTACGCTTGCTACGTGGCTGAAGCCAGATATCACGAGGTCAAGTGCGGTGGTGGTCACCGCGGGGCGCACTCACTTCCGGGGTCGAATCGATTATGTAGGCACCAAGTCTGGATGACTGAGGTGAGGACTTCAGTCTCTTCGTCGCTCAGCGGGAATGTAAGGACTTGCATTTCAGCCCCCCACAATGACCCGAGGCACAGGATCGTGGATCCGTGCCCTACGTCTGGTGCAACTCCACATTTTACTCTGGCTCGACAAGGAGGCCATCAGAAATATGAGGCCATCATGACGTTGAAAGTCTGCAATGGCCTGATCGTATACTCGGTTTTTTGCGATCCCCTGCCTACGGTGGCATCTCAAGGCGTCAGGGGGAGATGCGAGTAATTGAGGACAACAATCTGGCTCATCCGAAAGAGATGGGAACAAAAGCGCGCCATATCCGTTGTGGATGGCGTTGCGAATTTCCCCCGCAAAGCCCATAACTCTCCAATTCACCCCGCGTCCTTCACTGCGGGGTTTTTTTTGGTGCGGTGGCGTACCGGAACCCGAAGATTTGTCGCAGCGTTGGCTAGACTAATTGGCGGAACGACTTCGCGCAAATTGCCGATTTCGCCTTTAAATCCCCCCGCCACTCATCCGGGTCTTTTTGGGTAAACGCGTCGAAGTTCGGGCGACTGTGATCGGCCCTGCCAAAGACCGATTCCCCGCCGCGCCGCGACTGCCGGGGTTCAGAGCAAGGCGGCCTCTAGTTCGACTGAAGTCCAAAAAAAGCCCCGCGCAGAACGACGGGGCAAGGTAAGAAGTTTGGACGCCAGTAGGATACTGTCGATTTTCACTAAAATCCAACTTGGATTTTCATGGGGAATAAACAAAAAGAGACCCCGCCGGCGTGGAGGCCAAGCGGGCTCTTGGGCAACCACTACACATCCGCTTTCACGCGGATGTTGGATTTTTCCGCCGCCGTGATGAAAGAGGCTCGCGCTCCCTCGGCGTTGGACCGTGTCTCTAGCGCTCTTGCGCATGCGGCGCGAGCCGCTTCCCAACCGTCGTTCCCCTTGTCTTCCAGCCATCTGTCGGCAAGTATCTCGGCCGCCTGGCTTTACGTCGATCGCTATTCCGAACGGGCGGATATCCATTGGCGTTGACATCTCAATCCTCCAATCACCCAAGACGACGCCATTCAGAAGCCTTTCCCGATCACGGCTATCGCTCCGACCACGAGGAGGAAGGCGAAGATCATGCCGGGGATCTCAAAGCGGTTCACGGCTCTTCCTCGCCGACATAAAACCCGAGCAGCATCCCACTCTTTTACTCATTACGCGCGGTCACATCAGTGCTTTGCAATAACCGGGGAAGCACGCGCATTGACGCCAAAAGGCGCACGCATCTGCTCCAGAGTGCTCGGGTTCAGGGTCAAATCGACCCTATGCGGGGGCACTACCTGAGCATTGCGTAGAGCATTCAGCCGAGTCCGTTTGGTTAGTTTGGCCGAAATATCGGGAACGTTGGTCATTATTATTTTCCAATCCGAGAGGTGTGCCGTCAAGCTAACCGTGGCGGTCACAATCTGTTCCACGCATGCGAAGTTTCCGGGTGCGTAGTTCGCCATTCCACAGCTACGGGCGGGCTGGCCTATGCCGTCCTGAAGGCAACTTTTGCTTCCAGAGCTGCATGGAGGAAAGCGGTCTGGGCTTCTTCTTGGGTGACCATGCCTGTCGCGGTGCCGGCGCAAGTCTCCATCGCGACTAAGAAGGCCGTCCCACCCGCGACAGGCCAGTCGCTATACAAGAGATCAAGGGCGTCTTCGGCTGAGGCAATGATGTGAGACGCGTTGATACGCTCGACGATTACGACAACCCATCCCGGTGCTGACACAGATACTCCGATTCACTCAGGAGGATAGCTATGCTGTCGACATCTTGCGGCGCATCGCGCTGCCCGAGGTTCAACGCCATTCGGCAATCGAATGGTCTGGAATTCGGGCGAGGAGCACGTCACGCAATTCCGCCGACGTTATCGATGGACACGCGGAAATCACTTCCAGTGCGAGCGTCGTGGCCGCACGTGCAAGATGACCTTCGGGGTCGGCCTGGCGGTTGAGGCACCACGCGTGAATGCTGCAGGTCAAGATATCGAGATGCTCGTCTGTAAGGTCGACGTGGGTGAAGAAATTCATGGTACGGCTCCCGCCTGAGGCAAGAGCACATATGATCTCCCAATCGACTCTGCCCGGAAAGAATGGGCCGACCCACAGATAATACGCCTTTGCACCCTCCGTGGACAGACATTTATCGACCCGTACGGTGGCGCACGGTTGCCCGCGGTCCTGGATGTTGGCCCGGGGGCTTCTTGAACAGGTGCCCCCGACTGTGGAACAAGTGGCAGTAGCGGGCAGCATGGCACCGTACTTGGCGGCCGCATAAGCTGTATCGCCGATGCGGATGTAGGGGTCGTCGAGCAGGGCGGCGCTCAAGTAAAGGCTCGGGGTGGAGCGTCAGTTTGCGCACTAGCTGATGGTATCATGCCCTCATGTCTTTCACGCTTTTCCGCAGGAAACCTTTCGGTCCTTGGCCCGTTAGACCGTTGGCGTAAATCGTCCACTGGTGACCAAGTGATATCACCGACTTGCGCGTACCTCGACCGGGAGGCTTATATCTTGGCAGAACGCACAGCAGAAGAAATCGCTGCCCGACGGGCTCGGCGTAAAGAGCGCCGGCAAAACCAGCGGGAAGCGAATTTTGAACGAGCTAACAAAATGCACAAGGTTCGCCTTGCAAGCCCGGACGCCGCCGAGGTCATGGCCGCCGATCCGCTAGCCGGAAGCATCCATATCGGTTGTTCCGGGTGGTACTATTGGCATTGGAAAGGGAACTTCTATCCAGCAGAAGTTCCGGCGAACCGATGGTTCGCTATTTATCAGGACCATTTCAGCACTGTCGAGCTAAACGCCCCGTTCTATTCCTGGCCAACAGTCAGTGCAGTAAAGACCTGGATCCGCCAGGCGGAGCCCAATTTCATTTACACCATCAAAGTCTGCGAACTGATAACCCATATCAAGCGATTCGAGGATACAGCGATCCTCATTAAAGATTTCGGCTACATCGCTGACCTTCTCGGATCTCCGATGGGATGCTTTCTTTTTCAACTGCCGCCTAGTGTGCGTTACAGTCCGGAACTCTTGCATTCGATCATTTCACAACTCGACCCGCGTTGCAGAAATGTTGTCGAGTTTCGGCACAAGAGCTGGTGGAACGCGAACGTCTACCAAGCATTCAACGCCGCCCAGGTCATTTTCTGTTCATGTAGTGGGCCCCGGCTGCCGGATGAACTCGTACGGACTTCAGACGACATCTATGTTAGATTCCACGGGATCAAGCAGTGGTATCGCCATGACTACAGCGACGACGAGCTTAAAGTGTGGGCCGAACGAATACACACATGCGGCGCCAAAACCGTCTGGGTTTATTTCAACAATGATCGGGACGGTTACTCCATTAAGAACGCGTGTCGGATGTCAGAACTGCTCTGCAGGTAGAAATGCGCGGGTGTCTGGAACCCGCGCATCAAATATGCGTCCGCCGGATCATACATAGCGCGAACATGGTCGAACCACATCCGGGAGCTTTCCATCCTGATCGTGGGAGAGGAACCCCGACTATCGGGCGATCTTCGTTATCATTTCGCCGCTAGGCCGCCGTCGCGGATCCGCACCCATAACGCTACCCTCGATGTCATGCTTCTACGTCGGCAGTGCTACTTGGAAGGAACAAAAGTCGCCTCCGCCTTGTTCCGAGCGCGCGTTGAAAACCGAGGCGTGGTCATCCAGCGAGGTATCCTCCGGGTGGCTTGCGGCGTGACACAGTGAATTACACGTTCGCGGACGGAGGCCGTGATGTCGAGAAGGAACATGCCTCGCTTGTCGAAGTTATAGAACGCACACCAGTGGAGGCGCGCCATGAAACTACTGCGAGACAACGGCCTCACCATCGTCCTCCTCCTCCTTTCAGGTGTCACTATGGGCGGAATGCTGGTGAGTGGATGGGCGGTCTACGACAACGACCTTGTCGAACACGGACGGCCGCAGATCAACTTGCTGACGTACGGGGTCTCCGGACATTTTCTGTCTTCTCTTTTCGAGAACTGGGAGTCTGAATTTCTTCAGATGTCCGCCTACGTGATGCTGACGGCATATCTGTTCCAGCGCGGCTCGGCGGAGTCGAAAGACCCTGACGAACGTGCAGACCCCGATGGCGATCCTGCTGGTAGAATACCAGCGGACTCCCCTTGGCCCGTCCGCTTCGGCGGATGGGTCCGGCAAGCTTACTCATATTCGCTCGGTGCGGCGCTTGGCATGCTATTTGTTGTGACGTTTGTGCTCCATCTGAAGTATAGCGCCGAGGCAAGCAACGTGGATGCGATAATGCATGGACAGGCAATCATAACGATCCGGGAGCACCTAAGCAGCTCCCAGTTTTGGTTTGAATCTTTTCAGAACTGGCAGTCCGAGTTTCTATCCACCGCAGTCGTCGTCGTACTGTCGATCTTTCTCCGCTTCAAAGGTTCTCCAGAATCGAAGCGGGTTGCCGCACCGCACCATGAGACGGGTGGTTAGTTGAAGCACCTTGGGTGAGTTAGAGAACTTCATCCAGGACAAGATCTTGGTACTTACGAAGGGGTCGTCGAGCCGATATTGACGCTGTCGAGTGCCGAACCAGCGAGTTGAGACCCGCTCCCGACTAGCGTTGTGCCGTTCATTGGCCCCGTGTGGCGCACACTTTGTCAAGCAATCCACTGCCGCCGGGACTTGCTAGCGTCCGCGCAGACGAGCGGGCGGGGATGAGCGGGGCTTGTTTCCAACACGCTGGGCGAACGAAAGGCCGCCATCGCTCGAGAAGTTCACGTCTGACTTCAGGGACGACGGTTGCGGGGATTATCTGGCGACGAAACGGTGGAAATAGGGCTTCCAATGCCCTCGATGTGGAACCAATCGAGCCTGGCGACTGGAAGCCAGACCGTGGGTCTGGAAATGCCAAGGCGTCGACGTCGATGACGACGGAACGCGGACCTGATCCAAATCTCGTTGACATTCCACCGTCCCTTCCTGAGGGCGTTCCTCGTTCGATTTTGGAATGGAATCCTGAAGGCGCACTGAGTACGTGCAACGGAACCTATCTTGTTGACTACCGTTCCTTCTCGAGATGGCTACGAGGATGGCAAGTCTGTGTCGACACCGGGATGGTTGGTTGTTCTCGTCATGAGAAAGCAGATTGTCTACACCCTCACGTCGGCGGAAGAGGCGCTAGATCTGCTAATTTCCGATTGGCCTGTGCACGACGGTACTCCCTTTATCGACGCGATGGAGGCATGCGAAGGCGTCATCAAAGGCACCGTGACAAGCGAGGTGGCCCAATTCGCTTTTCTAACGGCCGCTATGGATGCCGGTGTCGACTTCAAGTTTCCCGAACCTCAGTCAGAACCGCGGCTCGGACTTTAGTCCCCATTTCCTGGAAGCTTGAAAACCGTAAAAATAGGGTCGTCCCGGTTTGGAGGGAGGAGGCGGGACAAGCGGGAAGTTTTCGCCGCTGGCCCCGAACTGTCCGGCGAAAACTCCCATAAAAAAACCAGGAGGGGCCGCCCGGTCGGCGTGACGTTCGACAAGACGGGTGCGCTGCTCGTCGCCGACGACGTGGGCAACGTCGTCTGGTGCGTGTCGCCTGCCGACGGTCTATGATTTGATTGTGTGGGCGGCAGTTGATCCACGACGGGTAAACGTCCCAAACGTGTCCGTTGCCGAAGCCCCCAATGTCGCCTCTCAGGATGAAGCATTGCGTTTCTTCGACAGCCTGCTCCCGTCACGCTCGGCCACTGAATTCCGTTGCTCGGCGTGTCCCGACGCGCCCTGATCATGTCAATCACCTTGCATGACCCCACGTCGGGTAAAAGTTCATTGACCGCGAGGTCGAATTTCGCCTTGACGCCCCCGAGCGCGTAGTTCTCGAGGAGGCTGGAAGTGAAGGGAACGCCTTCCAATCGATGGGTCCTAGGATGCTGCCGCCGCCGTCAACCATGCATGGGAGGCTTGAATGTCAAACGAGTTTACAGAAAGCGGGGGCAGCGCCACCCTTACACCAGCCGCCATCTCAAGGCGGCGAGCCACTGATGCCGCCACGCTATGTGAATCCTTACGTCAAGCGCAACAAGAAGGACGCGGCTGATGCTGAGGCGATATGCGAAGCGGTGACACGACCGAACATGCCGTTTGGGCCATCAAGGCGCTACGCGACGATCCGGTGCCGCTATTCGCGGCTGCTGCCGAACGCGAATTGAAGACCATCGAGACCACCCAATAGTCTTCGTGAGGCGAGACCTGCAGAAGCGAAGCATAGTTACCCGCGCCGACCGCGGGTCACCCGTGCGAGTACACAGATAGCCCGAGGTGTTGCCATTCCGGTATCGCTCGCTTGCCGTGATTTGCGAACAGCGCGCTGGCGCAGAGGCCACTCGAGAAAAACAACCGTATTAGGTGATGCCGCCCAGATGCCCGCAATGGGCTGGAAAGCGTGCATTTGCCATATGGGAACCAACCAACCTCGAAAGAGTTTATTGCCTGGTCGTCGGGTCTTCCGGTCGACCATATACATCACGAAATCTCGGGGACCTCATATGGAAAACGCCGGTATTGGCTGGATCGCCGCAATCGTCATCGGCGGCATCGCCGGTTGGCTCGCCGAACTATTCATGAAAAGCAACATGGGCGTACTGATGAACATCCTTCTCGGGATCGTCGGCGCGATCGTGGCGAATTTTATCCTCGCTCTCTTCGGCGTGGTTCTCGCCGGGTGGCTCGGCTACCTGATTGCCGGCTTCATCGGCGCGTGCATTTTGATCGCTCTCGCTAGAATGATCAGACGTACAGCCTAGGCGAAGGACGCTACAGAACTACGAACGGATTTCGATATCTGCTCGAGAAGCTTCCGTAGGCTCGCAGAAATCCGGCATTATGGAGCAGACGGTGCCTTTCGTCCGGTCGCCCCTCGCCGCTGCAGGTTAATTGCCCGACGTCGCTGCATGTTAATGGGACACGACTGAAATGATGGACGCACCGGTTTTTCCGATTTCTCGGTGCGGGCATCGAAACGTCACACGAGCGTCCAACCCGTCCGTAGCGACCTCGCCCCAAGCATAAGGGAAGGCAATGATAGACCCCCGACCACTAAGCCAGTCACCGGAACGAAAGGTCGAACTCGACTAGACGGTCGACTTTCGCTATCCAGCCGCTGGCTGGGATATCAACGTCGCAAGGTTGTGCGGGTCACCAGGGCGTTCCCCATGACGGGTCGAGCGCCCTCCGCTTATTCCGAGTCAAAGAAACACCGCATCCAGATCTCTCGTCGTCTTTCTTCACGGCTTCGGCGCTTCCGGCGCCCAACTCATGCCGTTGGCGTCTTCGTGGCGGGCTTCACTACCAGAGACGCGCTTTACTGCACCGTTCCATCAGGAGGGCGGTCACGAATGGTTCAGCGTCGACGGCGCGCAATTACAACCCGGACGCATCCAGGCCGTGCGAGAGGCTTTTGATAAGACCATCGGCGATGCTGCTAGGAAAGAGGGTTGCGCTCGTCCGGATCGCTTTCGTCGGTGTGTCGCAGGGCGCGATCGTCGCCCTTGACGCGGTCGCCTCCGGACGATGGAAGTTCGGCGCACGCGTGTCTTTCGCAGGTCTCCTTGCCGCCAACGCCGGTCTCCGGCACGAGTAAGGACACGCCCGTGCTCCTCGTGCACGGCAAGGACGATCGGACCATCCCCTCGATGGCTTCTTCGCTAGCAGCGGCTCAGCTCGAGACGGCAGGCTTCAAGGTCGAACTCGATATCGAGCCGGCCGTCGGGCACACGATCTCGTGCACCGGGCGCAGAAGGCGCTCGCTTTCCTCCGGAAGACTTTCGCCCGAGAATGGAAACCGTAGATCAGCGTGGCCGTTTCCATTCCATGAGCGATGACAAGCGACAGCCGTTTCCGAGAGACGTTTCCGAACGCCCGGTGGAGAGCTTTCGTTTCGCGCCGACGGGTAATCTCCACGAACTGAAAAGTTCCCGCGATTTGATCGGGAACGAAGTGCGCATTCTGGCATTTCTGTGTGGGCACCGTTAAAAGGAGACATCCGATGGGAAGCACGTCCGACAAGATCAAAGGCACTGCCAACGAAATCGCAGGAAAAGCCCGGCAGGCCGCTGGCAAGGCCATCGACAATCACGAGGAACAGGCGAAGGGCTCAATCCAGGAAGCGAAGGGCAAGGCGCAGGTCGCCAAGGGCGAAACCAAGGAGGCGGTCAAGAAGATCGTCGACAAGGCGTGACTGACAGGATTCACGCTCCCGAAACGCCCGTGGGGAGGCGGGTTCTTTCGCCACGAAAGGCGCCTATGATAACGCGGGTCTGTATGATCGCCGCGGCAGTGGCATTCGCGTCCGGCGCCCACGCTCAAGCGACGGTGGATCCCGCTGTGACGGCATGCAAGTCAACGGGCCTTCTGGCCCTTCAAGAAAGATCGCCGGAGGTTACGGATCTCGTTATGGATATTGAAAGCCTGGCGGTGAGTAAGGCAGACACAAAGGTCGGCGACGTTCCAATCAAGACCGTGATCCTGGGCGAGGCATATATTGCTCGCAAGGAGAAGACCGGAAAGCCTGACCGCTTCGTTTGTCTGCTCGGCGAGAAGGGCAAGGTGCTGTTGACCTTTTTTACCGCGCAGTAGGCGTCGGAAAGTGATCGGATCTGTTCTGCCCAGTGATAGGCGGAAAATGAAGCGCAGCGCATGCCAGCACGAAATCTAGCGTTTAGACACCGTCCGTCCTTCCGTTTGAAAGCATGGTCGACCAACGAGATGAATGCAATTCCATTATGTTGGTGCGGGCGGCCTTGCAGCGGAGACCGCCACCGTTCATGTTGCAGGGTCGTCCATTCCGGGTTTAGATCGCCCTCAGACGCCCAGGGGTATACAAGCAGCAAACCCAACACCGCATGCGGCATGATCGCGGGCAGAAGCAGCGTTCCGACATGCGCTGCCTGGAAGAAGACCGCCGCCAGGTAGATGGCCGTCAGGACATTGTAAATCATCATGCCCGCGAGCGCTGGGCTTCTTTTAGAAATTTTCCTTCCCGACCACGCCATGATGCCCGATGCGAACAACGTCAACTCGGTGAGGGGAGGCGACGGCCCGACCAGCGCCCGATAGGGCTTCCCCAAGCAGTAGTTGGGTAACCGTGTTCGGCAGAAGGAAGAGGGCGATGCCAGTCGGAGTTTCGATGCATGCCGCTATTTTAAACAGCAGGGTAAATGGCATGGCCGGATCTCCATCTTGAAGGCTTTCAACGACCGGCGGAGCAACGCTGCACTCGATGCCTAGTCGCGCGATTTAACCTTAGCGTCGCCAGCCTTCTGCTGGTCTGCCGCCTCAAGCTGCAGCGGGCCGAGGTGGACTTACAGCTTGTCTATCTTGCATCGAACGGGAACGGCAACTGATAGTCCTTGGCATTCAACTAGTCTTGTCCTGTCTGCGCCTGTCGCAGTCGTCGATCGGATGCGCGCACCTCGTCGTCGTGAACACGCACGATGCCGACAAGGTCGCCAACGACCAGGTCGCGTTTGCGGCCTTTCTCGGCAGGGAGACCGCCAGCATCTGTTATAGCGAACGGTTCCCGGAGTACGGAATGATCGCACTAGCGCGATGGCTGGATATCACGCTCCCGTCGTCGGCGGTTGTGGACGAGGCGATCGCCTACCGACGACGAATGAAGGCTTAGGTTTTATCGCCGATCTTCCGAACTGTTTGGCGCCTTCAATCGGGCGAATCCAGTTCTCGCGGCGCTGATCCCGAGCTCGTAGGTCGGGGTGAGCGGCGTCGGCGCGTCGTGCAGGACGCCGAGCTTGATTTCCGCCTCCTTCTCGTCCGCCGAAAACAGTCGCGATCCACATTCAGGACAGAAGTGGCGAAATTTCGAACCACGGTGGTTCGCTCCTGTCGGTTAAGAAACTGGGCTGGCGCGGCATTGCTGCCGCGCCTCGCCAATCATGCTTTGATCTGCGCAGACGCCTTGCCGAGCTTAACCGATGGCTCGCGACCCCAGACACGCAGCTTTCCCAGCTCCTCCACGAAAGCCGCAAGGCCATCGTCGCCAGGTAGCGCTATCACTCCCTCGTCGAGAGCGTCGGCGATTCCTGCCTTTTCAAGCAGTGGCAGTGCCGACGGATCGTAGCCGATGAACTTGCAGTGCTGGAAAGCGTCGGCGACGAAGTCCCGCGCCGCTGCCTCCTTGACGAGATCGTCGATCGCCTCGGCGGAGGTGAGGAGGGCGACGGCGTCGAAGAGTACCGATGGTCCGCCGTCGATCATGTGATGGGCCTTGATCAGCGTCCCGTCCGAGGCTGTGACTCCGCCCACCTTCGGCGCGATCACGTCGAAGACTGCCTTCTCCTTGGTGACGGCGTCCCCAAGGGCCTTGAGCAGCTTGGCGTCGACGCCATCGGTTACCAGAATGCCAAGTTTGCGTCCCTCGAAGCGTTTGGGACCACGCTCCACTATGCTGAGGGCCGGCGACGGTTCGAGGTCCTGGCGGGTTGGCATCGCCGCGTCGGCGGGCTCCGGCATGGATTGGAAACCGAGTTTCTGGGCGACGGTGGAGGCAAGCGTCTCCTCTATGTTCAGGAGATGCGAGACCATCCGCTCCCGGATCGCGGGCGTCTCGACCTTGCTGAGCTCGAACGTCAAGGCCGCCTCGATATGACGCTGTTCGGGCGGGGTCTGGCTGATGTAGAACTGCCGTGCCTGGCTGTAATGGTCGGAAAAGCTTTCCGGGCGCAGACGCACCTTTGGGCCTTCCTCTTCGGCGGGAAAGTGACGGTAGCCTTGTACAGGCGACTCCCTCGGCCCTTCGCCGAAGGAGTTTGGCTGGTAGTTCGCACGCCCGACGGGATTGCGCATCGCCATGTGGCCGTCCTGCTGGAAAGTGTGGAAGGGACACTTCGGCGCGTTGATCGGCAGATGCGTGAAGTTCGGGCCACCCAGCCGCTTGAGCTGCGTGTCGAGGTAGGAGAAGTTGCGCCCCTGCAGCAGCGGATCGTTGCTGAAGTCGATCCCCGGAGGGACGTTCTGGGTCATGAAGGCGACCTGCTCGGTCTCCGCAAAGAAGTTGTCAGGCATGCGATCGAGAACCAACCGACCAACCGGCTGAGGGGGTAACACTTCCTCCGGAATGATCTTTGTCGGATCGAGGACATCGAAGTCGAAGCTGTCGGCAAAGTCCTGGTCGAAGAGCTGAACCTGCAATTCCCATTCCGGGAAATTTCCGGACTGGATCGACTGCCAGAGATCGCGCCGATGGAAGTCAGGGTCGGCGCCGTTGATCTTCACGGCTTCGTTCCAAGCCACCGATTGCAGGCCGAGCTTCGGCTTCCAGTGGAACTTGACGAAGGTCGACTCGTCCTTTGCGTTGACGAACCGGAAGGTGTGAACGCCGAAGCCTTCCATGAAGCGCAAGGAGCGCGGGATCGCCCGATCAGACATAACCCACATGATCATGTGCATGCTTTCCGGCGTCAGGCTGATGAAGTCCCAGAAAGTGTCATGGGCCGACTGCGCCTGTGGGAAGTCGCGGTCCGGCTCCGGTTTGACGGAATGGATAAGGTCGGGAAACTTGATGGCGTCCTGGATGAAGAATACCGGAATGTTGTTGCCGACTAGATCCCAGTTGCCCTCCTTGGTGTACATCTTCACGGCGAAGCCGCGGACGTCGCGGGCGAGATCTGACGATCCCTTGCTGCCTGCAACCGTGGAGAACCTGACGAAGACCGGCGTCTTCTCGCCCGCCCGCTGAAACAAGTCGGCACGAGTGTAGGCCGCCAAGGATTCGTAGGTCTCGAAGAAGCCGTGCGCGCCATAGCCGCGGGCATGGACGACGCGCTCGGGAATCCTTTCGTGGTCGAAGTGGAAGATCTTTTCGCGGAAGTGGAAGTCGTCGACGACGAGCGGACCGCGGGCGCCGACCCGAAGCGAATTCTGGTCGTCGGCAATAGGGCCGCCTTGTGCCGTTGTCAAAACGTCGTGGCCATCTTCGGCGAACTGGTGGAGTTCGCCGCCTTCGCCGCGATGAGGGCTCTGGTCGTGAATGGTAACAGTGTCGGATTGCGTGACTATAGCTTTCTTGGTCATTCTCTTCGTTCCATTTTTGGATGCCGCATAAGGTGAACTAGAAAAGGCCGCCCCAGTGGATGGCCTTCCTAAGATTCAAGCGGCCTTTCTTCCCTTGGGATTGGCTGACGCCCGTGCGAGCTCGGTAAGCTTCGTGTCGGTGGCTTCCTCTTCGGCAAGGGTTGCCTGCAGAAGAGGCGCAGCCTCTCTGAGCCCGAGCTGGTCGGCCCAGGCGATCAGGGTGCCGTAACGCGCAATCTCGTAGTGCTCGACTGCCTGAGCCGCCGATATTAAGCCCGCGTCAAGCGCAATCGAGCCCTTGTATTCCTCCATGATCTCTTCGCCTTCGGCGAGGATGCCTTGGATGGCTTCGCAGGTCTTGCCACGAGCCGGTTTGCCGATGAGTTCGAACACCTGTTCGAGACGCTCGATCTGTCCCTGTGTCTCGTCGCGATGCTTGAGGAATCCGGCTTTGCCTTCTTCCGACTGCGTCGCGCGAGCCATCTTTGGAAGGGCCCTCAAAATCTGCTTTTCAGCAAAATAAATGTCCCTGAGCGTATCAAGAAAGAGGTCGTTGAGTGTCTTTTCGGGAGCCATGGTGTCCTCCTATGGCAAGCTTGCGGCCACCAAACTCCGCGTGATGGTGGATGTTCCCGTCCATGAAATGATCGGACGTCCCCCGTCTCCGGGACGTTGCCTCGATCCGTCAAAGGAAGAGAAAGCCGGTCGGCCGCGTTTGAACCTGCTGGGGTACGAAACGAGCCGAGCGGTACAGACAGAACCTCCACCGATCGTCGTTGTTCCATCGATCTCGGCTTTCTTCCAGATAGATGAAGCGAAAGGCCCGCGCGATTTTATGGGCGGCTTGGAACAGCGACCTGATCCCGGAGTTATCGCTCTCCCGTGTGGCCCGGAGAAAGCAGGAAATCGCCTCCTTCTAGCGCGACTACCACGGCAGAGACGCAGGCGGTATCTTGGACGCTGTCGCTGCTCAACGATAAGCCGATTGCCTAGCCTAAGAACTGTCGGGATCGTCCGAATAACGCCCGCTACCGCTTCGTTGCGTCTGAACCACGATGACGTGCTTCGAAGTTTCAGGAGTGCAGCATCTGTTCCGCCTCATTGAGTGATCGACATTGTTCCGGTCGGCGACGAGATATCCAACATTCCAAGGAGCCGGCTTTTCGCAGCAGGTGCGTGAGATAGACTGCTCGAGCCTGAGATAGGGACGCGCAACAAGCGAGTGGCCTGCCGGGTTATCACTCGACCGCAGGCGCGAAAATCGGCGACGCGCACGCGACCGAGCGAACCGCTTGGCCACGGTCCGCTGACAGGAAACGATCATGAAATCGGGTCCTGGTCTCCACCGCGATCGCGGTCATTCTGCTTGCTGCTGGATGCTACGCGCTTCCGACAACCACGTGGAGAGGGAACCGCCGCGGCGGCACCCTTCGCGGTTGCTCCCGGATTGGAACTTGCAGCCCACACCGGAATTATGGCGAACGAACCAGATCACCACCGGCAATGACATCAGGAAAGCGGAACCCTGCCGACGGCCCAATGGCGCGCCAACGAGGACCCGTTCGACGACTTCAAGATCGTCTGCATGGGAACCGTTCGGCCCGGATACACGTTATCTCTTGCCGGGCCAACGGGAAAATGAAGATTTGTGGAAACGTACTCGGGTTAACGCCGGAGTTCGGTCACCCCAACTCGACGCCATGCTTTGAGTTCGCCCGGACTTGCGAATGCATGACATTACTCGAGAAACCGGCAATTGGAAATCCTCATGACCATCGACCGCCTAGAGCGTAGGCAGACCGAAGACCTGGATAGGAGCGAGGAGCAGTTTCGTCTTCTGGTCGAAGGTGTGACCGACTACGCAATATACATGCTCGACCCGAGCGGTTACGTATCGAGCTGGAATGCGGGGGCACGCCGCATCAAGGGATACGAGCCTGAGGAGATCATCGGTCGGCATTTCTCTCAGTTCTATACTGAGGAGGACAAGGGGGGCGACCTGCCAGCAAGGGCGCTTGAAATCGCCGCGTCCGAGGGCCGGTTCGAAAGGGAAGGCTGGCGGGTCAGAAAGGACCGGACTCGCTTTTGGGCGAATGTGATCATCGATCCCATTCGAGCCGAGGACGGCACGCTTATCGGCTTCGCCAAGATCACGCGCGACATTACGGAGAAGCGGCAATCGCAAGAAGCTCTCGAGCGAGCACAGCGCGAACTCTTTCAGGCCCAGAAGATGGAAGCCGTAGGCCAGCTCACGGGCGGCGTCGCCCACGACTTCAACAATCTGCTGATGGCTATCCTCGGCAGTCTCGAGATCGCGAAGAAACGGGCGCTTGCCGGTCAGAACAACACCGATCTGATCGAGAACGCCATCCAAGGGGCGAAAAGGGGCGCGGCCCTGACGCAACGGTTGCTTGCTTTCTCCCGCAAGCAGGAACTCAAGCTCGAGCCTGTGGACGTGGCCGACCTCGTGAAGGGGATGGCGGGCCTGCTTCAGGGGTCGATCGGTCCCTCGATTGAGATCGTGACGAGCTTTCCGCTTGCTCTGCCAAAAGTTCAAGCCGACGCCAACCAGCTGGAGACAGCACTCTTGAACCTGGTCGTGAACGCACGCGACGCAATGCCTCGCGGTGGCGTCATCACGCTCTCGGCCAGCAAACAGTCGGTTCACAGAGACGATGTGAAAGATCTTCAAGGAGATTTCGTCTGCCTGAGCGTCAAGGATGACGGCGATGGGATGGATGCTGAGACCTTGGAGAAGGCGACAGCGCCCTTCTTCACCACCAAGGGAGTCGGCAAGGGTACCGGTCTGGGTCTACCGATGGTCCAGGGACTGATGGCGCAGGGCGGAGGCGCGCTCGCTCTCAGGTCGTCACAGGGAGGAGGAACGACCGCCGAACTCTGGTTACCTTTGGCAGAGGAAACGGAGTCCGTCGAGCAGCCGCCACTTCAGCCGAGCATTCTTAGCAAGCGTTCGGAGCGCAGGCTGAACGTTCTCGCGGTGGACGACGATCCGCTTGTCCTGATGAACACTGTCCTGATGCTTGAGGATCTCGGCCACCAGGCTATGCAGGCATACTCTGCCGAGGAGGCGCTTCGGCTTCTTGAGCAGGGGCCGCTGCCAGACTTGGTCGTGACTGACCATGCCATGCCTCGCATGACCGGCGGCGAACTCGCTACTGAAATTGCCAGGCTGCTACCTGGACTGCCCGTCATTCTCGCCAGTGGCTATGCTGAGATTCCAGGCGGAGTGTCCTGCGATCTCCCCAGACTGGCGAAACCCTTTACACAGAGCCAGTTGGCTGAATCCGTGGCGTCGGCGGTCTCGTAGACGAGGCGAGAGGGCCACGTGTCGCAACGAACGCTCTGCTGCATCTTTTGTCACTGCTCCGCGTTTTCTCGTCGCGTAGCGGAGGAGATGAAATGCGGCCAAATACGACGTTCAATCCTTTTGTCGGGCCTCTTACGAGGGGGATGGTGATTGCACTGGCGGGTGCCGTAATTGTCGCGGCCTTCGCAAAGAAAAGGCATCTCCCGCGGTCCTTGCCCGGTGATGTCGGCTTGGAACAGAGAGGTCGGGGAGCGGCCGTCCCGGAGCAGATCCCTAAGAAGGGGCTGAAAGACGTCTTCTGGCGCGTCGTTGAAAAGGTCTCCGCCCACCGCATCATGCTGATCGCCGCAGGCGTCTCGTTTTACTTGCTGCTTTCAATCTTCCCCGCGGTCGGTGCCGTCGTTTCGCTGTACGGCATCGTCGCCGATCCGGTCACAATATCGGATCACCTGCGCGAACTCTCGTGGCTCCTGCCTCCCGGGGCGTTCGACATTATCGCGGATCAGATCAAAGCCATCGTCGAACGTGGAAGCAGCACTTTGGGCATCGCCTTCCTTCTCGGACTTGCGGTCGCGCTATGGACTACCCACAACGGCACGCTGGCGATATTCGACGCGATGAACGTCGCTTACGAGGAGAATGAGAAGCGTAGCTTGGTTCGATTGAACTTGATCGCGCTGTGTTTCACGCTCTGCGCGATGCTGTCTGCGGTGCTGGTCATATTCCTCATGGCCGTGATGCCTTTGCTTCTGGCCTTCATTTGGATCGACTCCTTCCAGGAGCAGATGGTGCTTGTGGTCCGATGGCCTGTTCTCATCGTGATTGTGCTGGTCGCGTCGACGGCGATCTACCGGTTCGGACCGAGCCGCGAACCCGCGCGGGTCCGCTGGGTCACGTGGGGAGCGGCCTTCACAGCGGTTGGCTGGTTCACGATGTCCTTCGGCTTCGCTTTCTACCTCAACCGCTTTGCCGACTACAGCGCCACCTATGGTACCCTGGGTGCGCTCATAGGCTTTCTGATGTGGACGTGGCTCTCCGTCGTCATTCTGATCCTTGGCGCAGCGCTGAATGCCGAACTCGAACATCAGACCGCTGTCGATACTACCACTGGTCATGCCCGTCCTATGGGAGCGCGGGGCCCCTATGTCGCGGATACATTGGGACAGGAGGCAGACTAGGAATGCAAACACCAGTCGCTTTGAGAATGGCGGCTCGATCTAAATCCCTTGGTCGACCGATTGGGTGGACTCGTCCAATCAATCGTCTCCCGTAGATTGCTTGGTTGGATCCGACCGCAAGCTTAACGGGGCGGGCATGTGAGGACTGCCCAGAGGACCTCAAGCGGCCCCTCGTCGGCGGTAGTGGAGTGGTGGATGACGACCACGCCAGTGGAAAGCCCTGACGGAAGCCGCGCTAAGTACTCCGCCCTACGGGAACCGGTCGTCAACTCCTCAAGCGACCGCGCATCTGCCATCACACTGGTGGCGAGCGCCTCGACCCGACTTTCTGGAGGCATAGGTGGTCATGGCCAGGTAGGTGAGAGGCAACCTCCGTCAGCGGGATATCTCGTGCGGCCGGAATTGGCGGAAAGAGGGCTGAGGCATAACCGCTGCCGGCCCAAAGCGATAAAATGCGTCTCCGATCGACAGCGACTAACTGGGCGCATATCGAGGGGGCAAAGG